>URFD01000008.1 GCA_900547015.1 uncultured Oscillospiraceae bacterium | reverse complement strand
GCTGAGAGAACTGCTGACGAGCGCGAAGAGGCTTTGGAAGCCGTTATCGACTCCTTGTTCCGCCAGATTGTAAAGAACAAAAACAAGCTGGAAAAACGCATGAAATCCGCTTCTTTTACTCCGGAGTTCATCGAGGAAATGTACGAGCCGGATGAATATAAGGTTGTAAAAACCAAACGCTTCCCGATAAAGCCAATGGAAATTGACGAAGCAATCCTCCAGATGAATATGCTCGAACACGAATTCTTCGTATTCCGCAACGCTCAGACCAACGAAATCAATGTCGTTTATAAGCGCCACGACGGCAATTATGCTCTGATCGAGCTGGAAGCAGAATAATCTAATCTGATTGAACCCGTATCACCCTCTGTTGAAAACGGTAAATATGGATAAAAAGAGCTGTGCTTTTCGCACAGCTCTTTTTTTGGTATCAGGGCCAGTCCACCCAAAGGGTTCCTGTTTGAGTGGTTCCATCTTGGAGTATCAGGCGATAGTTCACCTGATACGGACAAAAGGAAGCTGGACGGTTCTCCGGATTGGGGTCATGGAGTTGCCGGTACAGTTCACGCAATTCATCTTGTCTGGCAAGCACCTCGTTGAGACGGGCATACTCCTGCCGAAGCTGTTCCGGTTCTGTGATGCCGATGCTTTCTGATCCATAAGAAATCATTTTGATTTCTTCCAATTCTACATCCAGCATTTCCGGTTTCTGCGCCTTTCCCCACAACAAGAACATTGCCCCTGCAATCAGCACCGCCGCTAAGAGAATCCTTTGGATACGCTTTGCCTGCTGACTGCATTTTTTTGGTGCAAAGGTTTTACTCCTTGTCACGCTTTTCCACCTTCTGTCGTGTGCCGTCCGGACGGACGATGACTGTGTTTTGTAATGTGGCGTGCAGACTGCTCTTCATCGCATCGATATATTCCCGGCGAAGCGCCTGCTGTTCCTGCTGTTCCTCTTCGCTCAAGCCCTCTGCGCGGGATTTCCGTGCCAGCTCATTGATACGGTCAATCTTTGCCTGTTCCATGTTTTTCCCCTTCTTTCCCAATCAATCCTGCTCCTGACGGTCGGGCAGGATTCGCTTTTCCAATTCTTCTCTCAAGTCATAGTCCTGATACTGATAAGAAATCAGTGTAATTTCCGCTATGCACCGACCGTCGGCATCCAGATAGTAGCTGTAGACCACCTTCTCAAAGACCTTTTCCTCGTGGGAAACCCACTGTTCCAGACGGTCCACCATCTCATAAACCGATTCCGCATCCTGCTGAACGGTACGAATGGTCAAGTCTCTGCCATGATAGACAAAGGAGGAAATCTCCGTTTCCTCCGGAAGTGCATTGATAATTTGCGGCAGCACCATCAGGTCGTTGCGGGGAAAAAATTCAAACCCCGCCACTGCCCGCAGCATCGCTTCCAGATATTCGCAGATGATTCCCTGAATCTTTTTCGGCTGAAATTTCGTTGTGGCAGTCTCGCTCATCCCATCGACCAGATTGTTGATGATTTCAATCTTTTCCGCCTGTGCAAACAGGATGGTCTTGCCGGCAAGGCGAATCCCCAACAGGAGAACCAGGGCAGCCAAAAGCAGAAAAATCAGCTGGACCGCGATTTTTTCCAAGACGGTCGCCAGCTTGCTGTGTCGTGTACACACCCTTGTTCCCTCCTGTTCGACTGAAAATCACTTAGTTCGCCGGGTCCTCAAACGGGTCCCGAATCCCGGTGTAGCCCTTCGGAACCTCCAGCTCCAGATATTCCTCCAGACAAAGGTTCTGCTCCTTCATGAGCTTTGCATGGGTTTTTCCGACAAAGCGGAAGTGCCAGGATTCATAGATGATTTTGGTAATCTCCTGCTTTTCCTCCGGATAGCGCAGGACGAAGCCATATTCGTGGGCGTGCTCCACCAGCCACTGACCTGCCGCAGTATCTGCAAATGCTGGGTCCAGCGTCTGATGAGACGGAGTGACGATATCGGCAGCCAGTCCACTTTGATGCTCGCTGGTTCCGGGAATGGCAATCGCAGTCGCCGTCTTGGCATATGCCTGCTCCTCACTATAGCCCTGTGCCAGATAGTCCTGCTTCATCTTGTTGAACAAGTTGGTCTGCTTTTCAATCGAGCGGTATGCCGAGCAGACCAGAAGCTCCACGCCGTCCTGTCGTGCCGCCTCAATCATCTCCTTGGCCTGATCCGCGATTCTGCTGTCCAGCTTGTACCCGTTCTGGACTTCCTGCGTCTCTACTGTAAAATCCTCCGGAAGTGGATGGTCCACATTGGCCAGCCGCAGATACCATTCCTGCTTTTCCTTGGCAAACTCTGCCGCCAGCTTTTCCTGCTGTGTTGTTTCCTTTTGGGTCTTGGCTTCCTGAGTTTCGTTTTTCGGAACCTTTCCCTGCGTCTTTTGATTGTTCTCTGTCGATTCTTTCTGATTAGTCTTGCTGCCGGAAGAGGTCTTTTCCGACATCGTCTGGGACAAGGTCGCAGAACCGTTCTCCTGACGGTCTGCCCAGACCACACCTGCCAGTGTGCCGGCGCACAGCAGCAGAATCAAAATCCATGTTGCGGCTGTTTTTCCTTTCATCTGCACCAACCTCTTTTCCTGATTTCAGTTACATATTCCCGGTTTCAAACATAATGATGGACAATGCCGCCAACGGAGCTGTCTCACAGCGCAGAATACGCTTGCCCAGAGAAAGCACCTGACAGCCCTTTTGGATGGCAAGCTCGACCTCCGATTCATCAAAACCTCCTTCGGAACCGATGAGAACGGCAATCTCCTTCCCGGCGCCGTCAATGACCTGCTTTGCCGGAGCGGTCGCATTTTCATAAAACAGAATCGGGCAGGAGGTCTGCGCCATCTCGTCCAGCGCCTGCGGCAAATCCAGCATCGGGCAGACCTGCGGCACCTTGCCTCTGCCGCTCTGCTTGGCGGCCTCCAGCGCGATGCGGTTGTAGCGCTCCAGCTTTTTTGCCATCGACTTGCTGTCCGGCTTGGAAACACAGCGGCGGGTCATCACCGGTGTGATGCTGTCCACACCAAGCTCCACCGCCTTTTGAATAATCAATTCCAGCTTGTCCCCTTTAGGCATCGCCTGATACAGGATCACCCGAACATCCGGCTCGCTCTGGCTGGGCCGAACCTCCAACACCCGAAGGCTCACCTCCCGGTCGCTGAGCGATTCGATGAGACAATCATAATCATATCCCTTGGTATCGCAGGCAGTCAGCAGCTCCCCGACCTTCATCCGAAGGACGCGGGAGATATGCTTTGCGTCATCGCCGCTGATGATTCCGCCTTCTGCCGAGATGGTCTGCGTAAAAAATCTGGGCATACTCTTCCTCCCTGCCTATTTCGCGCGGCAAGCCAGTGCGACCCATCCGCTGGAGCTGCGGCGCTCGATGACCTCAAAGCCGTTTTTCTCCAAAGCGTCCAGCACATCCTGTTCCCGGGTATCGATGATGCCCGAGGTAATGAAGGTACCACCTTCTGCCAGATATTTTCCGACATCCTCGCTCAGACGGATGATAACATCTGCAACGATGTTGGCACAAATCAGCTGGAAGCTGCCCTCTACCTGACTGGTGAGGTCTCCCCGATGGAAGGCGATTCGGTTGGAAACGCCGTTGAGCTGTGCGTTTTCTCCCGCTACCTTGACTGCGACCTCGTCAATATCACAGCCCTTGATTTCCTGCGCGCCCAGCAGAGCCGCTGTGATGGCAAGGATTCCGCTTCCACAGCCGACATCCAGCACATGGTCTGCCGGAGTGATGTACTGCTCCAGCAGCTCCATGCACAGTCTGGTTGTGTCGTGGGTTCCGGTACCAAATGCCATTCCCGGGTTGAGGGTCAGGACAACATCCTCCGGCTGTTTTTCATAATCCTCCCAGGATGGGCAGACGACCAGATGCTCGCCTACCCGAACCGGATGATAATATTTTTTCCATGCCGTGGACCAGTCCTCTTCGTTGACATTTTTCATTTCCATTTCCAGACGGCCATACTGTCCCTGCGTGTCCTCCGACTTCATGCGGGCCAGAATTTCGCGCGCACCTGCCAGCTCCTCCATGCCCTGCGGATTATCCGCAACATAGAGGGTCACGCTGGTTTCGCAGTCCTTCATCTTCTGCATCACCTCTTGGTCGATGTAATCCCAGTGCGGTGTGGTGTCGTGCAGAAATTCGTCAAAGTCCTGTGCATCCTCTATCATAAAGCCCTGAATGCCCAGACTGAGCAGATTTCCGGTCAGTGGCTCGATTCCTTCGCTTGTGGTATAAATTTTTACTTCTGTCCAATTCATGATGGTTGCTTCCTTTCCTGCTCCTCTTTTCCCAGAGCAAACGACCCTTCCCTGCTTTTGTCCTCATCCTGCCAAGCTGCATCAGCACCCGGCATCCTCTTTGTGGATTTTAAAAATCATCCGAAGAATCCCGGACAAAAACTTGGGACTTTTGATTACGACTACTTTCATATCAGCTGCCTCCTTTATCAGTCAAGCACTCGGCTTTTGCTGTATTCTATGTCAGGCAGCCTGGATTTGTGATTTATTCTCCTTGGTTGGCAATAATGACCAGCGTTCCTTCCCGGACGCTGATTTGGGCATCCTCTCCCGGAAGGAAGTGATTGCTGACTCCGATGGGAAACCCGTTGGTGATGTCCGCCCCTTCCAGCTCGTACTTGGCATGGCGGATGCTGACCCCGCAGGCGCGGTCGGTGTGGCTGAATACCGAAAAATGGTATCCCTCCTCACAGGGAACCACCACACTTTGACCGTCGCGAATCACCGTGATGCGGCAGCCCTTGTCCAAAATCTGGGCTCTAAGGCCATGCTCTGCCGCATAGACCAACGACTGGATATTGGCAATCGTGTGATCCAGCCTGCCGCCGAGCATCCCCAGCATCAGGATTTCGTCATATCCTCTGCGAATCGACTCCTTAATGGCAATCATGGTGTCGGTGTCGTCCTTCTCCACCGGATAGTGCAGAACCTCACAGTCTGCGGGCAGCTCGCCGAAGTAGGAATCAAAGTCTCCCAGCACCAAATCCGGACAGCAGGCAAGCTCCTGACAGTAGACATAGCCGCGGTCTGCACAGATGATTCCGTCATCCTGCCGCAGCTGCCGGCGGACATAGTCCAAATCTGCAATCTCGCCGCCGCCAAAAATCACGCAGCGTTTCATAGGATTTCCTCCTTCCGGCCTGTTACCGCCCGATTTCCCATTCCTTGATATTTTTCGCCAGCTCATATAAATTCACATAGCTCTGGTGGCGGCTCTGGGAAATTTCCCCATTCTTGACCGCCTCCAAAACAGCGCATCCTGCCTCCTTGGTGTGGGAGCAGCCCCGGAACCGGCACTTTCCCTCGTAGGGGCGCATCTCCCGAAAACAGCCTGCCAGCTCATCCTTGAGGATGACCTGAAACTTTTCCAAATCGACCGCCGAAAATCCCGGCGTGTCCGCTACAAATCCTCCGCTGGGAAGCTCAAACAGCTCGACATGGCGGGTGGTGTGACGACCTCGTCCCAGCTTCTGGCTGATGTCCCCCGTATCCAGACTCAGCCGCGGGTCGATTGCATTGAGCAGGGTAGATTTTCCCGCGCCGGAGTTTCCGCAGAAGGCGCTGGTCTTGTCGCGCAGCATCTCCATGACCGCTTCGATGCCCCGATGCTCCAGACTTTCCGTTTCGTACACTGCAAAGCCTGCCTTGCGGTAAATCTCTGCGAAGGGTTCGGGGTCAGCCAAATCGCACTTGGTGATAACGATGACCGGCTCAATCTGCTGATATTCCGCAATCGCAATCAGCTTGTCCAGAACAAAGGCATTGGGCGCAGGGTCTGCAATCGATACCACCAGCACCAGCTGGTCCAGATTTGCCAGCGGTGGACGAACCAGACTGTTTTTCCGCGGCTGGATTTCCACCACATATCCCTTGCCCTGTGCGGTCATCTCCACCTCTGCCCAGTCTCCCACGCATGGCTTGATGTTTTGCTGTCGGAACGCTCCGCGCGCTCTGCATTCGATTACATTTTCCGGATGCTCGCTGTCGGCGACATAGTAAAAGCCGCCCAGCGATTTGATAATCCTACCCCTAATATTCTGTTCTGTCAAACCTTTTCTCACCCCTGTTAAAATTTTTCGTCTCTCAAATAACTGTAAAGGTAGCTGTCGTGGTAGCGTCCGTGATGGAAACGGTACTTCCGTAGCACCCCTTCCGCAGAAAATCCACAGCGCTCCAGTGCCTTCTGTGCCGCAACATTTTCCACATCGGTATCTGCCTCGATTCGGACCACCGGATAATTGTCCAGCAGATAATCCCGGGTCAGCTCCAGCACCCGCGAACCCAGATGCTGTCCTCTTGCTCCCGGGTCCAGCACCAGCCCCAGACGCACCAAGCCCATCCGGACAAAATTCAGATACAGCAGTCCGACCGGAAGCTCATCAACCCGAATCATCAGCATCTGGAAGCTCTCGCTGCACAGCCCATCCTGATTGAGCTGTCTGCGAAGATTCTCCGGAGAGGCCATCTGATATTCCTCAAATTCTCCGCGGAACTCCTGCGTCTCCCACGCCGCCAGCGTTTTCATGTCCTGTTCTTCCAATGGAGAAATCTGCAAATTCCCCTGTATCAGCACGATATCCCTTCTCCTTCCGCGCTCTAAAAAGCTGTCGTTTCTTTTATTATAACAAACTCTCGTCCAAATTGCGAGAGTGCTTTTTTTGAAATGACTGCAAAACAGCCTTCAAGCCCCCAAAGGAGCCGGAAGGCTGTTTGTTTACAGGCTGCTAATCATTTCTGCTTGTGCCTTTCTTGATGACCTTGCGTCCGCCGGAATCGCTGTCTGACGGCTCCGGAAGGTCGTCGTCATCGTCGTCGTCATCATCGTTAGAATCCAGCTGACTGCCCTTGCGCTCCAGATACTCTGCCAGCGCCTGCATATCGGTCGTTTCTACCTGTGTCCCGTTATCAAAGTTGACATCATAGCTGCGGTACAGCTCGCTGTCGATATAGATTTCCACCTTGGCATCTCCGCGGCCGCTCGGCTTGGTTGTCCATGTGGTCTGCTTGGAAAGGTTCGGGTCTCCGTAGCCGGTCTCCTTGCCATCCACGAAGGTCTGTACATGAACCTTGCCGCTTCCCTCCGGCAGGTCGAAGGTAATCTTAATCTGTTTTGGCTTGTTGGGGTCCTCCCATCCGTCGCCGCCCATGACCTTAACCTGTACAACCGTTCCCGCAGGCACCAGTCCATCCTCATTCGGGCTCTGTTCCAGAATGGTTCCTGCTGCTTCCTGACCCGGAAGCGGATTTCCTCTGCTGTCTGTTTCCGGCTCGACCTCCTCGATGCACTCGATTCGCAGACGCTTGGTCGAGAGCAGGGTTTTGGCCTCGTGGAAGTTCATGCCCACCAGCAGCGGCACCGTCTGGTTCTGCTCCTGAGAACCTAGGCTGACATAGACGCTCACCTCGTCACCCTCGGTGACCTCCTGTCCTGCCTCCGGTGCGGTTTTGACGACCAGACCTGCCGCATACTCGTTGGAGTAGGTCTCGGTCTCGGTCCATGTGATGTTCTTCTTGCTCAGCTCCCGGAACACCTCGGTCGAATCCTTGCCCACATAATCGTCGAGGACTATGACCTGCTTGCCGGTGCTGACCTTAATTTTAATGGTGGAATTTTCCTTGACGGTTTTTCCGGGGTCGGGGGTCTGGTCATAGATTTTCCCTGACTCGTACAGTCCGCTCGGTGCTTTTTCCTCCACCTCGATTTTAAATTCGCTGGAATATTTGGTCTTGATGCTCTCGTAGTTCATGCCAATCAGGTCCGGGACCTTGACATTTGCCACCTGCTCGAAGGGTTTGTTGACCACAAACAACATTCCGATAAAAGCACCTGCCGCCAGCAGGAAGGCAAAGGCGATTCCCGCCATCACCGGAACCACCGGCAGCGGCTTTCTTTCGTATTCGTCCGCATCCTCTGTCCGCTTTTTCTTCGAGCGGGAGGAGGCGGTATGGGAAGCCGGCGCTTCGTGAGCGGAGCGATGGGGTGATTTTGGCATCACTTTTTCCTCCTGACGATGCCGCAGCTCATTTTGGATATGCACCTGCGGCGGCTGTTCATATTGATAAGAGAACACAATCGATGGGTTCTTCTTGAATTCTTCGATATCGTGCAGCATCTCTGCGGCAGATTGGTACCGCTTGGCGGCATCCTTCTGCATGGCTCGCATCACAATATCCTGAAGTCCCTCCGGAATATCAGGATTGATGGAGCGCGGCAGGGTCGGCTGACTCTGAATCTGCTTGATGGCAACCGAGACTAAGGAATCTGCCTCGAACGGCAGCTTGCCGGTGAGCATCTCAAACATGAGAACACCCAGCGAATAAAGGTCGCTGCGGGCATCGGTAAAGGCGCCGCTTGCCTGCTCCGGACTGATATAGTGGACCGAGCCGATGGCCTTGTCGGTGATGGTCTTGGTGTTGGAGCGCGAAAAGCGGGCAATGCCGAAATCGGTAATTTTAATCTGTCCGTTGGAGAGCAGCATGATGTTATGCGGCTTGATGTCCCGATGGACAATGCCCTTGTCATGGGCGTGCTGAAGGGCCTTGAGAATCTGCACCGTAAAGTAGACTGCCTCTTTCCAGCGCAGGACGTGCTCCTGCTCGATATATTCCTTGAGGGTGATGCCATCGATATATTCCATGACGATAGACTGGATGCGGTTGGAGAAGATGACATCATACACCTTGACGATGTTTGGGTGGTCCAGCAGTGAGATTGCACGGGATTCGTTGCGGAACCGGCGCATAAACTCATCGTTGTCCATATATTCTTCCCGAAGGATCTTCACTGCCACGATGCGGTTTTCCAGCACATCGAATGCCTTATAGACATTCGCCATGCCGCCCACCCCGATGAGCTCGCGGATCTCATAGCGTCCGTCCAGTTTTCTGCCAATGTATTTATCCATGTAAAATTGCCTCCTGCAATGCTACGCCCACAGCAGCGCGGGCATTACTTCCGGTACAGCACAACCGCTGTAATGTTATCTGACCCGCCCTTGTCGTTGGCATAGTCGATCAGCTCCTGGATGCCGCCGTTCTGGATGCAGTGCTTGAGCATCTCCGGCAGCTTTTCCAGCGTCAGGTAATTGGAAAGCCCATCGGTACACAGCAGCACCACGCTCTCCTTTTTCAGTTCATACATCTGGTAGTCGATATCCAAGGTATCCCCCACCCCGATGGCGCGGGTGATATAGTGCTTTTTGGGATGATGGACCGCTTCTTCCTTGCTGATTTCTCCTCGGTCCACCATGTTCTGAACCAGTGTGTGGTCGCGGGTCAGCTGCTTGGCTGTCTTTTTTTCCACCATATAGATGCGGCTGTCCCCGATATTGACGATGTGCATACATTCCCCGACCACCACTGCCAATACCAGCGTTGTGCCCATCCCGTGGTAGTCGGGATTTTCCTTCGCCATCGAATAGACCTTGGCGTTGGCGGCGCTGATTGCGGAAAAGATGACCGCCTTGGCAGCAGCTTCGCTCATTGTTTCGTTAATATCACGGTGGAAAAATTTTTCGATGAGCTGGCAGGCTGTCGTGCTGGCGACATCTCCCGCCTGTTCTCCGCCCATGCCATCGCATACAATGGCATATCCGGCGTTCTCCCCGACCCGGCGGCAGATAAAGGCATCCTGATTCTGCTGCCTCATCCTGCCGGTATCGGTCGCGCCCATAAACTTAATCACGATTCTTCCTCCCCTTGTGCTCTCTGCTGGTCATACTCCCTTCTGAGCTGTCCGCAAGCCGCATTGATGTCTGCGCCCAGCTCTCGTCTGACCGTTGCATTCACTCCTCTGGCTTTCAGCGCCTTCTGAAACGCTTCGATGCGCTGGCGGGAACCTCTCTTAAATCCGCGCTCCTTAACAGGATTGACCGGAATCAGGTTGACATGAGCCGACATTCCCTTGAGTCGGTCTGCCAGCTCATTAGCATGGCTGATCTCATCATTGACCCCTTCAATCAGGGCATATTCAAAGGAGATTCTTCTGCCGGTCTGCTGGAAATAATAGCGGCAGGCCTTGAGAAGCTCGTCGATTGGATAGCGTTTGTTGATTGGCATGGTCTGACTGCGAATCGCATCGTTGGGAGCGTGCAGTGAGATGGACAGGGTCAGTCCGCATTTTTCCTGCGCCAGCTCATAGATTCGGTCCACCAGTCCGCAGGTGGACAGGGACAGATGACGCAGGCTCAGGTTGTACCCCTGCTCGGAGGAAAGGATGCGCAGGAACCGCATCACATTTTCGTAGTTGTCCAGCGGCTCTCCAATTCCCATCAGCACCACATTGCTGACCCTTTGGCCGCTGTCTCGGGTGACGGTATAGATTTCGTCCAGCATCTCGGAGGAATCCAGCGAGCGCACCAGACCTGCCAGGGTGGACGCACAGAATTTGCAGCCCATCCGACAGCCCACCTGCGTGGAGATGCAGATGGAATTTCCATACTTATACTTCATCAAAACCGCCTCAACGCAGTTGTTGTCCTTCAGCCGCAGCAGATACTTCTGGGTTCCGTCCAGCTTGGAAACGAGCTTTTTGATAATCGACAGACGGTTTATGTAGTACCGCTGCTCCAGCTGTTCCCTGAGCGCCGCCGGAAGGTTGCTCATCTGGTCAAAGGAATCCACCCGCTTTTCGTGCAGCCAAGAATAAATCTGCTTGCTGCGGAATTTAGGCTGGCCCATCGCAGCCAGATGCTCCTCCAATTCCCCGAGCTCCAACGACTTGATGTCTATTTTATTCTGCCAGTCAAACTGTTGCTCCAAACTCATTTACCGCACCCTCTTCATGCACGAAATAAAGAACCCGTCTGTGTCTGCCATCTGCGGCAGCAGCGTCACCTTCCACGCGTCGTCCGCAAGCCCCACTGCGCGCACCTGCTCCGGCAGGACAAGAGGCTCGAACTCGCCGTGCTCCTGCAAAAATTTCTCAACGACTGCATCGTTCTCCTGCGGCAGCAGGGTACAGGTCGAATAGACCAGCGTACCCCCAACCTTAACATAACGGGACGCCGTATCCAGAATCTTCGCCTGAATCTCGGGCAGCTGTTGCAAATCCTGCATCCGCTTGTATTTGATTTCCGGCTTGCGGCTGATGATGCCCAAGCCCGAGCAGGGCGCATCACACAGTACCCTGTCAAACAGACCCAGCTGTGGGTCATAAACCGTTCCGTCCTGCATCTGGGGATGGATACAGCTCAAATCCAGACGGGCCGCACCGTCTGAAATTTTTCGGATTTTTTCTTCAAAAATATCGCAGCTGATGATTTCTCCCTGATTGTCCATCAGCTCAGCTGCCGTAAAGGATTTAGAGCCCGGTGCGGAACAAACATCCAGCACCCGTTCTCCCGGCTTCGGAGAGAGCGTCCATGCACACATCTGGGAGGATTTATCCTGTACATGGAACAAACCCTGTTCAAAAGCTTTCAGCCGCTCAATCGAGGAGGTCCCTTCCAGAATCAAGCAGTCCGGCAGAAGGGAGTCTTTCCTTGCGCTGACTCCTTCCTGCTCCAAGGATTGGATGCACTGGTCTGCCGTCACCTTTGTGGTGTTGACCCGAACATACAGCGGCGGACGGTCCAGCGAATGTTCCAGCATGGAAAGTGCAGAGTCTTCTCCGTACTGCTCCAACAGCTCCCGAATCACCCACTGCGGGCAGGAATAGCGCACCTCCAGCTTTTTCAGACGGTTGCCCTTGACCGGAGGGAGCTTCTTTTCATCCCTTGCAAAGCTGCGAAGCACCGCATTGACAAAGCCGGACGCGCTGGAAACCCGACACTGCCGGGTCAGCTTGACCGCCTCATCAACTGCGGCAGAATCCGGAACACTGTCCATATACACCATCTGGTAAAGTGCAGTGCGCAGGATTTCTGCCACTGCCGGCGTCAGTCGGCTGACCGGCTTTTTGGAGTAGGCTCCAATGATATGGTCCAGCGTGATCTTTCGTTCCAGCGTCCCATAAAACAGTCTGCTGGCAAAGGCTGTATCCTCCGGTGTCAGCCCACTTTTCTTGAGCATCTCATGGAGCACCAGATTGGAGTAGCCGCCTTCTTCATTTACTTGCACCAGCGCCTGTACAGCCGCCTGCCTTGCCGTCATCTTTGGCATCATGGACAATCCTTTCTTCTGTTAAAAAATCAATCGTTTCTGCGGCGTCCGTACAGCAAAATCAGACGCAGCAGCTGGGCAGCACTGGAAAGCAAAGCAGCCACATAGGTCAGTGCCGCCGCCTTGAGCACCTTGCCCGCCATTCGAGTTTCTTCGTCGTCCAGAATGTGGTAGTCGCCGAGTGTACGCAGCGCCCGTCCGCTGGCATTAAATTCCACCGGAAGGGTAACCAGCTGGAACAGCGCCATGGTCGAGAACAGCAGGATGCCGATTTCCACCAGAACACCGCTGTTGAACAGCAGACCCACCAGAAGAATTGGCATCGACAGCGTGGAGCCCAGCTTGCTGACCGGGATGATGCTGTTGCGAATCTTGATAGGCACATATCCCACCGAATACTGGACTGCGTGGCCCGCCTCATGCGCCGCGACGCCGATTGCCGCTACCGATGTACTGTTATACACGCTGTCCGACAGACGAATCACATTGCTTCTCGGGTCATAGTGGTCGGTCAGGTTTCCTGACACCCTCTCAACCCGAACGGCAAACAGTCCGTTTTCGTCCAGAATCTGTCGGCAAACCTGAGCTGCGCTCAGCCCTCTTGCACTGCCCACCTTGCTGTATCGGTTGAAGGTGGAGCTAACCCTCATCTGTGCCCACATGGCAAAAATCATGGCAGGCACAATCAGAATCCAATAGTACCGGTCAAAGTAGTAAAAAAACATCTTTCTTCCTCTTTTCCTTCATTCAGTATTTGAGAGAATAAATTCCCATTCTCTTATTATATTGGACAAATTTGAATGAGTTATGAAGAGTATATTCCGCTTTAGTAAAAATAGGAGGGTTACGGCTAATCTCCCAGTTTTTCGGCCTTTCTGCCTCGGAGGAAATCCTCGCCCTTCATCCGCTTGCCGCCCTCCATCTGAACCTCCAGCAGCTCCAGCGCTCCCTGCGAACAGCCGACAATCAGTCTCTTGCTGTCCAGCACCTGTCCAGGCTGACCGTGAAATCCATCTGCCAGCACAGCGCGATGCACCTTCAGCAGCTTGCCGCCAAAGGTCGTATGTGCGACCGGCCACGGAGAAAGTCCACGAATCAGGTTGTGCAGCTCGACAGCCGGACGCTCGAAATCCAGCTTGGCAATCTTTTTGTCCAGCATCGGCGCATAGCTTGCCAGCGCATCGTCCTGCGGCTGACGCGGAGCCTTCCCCTGTTCGATCAGGTCGATGGTCTCGGTCAGCGCCTTCGCACCGATGACTGCCAGACGGTCATGCAGCTCCCCATAGGTCTCGTTTTCTCCAATCGGAGTTTCCTTTTTCAGAATCATATCTCCGGTGTCCATGCCCTCTGCCATGTACATCGTGGTAACTCCGGTGACTAGCTCACCGTCGATGACGCACCACTGAATCGGGCCGGCGCCGCGATACTTCGGCAGCAGCGAGCCGTGGACATTGATGCAGCCATACTGCGGCAGCTCCAAAATATCCTTTGGTAGCATCTTGCCGTAGGCCACCACCGCAATCAAATCCGGACGCAGTTCCTTGAGGATGGCAAGTGCTTCCCCGTCCCGCATCTTCTGCGGCTGATAGACCGGAATATCGTGTTCCAATGCCAGCTCCTTGACCGGAGGAGCTACCATCTTATATCCTCTGCCCTTTGGCTTATCCGGCTGGGTGAACACTCCCACAACCTCATAGCCCTTTTCGATGAGTTCTCCCAGCGATGCCGCCGCAAATTCCGGCGTTCCCATAAAAACGATTCTCATGCTACTCCTCCCTGCTCCTCTGGATTTTTTAGTCTGCCAGCTCCTCTTCGCTGAGCAGACGGGACATTCTATCCTTAAATACGATGCCGTCCAGATGGTCATTTTCGTGGCAGACGGCACGAGCCAGCAGCTCCTCGCCCTCCAGCTCAAACCATTCTCCGTTTCGGTTCTGCGCCTTTACCCGAACATGGTTCGGACGCTCTACCAGTCCGTATTCTCCCGGGAAGGACAGGCAGCCCTCTGCACCGTTCTGGGTGCCGGAAGTTTCCAGAATTTCCGGATTGATAAATTCCAAAATTCCCTCGCCGACATCGATGACAAACACCCGTCTGAGCATTCCCACCTGCGGGCCTGCCAAGCCGACGCCCTGTGCCTCATACATGGTCTGTGCCATATCGTCCAGCAGAGTCCAAAGCTTCTGATTGAATTCTGTCACCGGGCGACATTTCTTATGCAGGGTATCATACCCATCGGTATCTTTTACAATATTGCGGATTGCCATAAATCCCAACTCCTTATTTCATAAATTCTACAGGTCGTTACCATTCATATCGACCCAGAGATGAACACTCTTATTTTTCTTTTCGCTGTCAAATTCCCGCAGCATCTCCCACATCAGGGCGGAAAACCTCTCTCCCGCCCTGCACTTGATGACGATGCTGTATCGATATTTCCCTGCCACGCGGGCGATGATCGGCTCGCAGGGGCTCATCATTCTCAGCGGCAAATCCCGGTATTCTCCTGCCGCCTTCTGCCGGAAATGCTCGGCAAACCAGATGGCTGACGCACGGACAAACTCCTCGTTTTCTCCCGAGAATCCCACCTGACACAGGGTGCAGAAGGGCGGATACAGTCCCAGCTTGCGCGCCTTGATTTCGTCCCGGTAAAAGCTTTCATAGTCCTGACGGGCAGCCTGCTGAATCACCGGATGGTCCGGCGAAGTGGTTTGAATCAGCGCTCTGCCCGGCAGCTTGCCTCGCCCGCACCGTCCGACCACTTGGGTCAGCAGGGAAAATGCCCGCTCGCAGCCCCGAAAGTCCTGCGAATAGATGGCTTGGTCTGCGCCCAGTACCCCGACCAGCGTGACCCGCGGAAAATTTAATCCCTTCGCGACCATCTGGGTTCCCACCATGATTTGATATTTTCCCTGTGCGAAGTCCCGAAATTTCGTTTCATGTGCCATGCGCGACATGGTTGTATCCAAATCCATCCGCAGGATTTTTGCCGTAGGAAAGATTCGCCCCAGCTCATCCTCGATGCGCTGGGTTCCGCTGCCGGTATAGCTCATCAGCTGGCTGCCGCAGGTCGGACAGTTCTCGTCCAGCTCCCGGGAGTAGCCGCAGTAGTGGCACATCAGCCTTCGGTTTGCATGGTGGTAGGTCAGCGCAACCGAGCAGTTCGGACACTTGACCACCTCGCCGCAGTTATGGCAGCGCACCGCGGTATGATACCCTCTGCGGTTGAGCAGCACGATGCTCTGTTGGCCCGCCTGCAAATTGTCCGCCAGCTCCGCGGTCAGCTCCTGACTAATATCAAAGCCGAAGCTGCGGTCCATATCGACAATCTGAACCCTCGGCAGCTGGTTTCCCAGATAGCGGTGAGAAAGGGTCACCAGATGGATTTTCCCTTTCTGCGCCTGATAATAGGTTTCGATGCTCGGTGTGGCGGATGCCAGCAGCAGCATTGCTCCATGATAGCGGCAGCGCACCCGGGCAACCTCCCGGGCATGATACCGAGGCGCCGACTGGGAGGCATACGCTCCCTCCTGCTCCTCGTCAATGACAATCAACCCGAGCTTTTCCAGCGGGGCAAAGACCGCCGAACGGGTCCCGACCACCACATCTGCCAAGCCCTGCTTGATGCGCTTATATTCGTCCGCACGCTGTGCCATCGTCAGCCCGCTGTGCAAAACTGCCACCTTCCGACCAAAGCGCCGGGTGAACAACTCCACCGTCTGCGGTGTCAGGGAAATCTCCGGAACCAGAATGATAACACCCTGTCCCTGTTCCCTCACCTGTTCGACCAGCTTGAGGTAGACCTGACTCTTTCCGCTGCCGGTCACCCCGTACAACAGAGCGGTTGGATTTTGCTCCTCTCGGTTCTGCCACAGCTGCCACAGCGTATCCAGCGCCTTCTGCTGGCTGGATTCCAGCTGCACCGGCTGCTCCGAAACCGGCTGTCGGTCTGCATACGGACTGCGAAAAATCTGCTGTCCGCAGTAGGTCACCACCCCGAGCTTTTCCAGCTTATCCACCGTCTGTCGGGTGGTTCCGGCATAATAGCACAGTTCCTTGAGCGATGCGCCGGAGCCGGATTTTAAAATCTCGATGACCTTTTTTCGGGCTGCCGTCATTCGCAGGCCGCTTTGCTGGATTTGCTGCTCATAGTCCTGCCGCAGCTGCACCATCACAACCTTGCTGTCGGTGCTTTTTTCACGGACCTCCTCCGAAAGGAGAACCGCACCGCATCCGAGCAAACCCTGCAGGGCCGGTGCATTTTGCCGGATTCCCAGCTCAAGGAGCATCTGCTCGAGCGGAATCGGTTTTTTGCACTGCCGCAGAAAGTCCAAAATTTTAGCCTGCGCCTCGTCCGGACACTCCGGCAGAGCCTCCTCTGACGCAAGCGAGCACATCACCCGAACCTTCACGGTCATGCCGCTGGGCACCACTGCCCGCATTGCCTCATAGTAGGTGCAAAACACCCGTTTGTGCAGCCACTCCACCAGCCATAGCTGCTCCTCATTGAGCAGCGGCTGATAGTCCAGCAGAGTCCGCACCGGTTTTATCTTTTCTTCCGGGCCGGTTTCCTCCTCCAGCGCAAGCACCAATCCTTGGCGCGTCCGGTTTGCCCTTCCAAACGGGACCAACACCCGACACCCCGGCCGGATGTCTCCCTGCATGGTCTGCGGCACCTGATAGGAAAAGCCCATATCAAACGAGTAGGCAGCATTTTCCACCACAACCCTTGCTATCATGCTGCCTGCCTCCTTATCTTCTCATTCTGATGCTATAAGAGAACGGGCGGCATCCTTGTGCAGCGTCCCTGCCATGCCGCCCGTTTTTTCAACATTCTCACTGTGAAAGTGTGAAAAACTTAGTTCGAATCTTTGATTTTTACCAGGTCCTTTACGCGGACCTTGCCGGAAGCAAAATCGTCCAGAGCCGCTGTAACCGGTTTTCTCTCCATTGGCATATTGTTGTCTGCCCAGTAATCGGCAATCTCTCTGGCGTGTCTTGCTACTGCAACAACAAATGCGTAATAGCTTTCGCCTTCACGGATAATCTGGGACATAGCTGGTCTAAGCATTATGGTTCACCTCATCAAGAAATTCTTTCATATTATTTTTATTGTAACGGTTGGCGCTGATAATCTGTCCAAGTCTCTGGACAGCCTGCTCCACCGTATCATTGACAATGATATAATCGTATTCGCCTGCACACATCAGCTCCTGACGAGCGATATTCAAGCGGTTTTCCACCGTTTTGGCATCCTCGGTCTGCCGTCCGGTCAGACGGTTTTTCAGCTCCTCAAAGCTGGGCGGAGCCACAAAGATGAGCAAAGCATCCGGGCAGCTCTTTTTGACCTGAAGCGCACCCTGCACCTCGATTTCCAGCACGACATCATTTCCCTGATTCCGCTGCTGCTCGACCGGCGCCTTTGGTGTGCCGTAGTAGTTGCCGTTGTAGCTTGCATATTCCAACATTCCGCCCTCGGCTGCGGTCCGCTCAAATTCCTCGCGGCTGAGGAAATAATAATGGATGCCATTCTCCTCGCCCGGACGCGGCTGACGGGTGGTTGCCGATACCGAGTAGGCAATGCCGTCCCGGCTGTTCAAATATTCCTTGAGCACGGTTCCCTTGCCCACTCCGCTGGGTCCCGAGACTACAATCAACTGTCCTTTTTTATTCATCTTCCTCCAGCTCCTCCTCATCATCGTCATCATTCAGGCGGTTTGCAACCGTTTCCGGCTGGACCGCGGACAAGATGACATGGTCGCTGTCCGTAATGATGACCGCTCTGGTACGGCGGCCATAGGTCGCATCAATCAAGCTCCCGCGCTCTCTGGCATCGGTGATGATTCTCTTGATGGGCGCCGATTCCGGGCTGACGATCGCCACCAGACGGTTGGCAGAAACCATGTTGCCAAAGCCGATATTGATCAGTTTCATATCCAAATTCTTCCTTTCCTGCGGGGCGCGTTCCTGCGGCTCAACCCTCGACGCGTCCCATGATCCTCGTCCAAAGCAGCTCTGGGAGCTGTTCCTTCAGTGCCTTTGCGCTCAAGGCGCAGCCTGCCGCACAGCAGATTATCCCTGCCTGCACCAGCGGTTCATTGGAAAGATAGCGCAGATGCACCTGCTTTCCCTGCTGTGTTGTGCGGATGCTGCCCACTCCCAGACACCACTCCGGCCTCGAACGATGAGCAGAAGTAGACTGCCCAGCCTTGTGTTTCATCTGCCTCTGCTCCTTTCCGGTCCGTTCTCTTGTTATTCGATGTTCTGAATCTGCTCACGAATCTTCTCAATCTCGGATTTGAGGTCGACCACCACTCTTGCAACCTCCAGGTCCTGCGCCTTTGAGCCGATGGTGTTGGCTTCCCGGTTAAATTCCTGAACCAGGAAATCCAGCTTTCTGCCGACCGGCTCGTTGGATTTTAAAATCTCGCGGAACTGGTGAACATGGCTGCCCAAGCGGACGGTCTCCTCTGCCACTGCAATCTTCTCTGCAAAGATTGCCGCCTCGGTCAGGATGCGCTGTTCGTCCACTGCCTTGTTCTGCAACACCTCTTCAAGTTTTGCGTGCAGCTTGTTGGTGTAATTTTCCACCGTCTTGGGGGACAGCTCCTCGACCTTTGCTACCATCTGCTCGATTAAATCCAGACGATACAGCAGGTCCTGCTGCATCTTGAGTCCCTCAATCTCGCGCATCTGAACAAAGTGCTCGACGGCTTCCTGTGCCACCTCGGACACTGCCTGCCAAACTTCTTCCTCATCATCCGCTACCCGAACCACTGTGAAGATGTCAGAAAATCTTGCAAGCTGGGAAACGGTGACATCGTTTTTGATTTGCAGGTCCTCCGACAGATTTTTCAGCGCATCCAGATAAGACCGCGCCAAATCGTGGTTAATGATCACCTGACTGTCTGTTCCGCTGACCGTCTGGACGCTCAGAGAAACATCCACCTTGCCTCGGGAGACCGAGGTCTTGACCAGATTTTTTAGGCGCTCCTCCAAATAGGCATACGCTCTGGGAACTCTGGATGAATATTCCAAAAACCGGTGGTTGACCGAACGGATTTCTACGGTGATTTCTTTATTGCCAATGAGCTTCTGCGCCCTTCCATAGCCGGTCATGCTGCGGACCGCTGTCTGGCGGGCCTCCTGAGATGCTGTCAGGTTTGTCTGCATGGTTTCACGCTCCTCTTTTCCTGCTTGGGTGTTTCTATCTTTTCTGCCTTGCGGCAGCATTGTTTCGGGCGTCAGTTCTGTTTTCCGAGCTTGTGCGCCTGATTTCCTATCTTAGTATTTTACTATACTTCACAACACCATGTCAATAAAACCGCCGGATTTTGCTCTGTCTTCTGTCGGTTTTCTTTGGGATTTCCGGCACATTCGGCCCCGATGCCCCCGTTATACGCAGTAGAGGTTGGTGTCCCATGCCGGAATATAGCGGTAATGTCGGAGATAAAAGCGATACTCCGGGTTCATCCGGGCAATCTGGAGCGGGATGGCAAACAGGTCCTCACTGCGGTGATAGGCGGCAATCAGCAGCTTTGGCTTGTCGCGCTCAATCACCGCGCGGCAGCCCTCCAAAGCCTGACGCTCCGCTCCCTCCACATCCATATTGATGAAGGTCACCGGCTCGCCACCTGCGATATGGTCCAGCGATTCTCCCTGAACCTGACGGATTCTGCTCTTGGCAGCGGATTCCACCCCGGTCACTAGGGAATCCTCCCGAAGTGCCGATTGTCTGCCGGCCCGGCTGTCAAATTCCAGCAGTTCTCGGTGCGAATAGGCCGCCATCTGCACACATACGGCACGGTCGGCAAGACCCATCTCTTCCACCGCCGCACACAGCTTGCGGTAGGTTCGCTCGTCCGGCTCAAAGGCAAACACCCTCTGGCAGCCTCCGGCATAGTGCAGCAGCTCGGCAATGGTGTCGCCCCGATACGCGCCCAAATCGGCAAAGCTCTCCTCGGCGGTCGGCTTCAGGATGCAGCGGTATGCCTCCTCCGGGTCGGTGGTACACTCGGTCAGATATTCCAGCTTGCCGCTGAGCTTGAAGTTGACGATGCTGTGCAGCACCCGACGGGACTGTTCATCCGCCAACAACTGCTCTACCTGTCTCAGCTGTTCCTCGTGCTCCTGCACAAAGTCCATGGTAAAAAGGTTCACTCCCGCTACCGGAACATCCGGAGCCACCAGCTCGTACTGCTTGGAAAGAGCGGTAATGCGGTCTACCGTCGGCTGGTCGCGCACTGCAAATGCCATCACGATGAGAAAATCATCGTACCTCTTCTGCAGGTCGGACAGCTTTTCCACCTGATAGCCCATGAACTGATGACCCCGCACAAACTCATCGCTGGCAAACATCGCCTCAATTTTGATTCCGTAGCGCTTCATCACCTGTAGGATTTTAACCGCTCCATCCCCCATGCCATACATCACGATTGGCTTTTCGCACCGCTGTAGGCGCTGCCACACATCTTCCTGTTCCTGAATCCAATCTAACATCGTTTCGTCCCTTTCCAGATTCCTCATGTTTTCAATATCAGTATAGCACACCTTGCCTGTGCGCTCAAATCGGTCTTCCAAATTTTCCCGGATTATTTTAAAAAAAGATATTGACAACTTCTGCCCCGCCCGATATAATGAAAGGGTAATTTCTGCACGGGGGCATAGCGCAGTTGGGAGCGCGTTTGAATGGCATTCAAAAGGTCGTCGGTTCGATCCCGATTGTCTCCACCAGAAGATTCAAGAAGGGTTCATGAGCAAATCATGAACCCTTCTTTTTTTCCTCTAGAAGCTTCGGAACTCCTGCAAAAACTCCCGGATATACTCTGTCGCCGCCTGCATCATCTCTTCTCCCAGCTCTCGGGTGGAATCTGCCGGGTCCAACGGGCCAAACCAGCCGTGCGGCGCATTTTCCTTGGTTGCTCTCGGCAGCCGCACCACACCGCCTCGGAAGGCTACGGTCTGAATCGAAGCGGCCTGTGTGTTCTCGCTCGGGCTTTGTGCATCCAGCGGACTGCACAGCTCCAGATGAACCGCATCAGGCTGAACCGCCATCATCGCGGAGGTTTCGATTGCGTCCCCGTGTCCTCCGCGGAACCGCTGGTCCAGCTGTCCAACCAGAGTCCACCAATCGATGCTGGCACAGATTCCACCGTTGCGATAGACCTCCAACGCGGTCTTGTCGATGGAAGGATTGTTGCCGCCATGCCCGTTCAAAATGAGGAAATGCCGAACTCCATGCTGCATCAGCGAGGATGTGATGCCGTGCAGCACCAGATACAGCCCTTCATAGCCGATGTCGATGCTTCCGGCAAAATCCTGATGATACGGGCAAACTCCATAAGGGACTGTCGGCGCCACCACAACATTTTCCTCGTCGGCAATCTGCTGTGCCAGATAGGATGGGATGATAAAATCCGTTCCCAGTCCGCACTGTGGGCCGTGCTGCTCGGTACTGCCGACCGGAATCACCACGATTGGGTCCTGCTGTAGGATGGTTTTTGCCTGTTCTGTTGTCATATTGGATAAATACATCTTGTGTCCCTCCTGTTATCTTGTGCAGAATGTTTTGTTTCTTCTGTTTGCTTTCGTTCGGATTTTTTGTAGCCTATCCTAAAAGCAAACTTGTTTTGCCGATAATCCTTTACATTTTTTCGTTTATCCTGTAAACTGAAAATAATAAAGCTATTACTATACTATTTTGCTCCTTGAGGAGATTTTTGCCAATATTCTAATTTCTTATCTCCGCCGGAATCAGTGTTCGCTTTTGTTTTTTCCTAGCCTTGTGACAGCTGCATGATTGTGTATCCCAAAAGCGAGCCGCCTTTTTTCCAAGGCAGGCGGATGTTCGAGGCCGTTTGAGCCCTATCTTCAAGCAAAGGACGGGAAGCTATCATGGATATTATTCAGACCATTCATACCCTTTATCCGGAGATGACCAAAAAGCAAAAGAGCATTGCAGACTGCCTGCTGGAAGCTCCCGAGGATATCTCCTATATCACGCTGGCTCAGCTCAGCCAGCGCACCTCCTCCTCAGAGCTGACCCTGCTGCGGTTCTGCCAGAAGGTTGGATGTGCTAACTTCTTGGAGCTGAAAAACGCCTTCCGGGAATACACCCAGAATGTCGTCAAGATGCTCTCCTCGCCGTCGTACTTTGTGCCGGATGCGACCATCACCGATGTGGAGGGAAAATCCGAGCTGCTGCGTCAGGTCTGCCGAGAGGAGTCGGATGCCTGCAAGGACTTTTTTTCCTCGCTGGACCTCATCGCCCTCATCTCCGCCGCCGAAGCTATTCGCAACGGCAAGCGAATCTTCATCTGCGCCCACAACATCTCCCACATTCTGGCAGAATTTTTGGAGGCCCGCCTTCGTCTGCTCAACTTTGATGCGTCCTTAATCAATCTGGACGATTTGCAGGATACGGAAAATACGCTCGAACAGCTGACCCCGGAGGATTTGGTCATCTTTATCGCCTTTCCTAAGTACTATTACCCTCTGGGCAGCATCGCCAAAAATGCCTTTTCCCGCGGCTCCACGATTCTGACCATCACCGACAGTATGTCCTCTCCCACCGTCCAGTACAGCAAGCATATGCTCATCTGCCACACCGCCACCCGGGTCTTTTATAATTCCCTGACCCTGCCGATGGCTCTGCTCAATCTGCTGATGTCCTATCTGGTCATCGACCTAGGACCGGACTACCGCACCCGCGACCTGAATACTCCGCACTAACGAATCTTATTCCTCGTCCATCTTCTCTTTTGCGTGCAGCAGCAGACAGTCCTCCTGTCCTGCTGTTTCCGCCGTATGGTAGGCACAGTAAAATTCCAGTCCCTGCTCCTCTGCCTCCTCCGAAAGCTGCTGTGCCTTTTTGCAGAAAGCCTCCTCCTCTGCGCTTGCAGGCACAAGGTTGGCTCCCAGCCACAGCAGTAGGCAGGAGTCGTCATCCGGCTGGTCGGCTGAAAATTCGGTGAAGCGGCTGATTAAATCCTCCACCTGTCCAAATTCCTCAAAGCCTTGCTCCAGCGTAGACTCCATCAGGCAGGCAAACAGGCGCAGCAGGCGCGGCTGTTCCTGCGGATTGGCCTTGACAAAGCAGGCATCATACTTCTCTGGCAGCAGTTCCGGCTGCTCCGAAGCAAACCACACCAGCGCACAAGGGACCTCCTCGATGAGGGCTTCGTCCTGCGGCTCAGCTCCTGCCACCAGCAGAACCTCCAACGGCTGACAAAAATCTGCAATCTGCTCCCGGCTCATTTTGCGCAGAAATCCTGTCTTGCAATTGCTGCCCTCGATGGGAGCCAGCTCTTCCCGACCCAGCAAAATCCCCACCTGTTTGAGTTCTTCCAGCATATTGTTTCCTCCTTTTTCCGGATACAGCACAGGGGCGGTCAAATCTGCCGCCCCTGTGCTGTTCTTTATTTTGCCTGTTCTCCGACCCAGTTTTCCCGGGTCATCCAAACAGCTCGTTCTTCCTTCAGGCTCTGTGGAACATCCAGCACCCGCTGGTTTCGGCTTCCACGGAACCGCGCTTCCAAGGTGCGCTCCTCGATGAGGAAGGGCCCGTCCACCAGAACATCGATATTTTCCAGAAGCAGCCGCTGTTCTGCACTTCCCTGCATCAGCTGTTCGAAGGTATATCCGGTGTATGCGGCAACCTCATACCCCTCTGCCCGCAGCAGCTTTGCCAGCTCAGCAAGCTCTGCCGGCTGAGAAAACGGCTCTCCGCCGGACAGCGTCACCCCATGCACCAGAGGATTGCGGTGGACCATTTCCAGAATCTGCTCGGGAGCAACTCTGGTTTTTTCCACAAATTCCCAAGTTTCGGGATTCTGGCAGCCCGGACAGTGGTGCGGGCAGCCCTGACAAAATACGGTCAGACGGATTCCGGGGCCATCCACAATGCTTTCGTTGATGATTCCCGCTACGTTAATCTTCATTTATCTGCATCCACAGGACAGACCGTGCTTCACGCGGTCGTGCTCCTCTGCCTTTTTCGCATCATTCCACTTGTCCATGGTGCCGACCAGATAGCCGGTAATGCGGCGGATTCGTTCAAAGCTGACATCTTTTCCAATGGTAGACTGTTTCTGCATTGCGGACATGATTCATTCTCCTTTTTTATTTTCAAAAGTCTCTGTTAAACTTCTTCTTGCAAAAGTCCCGATTATTCGATTCCTCGGAAGGTTGGAATATCCGGATACTGTTTTCTCAGCTGTGCGAGCTTTTCCGGGCTAATCGACTCGCCGTCCCGTCTGCCGCATCTTGGGCAAACGTCTCCAATCACACCGACATAGCCGCAGACCGGGTCGCGGTCTACCGGATGGTTGATGGAGCCATAGCCGATGCCGGCATCGTGCATACAGCGAACAACCGATTCAAACGCATCGACATTGTTGGAGGTATCTCCATCGAGCTCCACATAGCTGATATGACCGGCATTGGTCAGAGCGTGGTATGGCGCTTCCTTCTGAATCTTTTCAAAGGCAGTGATATTGTACCATACCGGGATGTGGAAGGAGTTGGTATAATAATCCTTGTCGGTAACGCCGGGGATGATGCCGAAGCGTTTTTTGTCCATGCGGATAAAGCGTCCGGACAATCCCTCTGCCGGGGTTGCCAGCAGGGAGAAATTCATCTTTTTCTCCTGGCTCTTGCGGTCGCAGTAGTCGCGCATATAGCGGATGATCTGCAAGCCCTTCTGCTGCATCTCGTCGCTTTCGCCGTGGTGATGGCCGTACAGAGCGGTCAGTGTCTCTGCCAGACCGATAAAGCCAATCGAAAGGGTTCCGTGCTTGAGCACCTCGCGGACCTCATCGTTGAGGTTCAGCTTGTCGCTGTCCATCCAAACGCCCTGTCCCATCAGGAATGGGTAGTTGTAGACCCGTTTGGAGGCCTGAATCTCAAAGCGGTCCAGCAGCTGTTTTGCTACCAGCTCCAGCATCTGGTCCAGCTTTTCATAAAAGCGTTTTTCATCGTGGTCTGCCTCGATTGCAATGCGCGGCAGGTTGATCGAGGTAAACGAAAGGTTGCCTCTGCCATAGCTGATCTCTCTGGTCGGGTCATACACATTTCCCATCACACGGGTGCGGCAGCCCATCGTTGCAACCTCGGTTTCCGGATGACCCGGCTTGTAGTACTGAAGGTTAAACGGTGCATCCAGGAAGATGTAGTTCGGGAACAGTCGCTTTGCGCTGACCTTGCAGGAGAGCTTAAACAGGTCGTAGTTCGGGTCGCCCTCGTTGTAGTTGACGCCCTCCTTGACCTTAAATACATGGATTGGGAAGATGCAGGTCTCGCCGTGTCCCAGTCCGGCATCGGTTGCCAGCAGGATATTGCGGATGACCATTCTGCCCTCCGGGCTGGTGTCGGTGCCGTAGTTGATGGAGCTGAACGGAGTCTGTGCGCCTGCACGGGAGTGCATGGTATTCAGGTTGTGGACAAAGCCCTCCATCGCCTGATAGGTGTCCCGGTCTGCCTTGCGGTTTGCACGATGACGCGCTACCTCAACCAGACGGGCTGCACGCTTAGGCTCGATGTCATAGCGCTCGCACAAAGCCTGTGCAACCGCTGCGTCGTACTCCTGTGCGCCAATTTCCAGACGCGGGCCGTGGCCGGTCTTTTCCTTTGCCTGAGCCATCACTTGAAGGACGGTATCCTTTTCGTCCTCGGTGTCCAGATAATCCTCCACGCCCTCCATCAGCTTGTTGGTGTAAGCCTTGCGGAAGGTCTTGGCAACACCCAGCGCCATTCCGTAATCAAAGTTCGGGATGCTCTGTCCGCCGTGCTGGTCGTTCTGGTTGGACTGGATTGCAATCGCTGCCAGCGCCGCATAGCTCTGGATGCTCTGCGGCTCCCGCAGGAATCCGTGTCCGGTCGAAAAGCCTCCGTCGAACAGGTTGACAATATCAATCTGGGTGCAGGTGGTGGTCAGGGAATAAAAATCAAAATCGTGGATGTGGATATCACCCTCGCGATAAGCCTTTGCCTGCTCCGGTGTCAGCAGGTATGCCTCGTTGTAGGCTTTGGCTCCTGCTGTGCCAATTTGCAGCATACTGCCCATCGCGGTGTTGCCGTCGATGTTGGCGTTGTCTCGCTTGACGTCGCTCTGGCGCGCATCCACCTTGGTGATTTCATCGATGGTTTTCATCAGACTTGTATTTGCCTCGCGGATACGTGTGCGGTTTGCACGATAAAGGATGTACTGCTTTGCCGCCTCGTCAAAGCCCATTCTCATCAGCTCATGTTCGACAACATCCTGTATTTCCTCAATCTTCGGAGGGGTCTGCTGATATCGTTCCTCCAAGCGTTTGGTAACGGCCTCTGCAACCGCCGCAGCACCCTGAGGAGCGGTGTGTCCGGCTGCCTTCATCGACTTCTCGACAGCGGCAAGAACCTTGCCTTGGTCAAAATCAACGATACGTCCGTCTCTTTTGATAACTTTATCTATCATCTCGATCCCTCTTGTCCGTAAAATTTCATGACAGCGGCTCTGCCCAATGCAGATATACCGCTTGTATAGCCTATGACAACTACACTTTGTGTCGCCTTGTATTTTATACCACTATATCTTGATTCTGTCAAGCAGAAGAAAATGAAAGGAAACCATCGAAAAACGATGATTTTTGCGACATTTATGCCTTTTTGGGGCAGCGGCATCAATTTTGCCTCTCGGCCAGATTTTGAGATTGCCACAAAAAACCCCACAAAATCTTGGGGCCTTCTGACAACCTTTACAATAACACCATATCGGTATAGTTTAACTTTCCAACACTCTTTCCACGAGGTTTTCACCCACTCGGTTTTTCGCAGTCCTTCCTCCTTCCCCTGTCATTACCAGCTGTATAATGCCATAGATCGGAAGAGCGTCGTGTAGGGAAAGAGTGTAGATCTCGGTGGTCGCCGTATCATTAAAAAAAAAAAAAA
>URFD01000007.1 GCA_900547015.1 uncultured Oscillospiraceae bacterium | reverse complement strand
AATTTCCGCCGAGTATGTCCGATTTAAAACCGGGCGGCTTTATAACACGGAAGTATTTCCGATCGTGACGAATGGTTTTTTTGCCATGACCGTCTAAAGTCCCGGGTGAATCTGCGCTATGCGGTTTGCCCGATTTTTTATTTAGAAAGTCAGGAAACACGCGGAAGCGTGTTCAACACGATCAAGAGTATAGCTGTTGTTGGCAGGAGGGTCCGAAGCCCAAAAGGCAAACGGTCCGAATGCCAAAAGACGTCGTCCCACTCAAGAAAAATGCTCTAAGGAGGCGATGATGTGGCAGTCAAAGAAAAAATCAGAATCAGACTGAAGGGTTTCGATTATCAGTTGGTAGACTCTTCCGCAGCAAAAATCGTTGAGGTAGTAACCAGAACAGGTGCCAGAGTTTCCGGTCCTATTCCGCTCCCTACCGAGAAAGAGGTTGTTACCATCCTGCGTGCTGTTCATAAGTACAAAGATTCCCGCGAACAGTTTGAGATGAGAACCCACAAAAGACTCATTGACGTACTGAGACCAACACAGAAAACTGTTGAGGCACTCAAAGGTCTTGAGCTTCCTGCAGGCGTAGAAATCGAAGTAAAACTCTAATCGGAGTTTTCCACTGAAATTTAGGAGAAACGGAAATCCAGTTTCTCCGGCACCTTCGAAAAGAAGTCGTGCTTGTCTGCAAAGGTAATGTTGACAGGATGCCCTGCCAACCAATAACCAATAGGAGGTATATACAATGCAAAAATGCATCGTAGGCAAAAAGCTGGGTATGACACAGCTTTTTGACGAGAATGGAAAGTTCATTCCCGTAACAGTAATTGAAGCTGGTCCTTGTGTCGTCGTTCAGAAAAAGACAATCGAAAACGATGGCTACGAAGCCGTGCAGATCGGTTTTGGCGAGGTCACAAGCAAACACGTAAACAAACCTCTTCAGGGCCACTTCGCTAAGAGCGACGTTGCTATGAAGAAAGTGCTCAGAGAGTTCAGACTCGATGATTGCGCTGCACTCAATGTCGGCGACCTCATCAAAGCTGATGTCTTCGCAAGCGGCGACAAAGTTGACGTATGCGGCACTTCCAAAGGTAAAGGTTACGCCGGCACAATTAAACGTTACGGCAACCACAGCTTGAAAGCTACCCACGGTACCGGCCCAGTTGCTAACCATGCAGGTTCCAACGGCGCTTGTTCCGACCCTTCCCGTGTATTCAAGGGCAAAGGCCTGCCAGGTCACATGGGTGCTGAAAGAGTTACCGTTCAGAATCTCGAAATCGTTAAAGTAGACGTTGAAAACAATCTTATCGCAATCAAGGGTGCTATTCCGGGTGCTAAAAACGGCGTAGTATACATCACTGACAGCGTTAAGATGGCTTAAGGAAAGGAGGAAACACGATGCCACAGGTTACTGTATTTGATATGACCGGCAAGAGCGTTGGCGAAATGACCCTCTCCGATGCCATCTTCGGAATTGAACCAAACACTTCCGTTATGCACGCTGCAGTAGTTAACTACCTTGCAAATCAGCGTCAGGGCACACAGTCCACACTGACCCGCTCCGAGGTTTCCGGCGGTGGCCGTAAACCATGGAAACAGAAAGGTACAGGACGTGCAAGACAGGGTTCCACAAGAGCTCCACAGTGGACACACGGCGGTATCGCTCTGGGTCCGAAGCCAAGAGATTACAGCTACGAGCTGCCAAAGAAAGTTAAGAGACTTGCTCTGAAATCTGCTTTCTCTGCAAAGGTTGCTGGCAACGACATGATTGTTGTTGACAACATCGCAGTAGACAGCTTCAAAACCAAAACTGTTGTAGAAATGCTCTCCAACTTGGGCGCTGATAAGAAAGCTCTTATCGTAATGCCAGAAGTTGATACAAAACTGATCAAGAGCGCAGCAAATATCCCGGGCGTTAAAACTGCTCTGGTAAACACCATCAATGTATACGACATTCTGAACTGCGATAAGTTCATCGTTGCAAAGAGCGCGCTCGAGAAGATCGAGGAGGTGTACGCATAATGAAAACTGCACACGATATCATCCTGAAGCCGGTTATCACCGAGGCTAGCATGCAGGGTATTGCAAACAAAAAGTACACCTTCAAGGTTGCAAAAGACGCAAACAAGATCGAGATTGCAAAAGCAGTTGCAGAACTGTTTGGCGTAAAGGTTGCTAAGGTCAACACCATGAACGTAAACGGCAGATACAAACGTCAGGGCCTCAACGGCGGCTACACCGCTGATTGGAAAAAAGCAATCGTAACCTTGACAGAGGACTCCAAGACCATCGAGTTCTTTGACTCCATGATGTAATCGTCGGAAGGAACAACCCCCTTCTGCTTGTATGGGATCTGACTCAGTCCCGCTAAAGAAATGATGAGGAGAGTGAAACCATGGCTATTAAGTTTTACAAGCCAACGACAGCTGCAAGACGTCAGATGACAACCACTGACTACTCTGAGCTGTCCAAGGTTGCTCCTGAAAGAAGCCTGCTGGCTCCACTGAAAAAGAATTCAGGACGTAACAGCTACGGTAGAATCACTGTTCGCCACCGTGGCGGCGGCAACAGAAGAAAATACCGCA
The DNA here is from genome assembly GCA_900547015.1 of uncultured Oscillospiraceae bacterium. Taxonomy (GTDB): domain Bacteria; phylum Bacillota; class Clostridia; order Oscillospirales; family Ruminococcaceae; genus Negativibacillus. The sequence continues at coordinate 25,255 of URFD01000007.1, read as the reverse complement.
TTATAGATTTCAAACGAAACAAAGTAGATATGCCTGCTACTGTACTCACTCTGGAGTACGACCCGAACCGTTCCGCTCATATCGCTCTGGTTCAGTACGAAGACGGCGAGAAGAGATACATCCTCGCTCCAAACGGACTGAAGGTTGGCGATGTAATCGAATCCGGTGCAAAAGCAGACATCAAGACCGGTAACGCACTGCCTCTGGCAAACATTCCGGTTGGTACCTTCATCCATAACGTTGAGCTTTATCCTGGCAAGGGCGCACAGCTCGCTCGTGCAGCTGGTATCATGGCTCAGCTGATGGCAAAAGAAGGCAACATGGCACTGATCAGACTGCCATCCGGCGAGCTGAGAAATGTACCGGTTAACTGCATGGCTACTGTTGGCCAGGTAGGCAACATCGACCATGAGAACGTATCCCTTGGTAAAGCTGGCCGTAAACGCCACATGGGTTGGAGACCTACCGTTCGCGGTTCCGTTATGAACCCATGCGACCATCCACACGGTGGTGGTGAAGGTAAATCCCCAGTTGGCCGTCCAGGCCCTGTTACTCCTTGGGGCAAACCTGCTCTTGGCTATAAGACCAGAAAGAAGAGCAACAGCTCCGACAAGTACATTGTCAAACGCCGCAACGCTAAGTAATGCAGGCTGAAAGGAGACACACTAATGGGTAGAAGTATTAAAAAGGGACCTTTTGTACAGCCTGTACTGCTCAAAAGGGTAAAGGAAATGAACGCTGCTGGAGAAAAGAGAGTTCTGAAAACCTGGAGCCGTTCTTCCACAATCTTCCCTGATTTCGTTGGACACACATTTGCAGTTCATGACGGTCGCAAACATGTTCCGGTTTATGTAACCGAGGATATGGTTGGACACAAGCTGGGAGAATTTGCTCCTACAAGAACCTATAGAGGCCACGCTGGCGCTAAAAAGTCTAAGTAAGCAAGGGCCGAGAGGAGGATAACAAATGGAAGCAAGGGCTTATCTGAAATATGCCCGTATTGCACCACGTAAAGTGCAGATCGTGCTTGATTTGATTCGAAACAAGCCGACCAAATTAGCTTTGGCTATTCTGAAGCACACTCCAAAGGCCGCATGTGAGCCAGTAGAGAAGCTTTTGAAATCCGCAATTGCCAATGCAGAAAACAACCACAACATGGATGTGAACAACCTCTATGTTGCAGAGTGCTTCGTCGGCGAGGGTCCAACTCTCAAGAGAGTAAGACCAAGAGCACAGGGCAGAGCATTTAGAGTATTCAAGAGAACTTCGAACATCACCATTGTTCTGAAGGAAAAGGAATAGCCAAAGGAGGAGGTAAACTATGGGACAAAAAGTTAATCCACACGGCATTCGTGTCGGTGTCATCAAAAATTGGGATTCCCGCTGGTTTGCTAAGGACGACGCTTTTGGCGATATCCTGGTAGAGGATTACAATCTGCGTAAATTCCTTAAAAACAGCCTGCAGCTCGCAGGTGTACCACGCATCGAGATCGAGCGTGACGCAACCAAAGTAAGAATCCACATCCACTGTGCAAAACCGGGCATGGTTATCGGTAAAGGCGGAGCTGAGATCGAAAAGCTGCGTACACAGTGCGAAAAGATCATCAACAAGGACAGAGAAGTTCCTGTTAAAGTTTTCATCAACATCGTTGAAGTAAAACAGCCAGACAAAAATGCACAGCTCGTTGCAGAGAACATCGCTTCTCAGCTGGAAAGACGTATCTCCTTCCGCCGCGCAATGAAACAGTGCATCGGCCGTACCATGAAGCTGGGTGCTCAGGGTATCAAGGTTCAGGTTTCCGGTCGTCTGGGCGGCGCAGAGATCGCTAGAAGCGAGCATTACCATGAAGGTACCATTCCGCTTCAGACTCTGAGAGCTGACATCGACTATGGTTTTGCAGAAGCTAATACTACTTACGGCAAAATTGGCGTTAAAGTCTGGATTTACGCTGGAGAGGTTCTCCAGGCAGTAAAGAGACAGCCTCGTAAGGAAGGAGGCAAAAACTAATGCTTCTCCCGAAAAGAGTTAAATACCGCAGACAGCACAGAGGCCGCATGAAAGGCGCTGCTCACAAAGGCAACTTTGTTGCTTACGGTGATTTTGGTCTGCAGGCACTGGAGCCATCTTGGATCACCTCCAACCAGATCGAGGCAGCTCGTATCGCTATGACCCGTTACATCAAACGTGGCGGTCAGGTTTGGATCAAGATCTTCCCACACAAACCAATCACAGAAAAACCTGCTGAAACCCGAATGGGTTCCGGTAAAGGTAGCCCGGAGTACTGGGTAGCTGTTGTTAAACCAGGCACCGTTATGTTCGAAATCGGCGGCGTATCGGAAGAGCTTGCTCGCGAAGCTATGCGTCTGGCAATGTACAAACTGCCAGTAAAATGCAAATTTATCAAGAAAGAAGAAAAGGAGTGTGAAAAGTAATGAAAGCTGTTGAGATCAGAAACTTGTCTGAAAAAGAACTTTCCGAGAAGCTTGTAGACTTAAAGGCTGAGCTTTTCCACCTCCGCTTCCAGCACGCAATCAACCAGCTTGAGAATCCGAAGAGAATTAAGGCTGTCAAAAAAGACATTGCCAGAGTTTCCACGATTATCAAGGAAAATGCAATGAAGAACGTGCAGTAATTCTTGGAAGGAGGACGCAAGGTGGACGAAAGAAACCTCAGAAAAACAAGGGTTGGTACAGTAGTCAGCAACAAAATGGACAAGACCGTTGTCGTTGCAATCAAAGACAATGTAAAACACCCTCTTTACAATAAAATCATGAAACGTACCGTTACCTTCAAAGCTCATGACGAAGAAAACGCATGCGGCATTGGCGATAAGGTACAGGTTATGGAGACTCGCCCTCTGTCCAAAGACAAACATTGGAGAGTAGTCGAAATAATCGAAAAAGCAAAATAGTATATATCTTGCTACTGTTTTCTGACTAAATATTTTGATTCAGTACAACCGAAAGGAGGGGACGCACTGTGATACAGATGCAGACCTATCTGAAAGTTGCCGACAACACTGGAGCGAAAGAACTCATGTGCATCCGCGTTTTGGGCGGTTCCAGACGTAGATATGCTAACATCGGTGATGTTGTTGTTGCTTCCGTTAAAAAAGCTGCTCCAGGCGGTATGGTTAAAAAAGGCGACGTTGTAAAAGCAGTTATCGTTCGTTCCGTCAAAGGGGTAAGACGTGAAGACGGTACTTATATCCGTTTTGATGAGAACGCTGCTGTTATTGTAAAAGAAGATAAAAATCCAAGGGGCACACGTATTTTTGGCCCAGTGGCGAGAGAGCTCAGAGATAAAGATTACCTCAAGATTCTCAGCCTCGCCCCAGAGGTTCTGTAGGAGGTGCTCAAGAGATGAACGTACACGTAAAAACAGGCGACACCGTTGTTATCCTGTCCGGTAAGGATAAAGGAAAAAAAGGTAAAGTTTTGGCGGTAAGCCCTAAAGAGGGTAAAGTCATCGTCGAAGGCTGCAACATGATCAAAAAACATGTAAAACCTCGTCGTATGGGTGAACAGGGCGGTATCGTTGACGCAGAAGGCGCAATGTATTCTTCTAAAGTAATGCTCGTTTGCCCAAAATGCGGCAAGCCAACAAGAGTTGCTCATAAGATTCTGGCTGATGGTACCAAAGCACGTCTTTGCAAAAACAACGATTGTGGCGAGACATTCTAATTAGGAGGAGAAAACATGGCAAAGCTTAAAGAGACCTATGTTAAAGATATAGCACCAGCTTTGTACAAAAAGTTTGGCTATAAAAGCGTCATGCAGATTCCTAAGCTGGATAAGGTAGTCGTAAACGTTGGCTGTGGCGAGGCTAGAGACAACCATAAGATTATCGATGCAATCATGACAGACCTGGCAGCCATCACTGGCCAGAAAGCTGTTCCTTGTGCAGCAAAGAAATCCGTTGCGAACTTCAAACTTCGTGAAGGCATGGTCATCGGTGCAAAAGTAACCCTCAGAGGCGAGATCATGTATGAGTTTGTTGACAGACTTTTCAACATGGCACTGCCACGCGTAAGAGACTTCAGAGGAATCAATCCAAACGGTTTTGACGGCCGCGGCAACTACAGCCTGGGTCTGAAAGAACAGCTGATCTTCCCTGAGATCGAATACGACAAAATCGATAAAGTTCGCGGCATGGACATCGCATTCGTAACCACCGCGAAAACAGACGAGGAATCCCGCGAGCTGCTCAAACTGATGGGCGCTCCGTTCGCGAAGTAAGGAGGAAAAGGTTCAGTGGCTAAAACATCTAAAAAGGTAAGTCAGAAAAGAACACCTAAATTCTCTACTCGCGCGTATAATAGATGTAAAATCTGCGGCAGACCACACGCGTATCTCCGCAAATTCGGTATTTGCAGAATTTGCTTCAGAGAGCTGGCTTACAAAGGCCAGATTCCAGGCGTGAAAAAGGCGAGCTGGTAAGCACGAGCAAAGGAGGTTGACGTCATGCAAATTACAGATAAAATCGCTGACATGCTGACTCGTATCAGAAACGCAAATGCAGCGAAACATGACACGGTTGATGTACCATCTTCCAACATGAAAAAAGCAATTGCACAGATTCTCTTGGATGAGGGATATATCAAAGGCTTCCAGATTGTAGATGATGGTAAACAGGGAATGATCAGAATCACCCTGAAATACGGTCTGGGCAAAGAGCCTGTAATCACAGGCCTGCGTAGAGTTTCCAAACCGGGACTGCGCATTTACACCAGCTGCAAGGAAATGCCTAAGGTAATGAACGGCATGGGTATCGCAATCATGTCCACACCAAAGGGCATCATGACCGACAGACAGGCTCGTGTAGAGAATGTCGGCGGCGAAGTCCTTGCATTTGTTTGGTAAGGAGGTGTACAAAAATGTCTCGAATTGGTAGAAAACCTGTAGCAATTCCTGCAGGTGTTGAGGTAAACCTCGACGGTCAGACCCTGACTGTAAAAGGTCCAAAGGGCACCCTGACAAAAACATTCCATAACAGAATGGCAATCGCAGTTGAGAACAACGAAATCGTTGTTACAAGACCAAGCGACGCAAAAGAAGACAAAAGCTTGCACGGCCTTACCAGAACCCTGATTCATAACATGGTTGAGGGTGTTACTACCGGTTTCAAGAAGGAACTGGAAATCAACGGTGTTGGTTACAGAGCTTCTAAAGAAGGCAAGAACCTTGTTATGATCCTCGGTTACTCCCATAAAGTAATTATGCCGGAAATCGAAGGAATCAGCATTGAGGTACCTGGCCCGAACAAGATCATCGTTACTGGTCCTGACAAACAGGTCGTAGGACAGTTTGCAGCTAAGATTCGTGAAAAACGGAAACCAGAGCCATACAAGGGCAAAGGTATCAAGTATATTGACGAAGTTATCATCCGCAAGGAAGGTAAAGCTGGTAAAGGTAAATAATTAAAGGGAGTGAATCGAAATGGTGAAAAAGCTTGATAGCAATGCTGCTCGACTCAAGAGACACAAGAGAGTCAGAGCAAAAATCAGTGGCACACCTGAGCGTCCACGCCTCAACGTATTCCGCTCCGCAAAACATATCTATGCCCAGATCATTGACGACGTTACCGGAACCACTCTGGTAAGCGCATCTTCTATGGATAAAGGTTTTGAAGGTTTTGGCGGTAACAAAGAAGCAGCTAGCAAAGTTGGCAAGAACATTGCAACCAAAGCGCTTGAAAAAGGCATTTCTGAGGTTGTATTTGACCGCAGCGGCTACATCTATCATGGCCGTGTAAAAGAGCTGGCTGAAGCAGCCCGTGAGGGCGGCCTCAAATTCTAACGAGGAGGGATACTTTTGACTCGCATTGACGCTTCTACACTCGAGTTGAGTGAAAGAGTTGTAGCTATTAACCGTGTTGCAAAAACGGTTAAAGGTGGCCGTGTCATGAAGTTCGCAGCGTTGGTAGTTGTCGGCGACGGCAACGGCATCGTTGGCTTCGGCACAGGCAAATCTGCAGAGGTACCGGACGCAATCAGAAAAGGTATCGAAGATGCAAAGAAGAACCTGATCAAAGTTGCTCTGAAGGGCACAACAATCCCACACGAGATCGTTGGCGAATTCGGCGCTGGTCGCGTTCTGATGAAACCTGCACCGGAAGGTACCGGCGTTATCGCTGGCGGCCCTGTCCGTGCAGTACTTGAAACAGCTGGTATCAAGGACATTCGTACAAAATGTCTGCGTTCCAACAACCCAACCAACGTAGTAAACGCAACCATCCAGGGTCTTGCATCTCTGAGAAATGCAGACGAGGTTGCTGCTATCCGCGGTAAAACAGTAAAAGAAATTCTTGGATAAGGGAGGAAGCACAACCATGGCAAACCTGAAAATCAAACTGGTTAAAGGCTTCCAGGGCCGCAAGGACGACCAGATCGCTACCGCTCGTTCCCTTGGACTGAGAAAAATCGGTAACGAGGTTATCCAGCCGGATAACGAAGCTACTAAAGGCAAAATCAATAAGATCTCTCATCTTGTAGAGGTAACCGAAGCTTAAAAAAAGGAGGTGCATCGCAATGAAATTGCACGAACTTTCTCCGGCTCCCGGCTCTACAAAAAAAGCCTATCGTGTAGGCAGAGGTGCGGGTTCCGGTAATGGTAAAACAGCAGGCAAAGGACACAAAGGTCAGAAAGCTCGTTCCGGCGGTGGCGTAAGACCTGGTTTCGAAGGTGGCCAGATGCCGCTGCAGAGACGTATTCCTAAGAGAGGTTTCAACAACATCTTTGCTAAAGAGTTTGCAATCGTAAATGTAAGCGATTTGGAAGCATTTGAGAATGGAACCGTCGTTACAGAGCAGCTTCTCGTAGAGAGCGGCCTGGTAAAGAAAGCACTGGACGGTGTTAAGGTACTGGGCAACGGCGAACTGAGCAAAAATCTCACAGTGAATGCAACAGCATTCTCCGCGTCTGCCAAAGAAAAGATCGAAAAGGCAGGCGGAAAGGCTGAGGTGATCTAGGATGCTTGAGACCCTCAAAAATGCCTGGAAACTGCCTGATTTGAGAAAAAGAATCTGTTACACCTTGATGATTATCGTCATCTTCCGGTTCGGTGCTGCTTTGCCGGTACCGTTCTTGGACGCATCCGTGATGCAGGGTTTTGGTGATGGCAACTTACTGGGCTTCCTCAATATGCTCACAGGTGGCGCATTCCAAAACGCAACACTTTTTGCACTTTCCATCTCTCCATACATCACGTCGAGCATCGTGGTACAGCTGCTGGCTGTAGCCATCCCGGCGCTGGAGCAGCTCTCGAAAGAGGGTGCGGAAGGCAGAAAGAGACTCAACCGTATCACAAGATATGTTACGATCGCACTTGCGCTCGTTCAGTCTTTTGCTTATTATCAGGTTCTTAACCGCCAGAATGCGGTTATGGACGGGGGAAACACCTTTGGTAATGTCCTCATCGTCATTACCATCATCTCGATGTTTACCGCTGGTTCCATGATCTGTGTCTGGTTGGGAGAACAGATCGATGAGAAGGGCATTGGCAACGGTATCTCCATGATCCTCTTTGCAGGTATCGTTTCCAGGGGTCCATCGGTTGTTCTGACCATGTGGCAGTATCTGGTACTCGGTTACCAGGGCCTGAAGGCAGGCAGCACCGGAACAGGTTTACGTTACCTGATCGGTGTTCCGCTCCTTGTAGTTATCTTTGTTTTCCTGATCGGCTTCATCGTTCTGATGACCAAAGCAGAGCGCAGAATCCCGATTCAGTATGCAAAGCGTGTTGTTGGCAGAAAGATGTACGGTGGCCAGTCCAGCTACATCCCGGTCAACGTTAATATGTCTGGTGTAATGCCAATCATCTTCGCAAGCTCGCTGATGGCGATCCCGGGAACGATTGCTGCATTCATCCAGCCGAAGGAAGGTTCCTTCTGGGCAAGCTTCCTTTCGATCTTTAACTACAACAGTGCTTTTTACGCATTTTTGTATTTCATCCTGATTATCGCATTTGCGTATTTCTATGTTGCGATCCAGTACAACCCAGTTGAAATGGCGAACAACCTTAGAAAGAACAATGGTGCAATCCCAGGTATCAGACCTGGTAAACCAACCTCCGACTTTATTGCAAAGATCATCTCGAAAGTCACCTTCATGGGTGCAATGTTCTGTGCAGTAGTCGCAATCCTCCCAATCGGACTTGGTGCTCTGACCGGCATCCGGGGCGTATCTCTGGGAGGAACCACCATCATCATTATCGTCGGCGTTGCACTGGATACAGTAAAACAGCTCGAATCTGAAATGATGATGCGTCACTATAAAGGTTTCCTGGAATAATAGATTCCAGAAAGGAGATCTGTATTATGAACATCATACTTCTCGGAGCGCCGGGAGCCGGCAAAGGCACCCAGGCGGAAAAAATCTGTGAGTATTGTCATATTCCTCAGATCAGCACCGGCAACATCATCCGTGCCGCAATGAAGAACGGCACGGAGGCCGGCAAGAAAGCACAGGAATTCGTAAACGCAGGCAAACTGGTTCCGGACGAGGTCGTCATCGACATGGTGAACGAACGTCTGAAAGAGGATGACTGCAAAAACGGATTTATCCTGGATGGTTTTCCAAGAACCGTTCCACAGGCTCAGGCGCTGCGGGACATGGGCGTTGAGATCGACCATGTAATCGATATCGAAGTCCCGGACGAAATCATCATGCAGAGAATGACCGGCAGACGCGTATGCGGAGACTGCGGTGCAACTTATCATCTGGTTTTCAATCCTTCTAAGGTTGAAAATGTTTGTGATAAATGCGGCCACGAGCTGATCATCCGTAAGGATGACCACCCGGACACCGTTAAGGACAGACTGCACGTTTACCACGAGCAAACAGAACCACTGAAAGGCTTCTATGAAAAGCTTGGTGTTCTTTATGAAATCGAAGGCACCAAACCGGTTGAGGAAGTCACAAAGGACACACTCAAAGCATTGGGAGCCCAGTCTGCTTTGGAGGGGTAAACCAAATGGTTGTACTCAAAACAAGCAAAGAATTATCCGATATGAAGCTTTCCTGTAAAATCAGCGCTCAGGCGCTGAGACTTGCAGGGGAGCTGATAAAACCGGGTGTGTCTACAGCTTATGTGGACAAAATGCTTCATGAGTTTATTGTTTCTCAAGGAGCAAAGCCGACCTTCCTCGGCTACGGAGGATTTCCGGCTTCTGCGTGTATCTCCATCAACGATGAGGTAATCCACGGCATCCCTTCCGGAAGGATCATTCAGGAGGGCGATATCGTCAGTGTCGATGTCGGCGCTGCCATCGGGGGCTATACAGGAGACAATGCGGCAACCTTTGCCGCAGGAACGGTTTCTGAAGAAGCACAAAAAATCATGGACGTCACAAAAGAGTGCCTGAACCGCGCAATCGAGGCCGCTCAGCCTGGAAACAGATTGGGAGACATCGGCTATGCGGTGGAATCTTACGCCAAGAGCTTCGGCTTTGCGGTCGTGAGAGATTATGTGGGACATGGTGTTGGCAGAAAACTGCACGAGTCACCTTCGGTTCCAAACTATGGCGCTCCCGGACATGGTTTAAAGCTGCTGCCGGGCATGACGCTGGCAATCGAACCGATGGTCAACATCAAGGGCAGCGAGGTAGTGGTCAAAAAGGACGGAACTGTGCTGACAAGAAGCGGCAGTCTTTCGGCTCACTTTGAACACACCATCGCGATCACCGCTGCGGGACCTGTCATTATGACAATGCCATAACGCAGGACCGTGGAAACGAACATCAGTCCGTCAACGGTTACCAACCAAGCAACTCAGAAAGCATAGACCAGTTTGGGATTTCGGGAAATTGATTTCCCAGGAAATCCAAAAGGAGGTTTTTTACTTGTCCAAGGAAGACGTAATCGAAATTGAAGGCAAAGTATTGGAAGCTTTGCCAAACGCTCAATTCAAAGTTGAGCTGCCAAATGGCCACGTAATTCTGGCTCATATCTCCGGAAAGCTGAGAATGAACTTCATCAGAATCCTTCCGGGAGATAAGGTTACTGTGGAGATGTCTCCATACGACCTGCAGAAGGGCCGCATTACCTGGCGTTCCAAATAAAACCAATGAAAAGGGTAGAGGCTCCTTCCCCGTGGAAAGGGCTTCATGACAAGGAGGTAGTTTCAAATGAAAGTAAGACCTTCCGTTAAACCCATGTGCGAAAAATGCAAAATCATCAAACGCAAAGGACGCATTATGGTAATTTGCAGCAACCCGAAGCATAAACAGCGTCAGGGCTAATCACAGCCCTTTGGGATATGCAAGACCTATATAATGGAGGTGCAACAAAAGTATGGCTCGTATAGCTGGTGTAGACCTGCCTCGCGAGAAGCGGATCGAAATTGGACTCACCTATATCTACGGTATTGGTAGAAAGTCCGCAAACGACATCCTGGCTGCAACAGGCGTAAATCCTGATGTCAGAGTAAAAGACATGGATGAGGATGACGTTACAAAGCTGAGAGATTACATTGATAAACATTTTGTTGTTGAGGGTGACCTTCGTCGTGACGTTGCACTCGACATCAAGAGATTGATCGAAATTGGATGCTACAGAGGCGTTCGTCATAGAAAGGGCCTGCCTGTAAGAGGACAGAGAACCAAGACCAACGCTCGTACAAGAAAAGGTCCAGCAAAGACAATCGCAAACAAGAAGAAGTAAGGGGAGGGATATTGAGAAATGGCTAAAGTTACTAACGGAAAAAAAGCCACCACACCAAGACGTCGTGAGCGTAAGAATATTGAACGCGGTGCTGCTCATATCCAGTCTACTTTTAACAACACTATCGTTACAATTACAGACACTCAGGGCAACGCACTCTCTTGGGCAAGTGCAGGCGGTCTGGGCTTCAGAGGCTCCAGAAAATCCACCCCATTTGCTGCACAGACAGCTGCTGAAACAGCTGCAAAAGCTGCAATGATCCATGGTCTGAAATCTGTAGAAGTATTTGTTAAAGGACCAGGTTCCGGACGTGAGGCTGCGATTCGTGCGCTTCAGGCAGCAGGTCTTGAAGTTAACATGATTAAAGATGTTACTCCAATTCCGCACAACGGTTGCCGTCCACCTAAGAGAAGACGCGTGTAATCTGGTTAGGGAGGTACAAAGAATATGGCAAGATATACAGGTGCGGTCTGCAAGCTTTGCCGTCGTGAAGGACAGAAACTGTTCCTCAAAGGCGAAAGATGCTACTCTGATAAATGTGCTCTGTCCCGCAGAAGCTATGCTCCGGGTCAGCACGGCCAGAACCGCAAAAAAGTTTCCGAGTATGGACTTCAGCTCCGTGCGAAACAGAAAACCAGACGCTTCTATGGCGTACTTGAAGGCCAGTTCGCTAAATACTTCGAAATGGCTGAAAAACAGCAGGGCGTTGCTGGTGAAAACCTGCTCAGAATTCTGGAAAGCCGTCTGGACAACGTCGTTTACAGAGCTGGCATGGCTTCTTCCAGAGCAGAAGCAAGACAGCTGGTTAGACATGGCCACTTCACTGTAAATGGTCACAAAGCAAACATTCCTTCCATCCTGCTCAAGGCTGGTGATGTTGTTGTTCTGACCGACAGCAGCAAGTCTTCTGACAAGTTCAAAGCTATTATGGAAGCAAACGGTTCCCGTCCGGTTCCACAGTGGCTGGATATGGATAAAGACAACTACACCGCAAAAGTAGTCAACCTTCCAAATCGCGAAGATATCGACCTCGATGTTGAAGAACATCTCATCGTTGAGTTGTACTCCAAATAATAGCTGCCGCCGCCTGATGCGTCAGGCAGCCCGGCTGTTGCTGACAGGCTTTTGCTGTCAGTGTTGGGGAAACAATTTTACATCAGCATGGGAACGCGAAAATAACGGCGGCCAACATACCGCTGCCATTGAAGGAGGGTTATAATGGTAAAGATAATCGAGCCAAAGATTGAGACCGCAGAACTTAAATCTGATGGAACATACGGCAGGTTCGTTGTGGAACCACTTGATAGAGGTTTCGGTACAACCTTAGGCAACAGCCTGAGACGTGTGTTGCTCTCCTCGCTTCCTGGTGTTGCAGTCACATCAATTAAAATTGATGGCGTACAACACGAATTCTCAACTATTGAGGGCGTAAAAGAGGACGTCACAGAGATTGTCCTCAACATCAAGGGTTTAACTGCAAAACTTTACAGTGACGGACCAAAGGTTGTTTATATCAATGCAGAGGGCGAGGGCGAGGTCACTGCTGGTTCTATCCAGTGTGATTCCGACGTCGAAATCCTGGACCCAAGCATGCATATCGCAACCCTGGGACCAAACGCAGTTCTTCGCATGGAGATTGTTCTGGACAAAGGTCAGGGCTATGTCTCTGCTGAAAAGAACAAACAGACTGCGAAAGACAAGAACAGCGATAAATCGATGCAGGACAAGGCTCAGATCGATAAAATGTCCCTGAATAAGATTTATATCGACAGTATCTATACCCCAGTTCTGAAGGTAAACTATACTGTTGAGAACACTCGAGTTGAGCAGATCACCGACTATGATAAGTTGACGCTGGAGGTTTGGACAGACGGAACCATTTCTGCAAAAGAAGCCGTCAGCCTCTCCGCGAAGATCCTCAATAGACAGCTCAATCACTTCGTCGACCTTTCTGAGGAAGTGAGCAACACGGAAATCATGGACACTCAGGAAGATACCGGTAAGGAAAAAGCTCTTGAGATGACCATTGAAGAGCTTGACCTCTCCGTTCGTGCGTTCAACTGCCTCAAACGCGCAGGCGTGAACACAGTAAGTGATTTGGTTACAAAAACACCAGACGAGATGATGAAAGTCAGAAATCTGGGCAAAAAGTCTCTGGAAGAAGTTCTTGCGAAGATCGATTCCCTGGGCTTTAGTCTTAGCCAAAACGACGAGTAGTTGAGATACATTCCATAATCCATTAAAAAGGAGTGAATTTGGATGCCAGGCACCAGAAAACTCGGCAGAGCCACTGCTAACAGAACGGCTATGCTTAGAGCGATGGTAACTTTCCTGCTGGAAAACGGCAAGATTGAGACCACAGTTACAAGAGCGAAAGAAGTCAAAGCGATGACTGAAAAGATCATCACAAAGGCAAAGCAGGATGACCTCCATTCCAAGCGTCAGGTTTATTCTTACGTTACAAAAGAGACTGTCGCAAAGAAGGTCTTTGATGATATCGCTCCAAAATATAAAGAGAGAAACGGCGGTTACTGCCGCATCATCAAGATCGGTCCTCGCCGCGGTGACGCAGCTGAGATGGCAATCATCGAACTGATCTAGTTTGTCTGATTGATTCCAGGTGTACCACCGGATATATCGATATAACCGGTCCCGGAGGAGGCCTCCTCCTACCGGGATAAAGGGTCCCGACAATAAGACCCTTGACATCATTTATAACCTGTGCTATGATGTACAGGTAACAAATACACAGCACTTTTCGGGTAGAACCGATTGTGATCAGGTCGGTCCGTGGATGGACGCATTCGCCTGATAAGGGCTGTGGGGGAAAGAGCTCCGGGACGCCGGGGCTCTTTTTCTTTTATCTTTTAATCCGTTGCAGGAGGGAAGCTTAAAATGACCAACCAAACCTTGGAGGTGCTCAACAATCGAGCATCGCTGCGTGTGTACGATGACCGGGAAATTTCCCAGGAAATATTGGATACCATTCTGGAGGCAACCATGCGTGCGCCTACTGCCGGCAACCAGATGCTGTATTCGGTGATTGTGGTGCGGGACGAAAAGACCAAGAAAAAGCTGGCACAAAGCTGTGACCATCAGGCGTTTATTGCGACAGCGCCGGTGATTCTGGTCTTTTTGGCAGACCATCAGCGGTGGTTTGACTATTATCAGAACAACGGTGTTGCCGAATACTGCCAGAGAGAGGGCCTGCTCTTTGAAGGACCGCAGGAATCCGACCTGCTGCTGGCGATAGAGGATGCCATGATTGCGGCACAGAACGCAGTCATCGCCGCAGAGTCGATGGGAATCGGCTCCTGCTACATCGGGGACATTCTGGAAAACTATGAATTTCATCGGGAGCTGTTTGACCTGCCGGATTGGGCTTTCCCGATTGGGATGCTGTGTCTGGGATACTATCGCCCCAACCATCTGAAAAAGCTGCGGGAGCGCTTTGACCGCAAGTATATTGTCTTTGATGAAACCTACCATCGCCTGAGCCCGGAGGAAAACAACGAGATGTTCTCCTCGATGGCACAGTCCTTTCACAAGGAGAATAATCCATACCGCGCCGACAACCACGCACAGGCCTTCTATGCGAGAAAAACAGGTGCGGCCTTCAGCCGTGAGATGGCTCGCTCGACCAGAGTGGCACTCAAAAAATGGGATGGACGGCTGTTGGATTTTAAGAAATTCGATTAACAATAGTATACTTAATAGGGAATTATACAAATAGGATTTCATAAAAACAAAAATTCTGTTTGTAGTCCGGGAAGATTCGTGATATACTGGGTTTACTAGGAAAGGAGTGGACAAAATGTTTTTAATCAAACAGGCTGCTGTGTATGCGCCGGAATATTTAGGAGTTCGGGATGTGCTGGTTTGCGGGAATCAAATCGAGGCGATTGAGGAGGAAATCAATCTGCCGCTGTCCTGCTGTCAGGTGATTGACGGAAGAGGAAAGAAGCTGACTCCGGGTATCTTGGACCCGCACGTTCATATCACAGGCGGCGGCGGAGAAGGCAGCTTTCACACACAGGTGCCTCCGGTTGTTCTCTCGCAGCTGGTTGAGGGCGGTGTGACCTCTTTGGTCGGCCTGCTGGGAACGGACGGAATTTCCCGTAATACCGAAAATCTGCTGGCAAAGACCAAGGCCCTGAAGGAAGAAGGACTGAGCGTCTACGCTTGCACCGGCTCTTACGGATTCCCAAGCACCACCTTGACTGACTCGGTGAGCAAGGACATCACCTTTGTGGATGAGATCATTGGTGTGAAGCTGGCTCTGTCGGACCACCGCGCACCGAACGTCACACTGGACGAGCTGATTCGTCTGGGCAGCGATGTCCGCGTTGCCGGGATGCTCTCCGGAAAGTGCGGAATTGTCGTGCTCCACATGGGCAGCGACGATCGTGCGCTCTCTCTGGTCAATGAGGCGCTGGACAAAACCTCGATTCCAATCAAGACCTTCCACCCGACCCATGTGACCCGCACCAACCAACTGCGGGATGAGGCATTTGCTTTTGCAAAGCGTGGAGGCTACATCGATATGACCTGCGGCTCGGCTCGCGAAGGTCGTCCGGCAGACTGTGTTCGTCTTGCCAAGGAACAGGGCGTTCCGATGGAGCGCATCACCATGAGCTCGGACGGTATGGGCAGCTGGTCCCATTACGATTCGGAGGGCAAGCTGGTGGCAATCGGCTACTCCGCAGTGGACACCTGCTACAAGGAGCTGAAATACATGGTGCAGGAGTGCAAGATGCCGCTGGAGGAAGCGCTGTGCTTCATGACCAGCAACACCGCGCGCTCGCTGGAGCTGTATCCGCGCAAGGGCTGTGTCTGTGTGGGAGCTGATGCAGATCTGCTGTTGCTGGATGAGCAGATGGACCTGGAAATGGTCATGGCAGGAGGCAAGCTCCTGATGCAGGACCATGTGTTGCTGAAAAAGGGAACTTACGAAAAATAAGAGAAGCGCTGAAAGACCCTGCCAAAAAAATGGCAGGGTCTTTTCTTGCAAATGTGGGGGAAACGCACTTCCTGTTTTTGGTAGAACATGATATAATATCCTTAAAACTCAGCAGGACAGGAGGGGTGGTATGGAGAAGAAATTTGATGCCGATTTCTACCGAAAGGTCTTGGACCGCATCAATGCCAATATTTATATTACTGATGTCGAAACAGATGAGATTGTCTATGTGAACGAGTATATGAAGAAGGCATTTCGGCTGGGCGACGAGGAGGGCAAGCTCTGCTGGCAGGTAATCCAGAGAGGAATGACCGAGCGCTGCGAGTTCTGCAAAATCGAGAAGCTCAAAAAAGCCGGGGAAGGGGCAGCCTGCGTCTGGCGGGAAAAGAACTCCGCCACCGGCAGGGTCTATATGAACCACGATACCCTGCAGAACTGGAACGGGCGAACCTATCACATTCAGGACTCTCTGGATATTACGGCTCAGATGCAGCTGTCGATGGAGGCCTCCATCGATGAGCTGACTGGGGTGCTCAATCGAAATGCCGGCAAAAAGAAGCTGGACGACCTGCTGCGGTGCATGGGCAAGGACGAGAGTTTCACCGTCTCGCTGTATGACATCAACGGGCTCAAGTGGGTCAACGACACCTACGGCCATCTGGAGGGTGACCGCCTGCTGGTCTTTGTGGCACAGAGCATCCGCAAAAATCTGGAAGGAAACGACTTTATCTTCCGCCTGAGCGGCGATGAATTCATCGTGGTGTTTCTCAACAAGAGTGTCCGCGAGGCGGAGATGTGGATGCAGCGGATGCTCGGTATGCTGGAGGAGCGCCGCCTTGCTCAAGGGATGCACTATGATGTGACCTTCAGCTACGGCTTTGCCAATATTACCGCAGGAAAAAATCTGAGCGTCTCGGATGTTCTTTCCATCGCGGACAGCCAGATGTATATTCGCAAGCGGGACCACCATATCCAGCAGGGTGACAGCCGCCTGAAAAAGGGACAGGAGCGCCTGAGCCAGCCGGCGCCGTTCCAGCTCAATCGAAGCTATCTCTTTGAGGCACTGGCGGAGTGTACGGATGAGTATCTTTTTGCGGGAAACCTCAAGACCGGAGAATTTCTGCACTCCTACAGGATGATGATTGATTTCGGTCTGCCGGCTCAGGTGCTGGGCAATTCGTCTGCCTTTTGGGGAGAGAGGATTCATCCGGAGGACCGGGACGAATTTCTGCGCTGTAACCAGGAAATTGTCGAGGGCCGAGCGGAGCGGTACACCGTGTCCTATCGGGTGAAAAATGTCAAGGGTCAGTGGGTCCATCTTCTGGCGACAGGCCGGATGATTCGGGACGAGCAGGGTGTGCCGGACATCGTGGCAGGAACCGTCCGCAATCTGGATTTGGAGAGAGAGGGAAAACGCTCTGAACGGGTGCGGGAACTGCCCGAGCTGTCGATTAATAAAGAAGAGCTGGAAGAATTTGTCTACCAGACCTATCTGGAAAAATCGAGCAAAAACTGGTCGGGCTGGAATTCGATGGACGATGAGGAGGATATGTCGAATGACTGCTCCTTCTACTTCATGCAGAAATTGGAGGGCAGTGAGTGGCTGCGAACCGAAATCAAGCTGCTGCACTTTGTCAACAGCAATATCCCCGGTGGCATTATAGCGGTCTATGACGAGCCGGGCTTTCCGCTGTTCTGCTTTAACGAGGCGATTTTACACTATCTGGGCTATACCGAGCAGGAGTTTAAGGAGTTGTACGGAGGAAACTTCGACGGCTTCATCTATGAGGAGGACCGGCAATTTGTCTATCAGGAGATTGTCCGGCAGCTTGCCAGAAAACAGCAGTACGGTCTGCGCTATCGGGTCAAGACCAAGGGCGGGAAGCTGATTTGGATTTACGACCGGGGACGATATGTTCCGACCGGAGATAACCGCCGTCTGATTCTCTCCTTCTTCATGGATATTTCCCACGAGATGCAAATCGAGCAGGAAATGAGCTACATCACCGAGAGCATCACCGACGGTGTCTTTAAGGCGGCAATCGCAGAGGGCTTCCCAATCCTGTACGCGAATGAGGGGTATTACCGCATCCATGGCTATACGCGCGAGCAGATGGAGGAGGAGCTGGGAAACACAGCCTCCCGTCTGGTCTATGAGGGAGACCTCGAGCGCATCAAGCAGGAGATTCAGAGGGTTTTAGCAAATCATGAGCGGCAGGCGGTGCTGGAATACCGCATCCGACGCAGGGACGGAACGATTGCGTGGGTTCATACGGCGGGCGGACTGGCCACCATGCAGGATGGAACGAACGCAATCATCGGGCTGGCGATGGACATCACCGAGCGCAAACAGCTGGAGGAACAGCTGCGACGCACCGAGCGGATGTTCAACATGGCGCGCAAGCATACCATGCTCAATGTCTGGGAATACGATATTGAGCACCGCGTCCTCATCCGAGACCCAAACTCCCAGCGTCTGCGATATCTGCCGTTGCAGGTGGATCGTGTGCCGGAATCCCTCATCGAGATGGGGCTGATTCATCCGGACAGTATCTCGGCAGACCGCAGCTTGTACGAGCGGATGATGGCAGGAGAAAAAGAGGTCAGCGCAGAGATTCAGGTGCGGGGCTGCAAGGAGGAACCGTTCTGGTGGGAGAAGGTCACCTACACGGTTATCGACGACAAGGACGGCAAGCCTGTCTGGGCAATCGGAGTATCGGAGGATATTACCGCCCAGAAGGAGGCGCAGATTCGGGTGTTCCGCGAGGAGACCATGCGCGAAATCCTGTCGAAGGATATGCTCTTTAACTTCCGCATCAACCTGACCACCGACCGCTTGGAGGAGATGCTGGGCTATACCGACGAGTGGAATCGGGAGGAAATCAAGAACAGCTCGACTCAAGAGCTGTACGACAGAATCTACAACACCATCGCCAACGAGGACGACCGCAGGCGTTTTGCAGAATCCTACACTCCGGAGAAGATTCGGGAATATGCCCGACAGGGCAAGGTTATCCCCAATTTTGAGTTCCGCAAGCAGCACAACGGCAGCATTCTCTGGGTGCTGCTGAATATGCGTGTTGTGACCGACCCGGAGAACGGCGACCTGATTCTGCTCAGCTATGCCCGCAACATCGATTTGCAGAAGAAGCGGGAGCTGGTTTTGCGCAAAAAGGCAGAGCGCGACGGGTTGACCGGATTTTATAATTATGCGACCCTCAAGCTGTTGATGGAGGGAATCCTCAGGCATAGCAACCAGACGCAGGAAAGCTGCGCGATGCTGATGCTGAATGCGGATGACTTTAAACGAATCAATCAGGACGGAGGATTCCTGATGGGGGACAGCGTGCTGCGACAGATGGCAGGCATCATTCGAAAAAATATGATACCTCAGTGCATCACAGGACGAATCAGCGGAGATGCCTTCCTGCTGTTTTATTATGACATGGAATCGGCAGACGCCATCTATCGGTCTGCCCAAACGATTTGGAAGGAGCTTTGCGGAACCTATCGGATAGGCAGAGACGAAGTCAAGCTGACCGTTTCCGGCGGTCTTGCCTATCTGTTCTCGGCGGATCTGCGCTATGACCAGCTGTATCAAGCAGTGCTGCACGTGGTGGATTCGGTGAAGCTCAGCGGCAAGAACAAGCTGATGACCTATCAGCAGGTGGAGGGTATCGGAGAGAATGTCGGCATCAAGCTGATGGTTGACATGGAAAGCTGGCAGGTTCGGGAGATGAACCAAACGGGGCTGATTTCCTTTGGAATGAGCAGTGTGACAGATCCCCCTGTCAAATGCTACGAGCTGCTGCATCATCGCACAGAGCCTTGTCCCTTCTGCAACCGGGATTTGGAGGAAGGAAAGCCAAAGACTTGGGAGTGCTTTGTTTCCGGACTGAACAAGCTGATGTATGTGCGGGAGGGAGTTTCCCATCAGGAGGGCCGTGATCTGCGAAACATCTCTATGCAGGAACGACCGTTTGAGACGGGCGAGGTTTTGCAGGACACCGAATTTTATAGCATCTTGGATGATGCTTGGACCAAGGTTGAGAGCGGCGCTCCGCAGGATGAGGTGATACAGGAGTTCATGGGCCATCTGGCGGCCTTCTACCGCGCAGCAAGGGTGATCCGGTACGAGAAGAAATCCAACCGGCTGGTGCAGGAGCAGGTTTGGCAGATTGCTGGGCTCGAACTGGATTGCTCAGAGCGAGGCAGACACTCGGACGAGCTGGAAGTGTTGATGCAGAAGATTCGTCCGCACAGCAGCCTCACAATTCTGGATAAGCATAGTATGGGCTATTCCGAACTGTGCCGCTATTACGGCGAGGAAAAGCCGAAGCTGCCGGTCGTGCTGGCGGGAACCTATCGCGGACAGGAGCTGAAGCGCTGTCTGGTGCTGGAAAAAGCCTGCCGAAACATCCGAACCATCAAGCCGCTGGAAATTGTGCTGGCCTTCATTCGCCGCTGTACAGCCCTGTACGGACTGCGGGAGCAGTATCAATATGCGGTTCGCTTTGACCACAAGACCGGACTGCAAAATTACGAGAGCTTTATCTACTTTATCGAGCATACCAACGAGGACCTTTACTCCTCCTTCGGGATGGTGAGAATCCACATCGTTGACCTGAGAAGCTACAATCAGACCTACGGATTGCAGAAGGGCGATGAGCTGCTTCTGTTCGCGGCACAGACCCTTCAGAAGGTCTTTGGCAGGTCTGCCTGCTACCGCATCAGCGGCGCGAGCTTTGTGGCGCTCTGTCCGGATATGACCTATGAGAGCTTCAATGAAAAGTATGAGCAGATGGAGGAGCTGATGGCAGAACATTCGGACGGGCTGCTGGTCAGCGCCAGAGTCTGGGAGGAAAATGACATTTCCATCGGGCGGCTTCAGATGCAGCTGGAGGAGAAGATTCAAGTAGCGGACAACCGACAGCGCAGCAAAAACAGCACCGACGATTTTCAGACGGTGTTCGGGATTTTGAAGGAGGTTCGGGCAGCCATCGACAAGGGCAGATTCTGCACCTATTTGCAGCCAAAAGCCAAGACCAAGACCGGAGAAATCTGCGGCGCCGAGGCGCTGGTGCGCTATTACGACCAAGAAAAGGGAACGATTCCGCCGTCGCGCTTCCTGCCGTATATCGAAAAAGCGGGGCTGATTCGCTACATCGACCTGTTTGTTCTGCGGGATGTTTGCCGACTGCTCCGCCAGTGGATGGCGTGCGGCAGAGAGCCGCTCCCGATTTCCCTGAACTTCTCGCGAGCAACGATTTTGGAGCCGGGGATTTTGGAGGAGGTCAACCGCATTGTGGAGAGCTTTGGCATCCCGAAGCAGCTGCTGGAAATCGAGGTTACCGAGACCATCGGCTCCATCGATAATGCCAGCCTGAAGGCAATCGTCAATCAGTTTGTCCAAGCGGGCTATCAGATTGCGCTGGACGACTTCGGTGCAGAGTACAGCAACATCTATGTACTGTATTCCCTCAACATCAGCACGCTGAAGCTGGACCGCCGCATTATCAGCGACATCTATCATGACAACCGAGCCAGATTGGTGGTCAAGCAGATCATCGAGCTGTGCCGCCAGCTGGGAATCACCAGCGTGGCAGAGGGCGTGGAGACCGAGCAGCATCTGGAAATTCTGCGGGAGATGGACTGCGACATTATTCAGGGATATTATCTCAACAAGCCGCTTCCGGAGAATGAATTCTACACACAGTATCTGAATGGGTCAAAATAAAAGGAGAGAGGACTTTGTACAAAGTCCTCTCTCCTTATTTTAGTGCAGAATACTGCCGCTCGATCTCGTGCAGGATTTCGATGTCAGCCGGACAGAAGGTGTCGGCTTCGATTTGGTCGGCGGTAATCCATTTCATATCGTGGTGCTCCAGTAGCTGCGGCTGACCCTGTGTGATGGTGGCATGGTAGAGGGTCAGGTGAACGGTGAGGTCGGGGTAGGTGTGGGTCACCTCCATAAAGATGGTTCCGACCGAAATCCCGATGCCCAGCTCCTCCCGACACTCACGGACGAGCGCCTGTGGGCCGGTTTCGCCGGGCTCCACCTTTCCGCCGACAAATTCCCAGAGCAGACCGCGCGCCTTGTGTGCAGGACGCTGGCAGACGAGAAAGCGGTCGCCGGACCAAATCAGGGCGGCGACCACCTCGGTGATGTTGGTCATATCGCTTCCGGGCTAGTCGAGGTAGGTCATGATCTCGTCCAGCGGTTTGCGCTTTTTGTCGCGCAGATGCTCGTCGGCAGAGTAGCCGATTGCCAGCACCAGACGGATGGTCTTGTCAGCAGGAAGGCCGAGTGTTTCCAACAGCTGCTGCTGGTTGAAGGAGCCCATGATGCAGGTGGACAGTCCCTGCTCGGTGGCAGCGTAGCACAGGTGAGCGGTGGCAATGCCAAGGTCAATCTGGGCATACTTCTGGTTGGCTTGACCGCCCATCAGAATCGCAGGCTCCTCGAAGATGACGATGAAGGCAGGGCAGTTCTCTGCAAAGCGGTTGGCGTTGCCGCTCTGGACGCAGGGAGCAACCTTGGCTGCTGCTTCATGGTTTGCAACGATAAAGCTCCACGGCTGAGAGTTGCAGGCAGAAGGAGCCAGACGGGCAGCCTCGACACAGTGCACGAGCTGTTCACGGGTTGGGTAGTGTCCGGGCTGATAGTTGCGGCAGCTTTCACGCTGCTGAACCAGCTTGAAAAAGTCAGACATAACAAAAAACCTCCTAAAAATATAATTTGGTTATCCTTATTTTAGCAAATCAGTGGGATAAAATCAAATAAATTTTTGCCAGAGTGACAAGAAAACAAATTGACGACATACAAAGTTTACAAAATACAAAATTGCCGTTGACAATTATTGTTAGAATCTATATAATATGAAAGTAAACGGAATACTTTTCCGTTTGTGAACAAATTGTACACAAACACAAAATCTGAAAGCAAAAATAAAAGGATTTGCTTTTAAAACAGGTCGTCAAGGAGGGTTAGTTATGAAGGAAATGACATCGAGGTTGTTGGCATTGGCCTTAACTGCATCGTTGGTTCTGAGTGGCTGTGGTGGTACAGCGGTAAAGGACGACGATACCGCAAAGGCTCCTGATACCAAGACCGAGGAGAAAAAAGAGGAGAAGAAAGAGGAGAAAAAGGAAGAGAAAAAAGAGGAAAAGAAAGGAAAACCAATCACAGATTTGGTAATTTCCAGACTTTCTACTAAGGAAATCTCCGGCTTTAATATCCTTTATACTCAGAAGGGCGAGGACTTTGAGGGTCTGAGCAACTTGATGGACGGCCTGTTGGAAGTAGATAATACCGGTAAGCTGGTTCCCGGTATCGCAGAGGAATGGGGAACCGATGACGAAGGCCACACATGGACCTTCCATGTTCGTCAGGGCGTAAAATGGGTCAATGTGAACGGAGAAGAGACCGCAGAGTGTAACGCTCAGGACTTCGCAACCGGTCTGGAATGGATCCTCAACTTCCACAAGAACGATTCGGCGAACACCTCCATGCCGCTGGAGATGATTGAAGGCGCGCAGGAATACTATGAGTACACCAAGACCCTGAGCAAAGAGGAAGCGTATGCGCTGACAGCGGGAGAGGGCAGCAAATTCCGCGAGATGGTCGGACTGGCAACACCGGACGACTACACGCTGGTTTATACCTGTATCGACAAGAAACCATACTTTGATACACTGGCAACCTATGTTTCGCTGTACCCGGCATCGCAGCAGCTGATCGATGAAATCGGAGTCGATGGATTTAGAGCGGTTGACAACGAAACCATGTGGTACAACGGCTGCTACACCATGACCACCTACATCCAGAACAACGAAAAGATTTATACCAAGAACCCACTGTACTGGGATACCGATTGTACCCTGTTTGATACCGTCTCTGTTAAGATGGTAGAATCTGCGGATACTGCGTACCATATGTATCAGTCAGGCGAAGTGGATTATGTTGATCTTGGCGAGTCGCAGCTGAACACCATCGCCAAGAACCCGGACAACGAATTCTACCGCTATCTGGTTCCGGCAACTCCGGCCAAATACTGTTACCAGCTTCAGCTGAACTACCACAAGCTGTTCGACGACGGCAGCGAGGATGTGAACTGGAACACCGCGATTGCAAACGAAGCCTTCCGTCTGTCATGGTATTACGGTCTGGACCTGAAGGAATACTACAAGAGAACCAACGCAATCGACCCGATGGTTTGCGAGAACAACTTCTACACCATGAAGGGTCTGGTTTATACCTCCGACGGAACCGACTACACCGAGCTGGTCAGACAGGAAATGGGTCTGCCGGAGCCAAACGGAGAGACCATGGTTCGTCTGGATGCTGAAAAAGCAGCAGCCTACAAACAGCAGGCAATCGAGGAGCTGACCGCTCTGGGCGTTACCTTCCCGGTTACCATGGACTATTTCATTTCCGGCTCCAACCAGAGCGCTCTGGACGGCGCAAACGTCATGAAACAGATCTTCAGCGACTGTCTGGGCGATGACTATGTCAAGCTGAACATCAAGACCTATGTATCCAGCTTTAGAAAAGAAGTTACTCAGGCACATCGCCATTCCTTCTTTATCAACGGTTGGGGCGCAGACTACGGTGACCCTCAGAACTATCTGGGCCAGCAGCGGTATGGCTATGATAACGCTTACTACTGCGTCACCTACAACTATGTCAACGACTTTACCGAAGAAACCCCTGCAAACAAAAACCTGCTGGATACCTACAAGGAATTCACCAAAATGGTAGACGCAGCAGACGCAATCACCGACAACATGGATGAGCGTTACAAAGCATTTGCAAAGGCAGAGGCATTCTTCATCCAGCACGCACTGACCATCCCATGCAACTATGGTATCGGCTGGTGTCTGACCAAGATTGACAACGACAGCAAGATGAACTGCCAGTACGGTGTTCAGAACTCGAAGATGAAGAACTGGGAAACCAACTCCGAGGGCTATACCAGCGAAGAAAAGGGTGTAGCAGCCCAGGTAGAGGCATTTACAGCAGCTCAGAAATAACGACGTGAGCCACATTCAAAAGACCTTCTCGAAAGAGAAGGTCTTTTTTTCGGGCAGAGCGATTCTATACTGCAAGAAGTTGTGCGGTAAAAAGGATAA
Source organism: uncultured Oscillospiraceae bacterium (assembly GCA_900547015.1). Taxonomy (GTDB): domain Bacteria; phylum Bacillota; class Clostridia; order Oscillospirales; family Ruminococcaceae; genus Negativibacillus. The sequence goes on along the minus strand of URFD01000007.1, from coordinate 501 downwards.
AGCTTCCCTTGTCCTGCATAGAATGATAGCAGAAATCAAAACGGACAGGGGAGGGAACGGCGTGAAAGGCTTACCGGAGGAGCGGGCGGTGACGCTGGCACAGTACATCATCGAGCAGAATGCCACGGTGAGGCAGGCGGCAAAGCGCTTTGCAGTCTCAAAAAGTACGGTACACAAGGATGTGACAATTCGGCTTAGGCAGCTGAGCCCGCAGCTGCATGAGCAGGTCAAGCAGGTGCTGGAGCGCAACAAGCAGGAGCGTCATATCCGCGGCGGCATGGCGACCAAGGAAAAGTATGAGCACATCCGGATGATACGGGATAGCGGACGGGAAAGCGGGAAAACAGGGGAAATTTGCCCGATGGAAGCGGGTACAAAAATGAAATAAAATTACGGGGGAAGCCCCGGAAAATTCATGGAAAGAACAGGCGAACTGGTGATGCATGTGGATAGCGACGACTATCTGATGCCGCACGCCGTGGAGCATCTGTGCGCAAAGAT
>URFD01000006.1 GCA_900547015.1 uncultured Oscillospiraceae bacterium | reverse complement strand
AGATTTTTCCGAAAATATTTTCTGGTTTAAGATCTGCCGGTGCTTTTGACCAAAAAGCATCGGCTTTTTCTTTTGTCCAGCTTCAGAAAGGGTATTCGAAATGATTATTATTCTTAAAAAAGACACCCCACCGGCGCAGGTTTCCGAAATGATTGCACACTTTGAAGGGCTGAATTTTCAGGTTCAGGAGATTCGCGGCGTCCACAAAACCATCCTCGGACTGATTGGCGATACCTCCCGGCTGGACACCGGCGACATCCTGTCAATGAATAACGTTGCTGAAGTCAAGCGAATCCAAGAGCCTTATAAAAATGCCAACCGCAAGTTCCACCCGGACGATACCGTCGTGGAGGTATGCGGCAGAAGGATTGGCGGCGGACACTTTCAGGTGATTGCCGGCCCCTGCTCGGTCGAAAGCCGCGAGCAGATGATTGCCGTTGCCGACGCTGTCAAGGCCTCTGGCGCAGGTCTGTTGCGTGGCGGCGCCTTCAAACCGCGCACCTCTCCCTACTCCTTCCAGGGTCTGCGCGCAGAAGGTCTGGAATATCTGATGGAGGCAAAACGGGCATCCGGCCTGCCGATTGTCAGCGAAATCATGAATGCCGACCATCTGCCTCTGTTCGAAAATGTTGACATCATTCAGGTCGGCGCGCGCAATATGCAGAACTTCGAGCTGCTCAAGGAGCTGGGCAAAATCGACAAGCCCATCCTGCTCAAGCGCGGACTTGCCAACACCATCGAGGAGCTGCTGATGAGCGCCGAATACATCATGGCAGGCGGCAACAAAAATGTCATCCTCTGCGAGCGCGGCATCCGCACCTTTGAAACCGCTACCCGCAACACGCTGGATATTTCGGCAATTCCCATCATCAAAAAGCAGTCTCATCTGCCGGTCATCATCGACCCGAGCCACGCCGCCGGCATCCGTTGGATGGTTCAGCCGCTGTCGATGGCCGCGATCGCGGTCGGAGCGGACGGCCTGATCATCGAGGTACACGACCATCCGGAAAAGGCATTGTGCGACGGCGCACAGTCCCTGACCCCGGAGCAGTTCGATGATGTGATGAAGGATGTGAAGAAAACCGTCACCTTCTTCGGCAAGACCATCGACTAGGATTGTATCTGTACCATGGACAGTTCCTTTGGATTCTGTCCCGCTATCTGTCCACTGTGTAAGGACAGATTCCACAAAATCCAACTTCAGGAGGCCGCTTTATGAAAACCATCGACATCAAGACCAGCACCCCCTACTCCGTCCTGATTGAAACCGGGTGTCTGCCCCGCTGTGGTCAGCTGACCACACAGGTCTTTGCACCCGGACGAACCGCCGCCATCATCACCGACGACACGGTTTCGGCGCTCTACCAAACTACCGTTGAGACCTCTCTGCGGCAGGCAGGCTTTTCGGTCTGCTCCTTCGTGTTCCCGCACGGCGAGGATTCCAAGTCCCACGACACGCTTTTGCAGGTCTACGATTTTCTGATTGAGCATCACATCACCCGCTCCGACTTTTTGGTTGCGCTCGGCGGCGGCGTAGTGGGCGACCTGACCGGCTTTGCCGCTGCCACCTATCTGCGCGGGATTCCTTTCATCCAGATTCCCACCACCTTTCTGGCTGCTATCGATTCCTCGGTTGGCGGAAAAACCGCCGTCAACATCCCTGCCGGAAAGAACCTCATCGGCGCCTTTCACCAGCCCTCTCTGGTCGTCTGCGACCCGCAAACCTTTTCCACCCTGCCGCCGGAAACCTTTGCTGACGGCTGTGCCGAGATGGTAAAATATGCCATGATTTGGAGCGAGGACTTTCTCCCTCTGTTGGAGCAGTGCGACATCCGCCAGCAGATGGAGGACATCGTTGCCCGCTGTGTGGAAATCAAGCGTCAGGTGGTGGAGCAGGACGAGTTCGACTGCGGCATCCGCATGATTCTCAACTACGGCCACACCCTCGGACACGCCATCGAGAAGGTCACCAACCACGCTGTTACCCACGGTCAGGGCGTCGCGATGGGTATGGTGCTGATCACCCGGCTGGGCATCCGGCTGGGACGCTGCGACCGGGCGCTGCTGAATCGTCTGTGTGCGGTGTTGGAGCGCTACCATCTGCCGGTATCCTATGACGGGGAGCTGGGCGATTTGGCGCAGAGCTGTCTAAACGACAAGAAGCGTGCCGGAAACACCATCCGGCTGATTTTGGTATCGGTTCCCGGCAAGGCAGACATCGTCCCGATTGCCGCCGATGCCCTCGCCGCGATGCTCAAGGAGGGTCTGCCATGCTAACCTATTCTGCTCACGGAACCCTGTCCGGAACGGTCACCGCTCCCATCTCCAAGTCCGACCTTCACCGCCTGATTTTGGCCTGTGCCCTTTCGCAGGGCAGCAGCCGAATCCAGCACTGCACCCTCTCCCAAGACATTCGTGCAACTGCCTCTGTTCTGGAAGCCGCCGGTGCGCGCGTCCAATTTGAAAGCGACCATATTCTGGTGGAGGGCATCTCTGCACCCATCCCGGAGAAGATTGTCTGCGACTGCTCGGAAAGCGGCTCGACCCTGCGATTTTTGCTTCCGGTGCTTGCCGCTCTCGGACAACCCGCTGTCCTGCTCGGACACGGCCGTCTGGCAGAGCGTCCCATGCAGCCTCTGCTGGAACAGCTGCAACAGCACGGAGCTTCCTTCCGACTGCCTCAGGACGGCAAAACGCTGCCGCTCCACCTGAGCGGAAAGCTCTGCGGCGGCACCTTCCGCTTTTCCGGCGATGTCAGCTCCCAATACATCACCGGGCTGATGTTCGCCCTTCCTCTGTTGCAGGAGGACAGCCGCATCATCCTGACCTCCCCTTTGCAATCTCGTGGCTATGTCGATATGACCCTCTCGGTGCTCGCACGCTTTGGCATCCGCATCCACTCTGTGGAGGATGGCTGGGAAATCCCCGGCGGTCAGCAGTTTCACAGCCCCGGCAATCTCACCGCACAGGGGGATTGGAGCAATGCCGCCTTCTGGATTTGCGCCGGAGCCATCGGCTCTCTGCCCTCTCTGACCACCTGCGGAATCGACTCCGATTCCCTTCAGGGAGACAAGGCCGTCTGCTCGATTCTGGAACAGATGGGCGCATCCATCTCCTGCCAGCCCGATTCGGTCACGCTGGTGCCATCCCGTCTGCACGGCACGGTCATCGATGCCTCGCAGATCCCCGACATCATTCCCATCCTTTCGGTTGCTGCCGCGGTCGCGGAGGGAGAGACCCGAATCATCCACGCGGAGCGTCTGCGCATCAAGGAAAGCGACCGCCTGCACGCTATGTTCGTATGCCTGTCCGCCATCGGTGCGGATGTGACCGAGCTTGTAGATGGGCTGATCATCCGCGGACGCCCCAAGCTGAGCGGCGGCATGGTGGATTCCTTCAACGACCACCGCATCGCCATGTCGATGGCGGTTGCTTCGCTGGTCTGCACCCAGCCGGTGCTCATCCAAAATCCGCTGTGTGTTGCTAAATCCTACCCCAATTTTTATGAAGATTTTCAATCGTTAGGAGGAGAGGTCCATGTCATCGACCTGGGGGAATAACCTGAAACTTTCCATCTTTGGCGAAAGCCATTCCAAAGCCATCGGCATCGTGCTGGACGGTGTCCCTGCCGGAACGGTCATCGATTTCCAGTCGCTGCTGTTTTTCATGGCGCGCAGAAGCTCGAAGGGAGGCAAGCTCGACACCCCTCGTCTGGAAAAGGATTTCCCGATTATCCAGAGCGGACTGCTCCCCGACGAGCAGGACCCTCAGCGGCTGATTGCCTGCGGTACCCCCATCTGTGCGCTGATTGAAAACTCCAATACCCAGTCCAAGGACTACGAACAGATGAAAACCGTTGCCCGCCCCGGCCATGCGGATTACACCGGCTTCATGCGCTACCACGGCTGCAACGATGTCCGCGGCGGAGGACACTTCTCCGGACGACTGACCGCTCCGCTGTGCTTTGCCGGCGCTGTCGCTAAGCAGTTCCTGCGCTCGAAAGGGATTGAGGTCGGGGCACACATCGCCTGCGTTGGGTCGGTGCAGGATACACGCTTCGACCCGGTTGGTCTGGATCTGCGCACCCTGCTGTCGGTTCAGGAAAAATTCTTCCCGGTGCTGGATGACGCCGCCGGTCAGCAGATGCAGCAGCTCATCGAGGACAGCCGCGACCGGCTTGATTCGGTGGGCGGCATCATCGAATGTGCGGCTCTGGGGCTGCCCGCCGGGCTGGGAGACCCGATGTTCGACTGCATCGAAAGCCGCATCTCCTCCCTGATTTTCGGCATCCCCGCCGTCAAGGGCTTGGAATTCGGACAGGGCTTCGGCTTTGCCACAATGACCGGCAGCCAAGCCAACGACCCCTTCTATATGCAGGGCGGTCAGGTCCGCACCAGCTCCAACCACAACGGCGGAATCCTCGGCGGAATCACCGACGGAATGCCGCTGCTGTTTCGGACGGTCATCAAGCCCACTCCGTCCATCTCCCAGAAGCAAAAGACGGTCAACTTCAAAACCGGCGAAAATGTCGAGCTGGTCATCAAGGGCCGCCACGACCCCTGCATCGTGCGCCGCGCTGTCCCCTGCATCGAATCGGCAGCTGCCATCGCCCTGATGGATTGTCTGCTCGGCTCCGGCAAAAATAATTAGGGGGACTGTGCGATGAAGCCAATCGAATCAATCATCCGCAGCAACGAGCCACAGCCCCTGTGTGCTCCGGCAAAGGCTGCCTGTCAGGGAGTCGCCGGAGCCTTCTCCCATCAGGCATGTCTGGCCGTTTTTGACCAGCCGGAAATCCAGTTCTTTCCCCACTTCGAGGATGTGTTTCAGGCGGTCAGCAGCGGAGCGTGCCACTACGGAATCATCCCGATTGAGAACACCCTTGCCGGTTCGGTCTCCGACAACTATGACCTGATGCTGCAATATCACCTGCACATCGTGGGGACGGTCACTGTGAAAATCGAGCACTCCCTGCTGGCTCTGCCGGATGCCTGCGAGGAGGAGCTGCGCGAGGTCTATTCCCATGATCAAGCCCTGCACCAATGCTCCGACTTTCTCAAAGCGCACCCGCAGCTGACCCCGCACCCCTACTCCAACACCGCCGCCTCCGCACAGCTTGTCGCCGAGCGGCAGGACCCTTCTCTGGCTGCCATCGGCTCGCCGGAGTGTGCGCGCCTCTACGGGCTGAAAGTGCTGCATCGGTCGATTCAGAACCGTCGGGACAACTTCACACGCTTTGTGGTGCTTGCCAAGCACCCGGTCACCCACCCCGGCTGCGACCGCATCAGCCTGATTGTCCGTGTCCAGCATCAAGCCGGAGCCTTGTATCGGGCGCTCTCCCGATTTGCCAATCAGGACATCAACCTGCTCAAGCTGGAATCCCGACCCATCCCCGACAGCCCGTTTGAATTTTTATTTTATTGGGATTTTGCCGGAAATATGCAGGACCCCCGAATCCAGGCGGCGCTCGGGACGCTGATTCAGGACATCGAGTATGTCAAGTTTTTGGGAAACTATCCTTCCCAGCCCGATCAGGAATAAACTCCTGCTCCGTTTTGGGGCTGCGCTTTACTGCGTGATTTCCAAAAAGCTGTCTGATTTCGCAAATTTATTTATGCAATTCGCATAAAAATTCCTTCCTCGTCTATTCTTTCTCCATAAAATAAATCACATTATGGCTGTAATTGGTTGAAAAAAATCCCCGTTTGCGGTATGATAGGATTGTGTGATGAAGTATATCATAAATCCATCAGTCCCCGCGGGGATGAATTTGACCTGCAATCTGCTCCTCGGCAGGCAGCAGGGATCGGAGGTATCCTATATGCACGAACCAACCATTTCCTTTTCCCTGCACGATGACAAGGAAAAAGAAATCAAGCAAACCCTGACCATCATTTACGACGCACTTAGACAGAAGGGCTACAACCCTATCAACCAGATTGTAGGATATATCCTGTCGGAGGACCCGACCTATATCACAACCTACAACAATGCCCGCAGCCTGATTCGCCGGATTGACCGGGACGAGCTGCTCCAGATTCTGGTGAAGTCCTATCTCAACGATTAGGGGGAAACTGGCATTTCGGTCTGTAAAAAATAGTGCGGATAGCCGGCGGGCTATCCGCTTTTTTGTCCGGTCTGCTCTTTGCTCCGGATGCTTAGAAGGGAGTTTTTGCCATGACACAGGAATTTTTGATGTATAAAGGAAGACCATTAGTTCGCAGCGGACAGACCTTGTATTACGGCAGTATGGGGGACCGCTGCGTTGCCCACCTTCAGATTAAAAGTCAGCAGGAACAAAACGGCATCAGCACCGCTGACAAGGTCGTGGTCCAGCTGATTTCCACCGATGAAAGTCTGCCGCTCAAGGATCGGATTCTCAACAAGGCTGAACGCGGCGGCCTGTACGAAGCGCTGTCCATCGCCGACATCTGGATGGAGCGCTACTCGAAAAAGTAAAGCTTGCAAAAAAAGTTCCCTTTGGTAAGGGAACTTTTTTTATGCCCGGAATCCCGAGCCTATTCCTCCAGAGCGGCGCCCATTCGGCGAAATCTGCGGTAGCGGCGCTGGGCCAGCTCCTGACCGGACAGCCGCTTTCCCTGAGACAGCGCACTGTACAAATCCCGCTGCAAGCGCTGGTACAGCCGTCCCCAATCGCGATAGTCCTTCGGCTCGCGGATGGCACGCTCCACCACGCCCAGCCGCAGCAGCTCCTCTGCCGTCAGGTGCAGGCACTCAGCGGCTTCCTTGGTGCGTCCGGCATCCTTCCAAAGGATGCTGGCACAGCCCTCCGGCGAGATGACCGAATAGACCGCATTCTCCAGCATCCAGACCTCGTCCGCTACAGCCAGTCCCAGCGCACCGCCGCTGCCGCCTTCTCCAATCATCACCGTGATAATCGGCACCTGCAGGGTCATCATCTCCATCAGATTTTCCGCAATCGCCTGCGCCTGTCCCCGCTCCTCCGCTTCGATGCCGCAGTATGCGCCTGCGGTGTCCACAAAGCAGATGACCGGCCGATGAAACTTTTCCGCGAGGTGCATCTGGCGCAGGGCCTTGCGGTAGCCTTCCGGGTGGGCACAGCCAAAATTTCGGCGCAGCTTTTCCTTGGTATCTCTGCCGCGGTCGATTGCGATGACCGTCACCGGCATATCCCGCAGCCACCCAACACCTGCCACAACCGCTCCGTCGTCCCCAAAGCGACGGTCGCCGTGCAGCTCCAAAAATCCATCGATGATGTTGTCCACATAGTCCCGGCCGCTTGGACGGCCTTTGGCTCGGGCAGCCTCCACCCTTTTATATGCTTCTATCGGAGACTCCCCCTTTCGTCTGGTCGGACGGAGTTTGGTGCAGCCGCAGCAACTGGGTCATATATTCCTTCTGCTCCTGCCGACCAACAATATCGTCCACAAAGCCCTTTTCCAGCAGGAACTCCGCCCGCTGAAATCCCTCCGGAAGCCGCTGACGGATGGTCTGCTCGATGACGCGCGGCCCTGCAAACCCAATCAGGGCACCCGGCTCCGCAAGGATGATGTCACCCTCCATCGCAAAGCTGGCAGACACCCCTCCGGTGGTCGGGTCGGTCAGCACGGTAAGATACAGGTTGCCTGCGTCGCTGTGGCGCTTGACCGCTCCGCTGGTCTTTGCCATCTGCATCAGCGACAGAATCCCCTCCTGCATCCGTGCCCCTCCCGAAACGGTGTAGCCCACCACCGGCAGATGCTGTTCCGTGGCAAACTCAAACAGCCGTGTGATTTTCTCTCCAACCGCCGAGCCCATCGAGCCCATCATAAAGTTCGGCTCCATCACAAACAGACAGCAGACAAAGCCGCCAATCGTACACTCGCCGCAGATAACGCCCTCCTGCTCCTTGCTTGCCAGAGCCGCATGGTGCAGCTTGCTGTCATACCCGGGGAAATCCAGCGCATTGTGGGCGTGCAAACTGCTGTCATGCTCAAGAAAGCTCCCCTCGTCGGCAATCATGCCGATACGCTGTCGTGCGTTCATGCGGAACAGATGCCCGCATTTCGGGCAAACACCCAGCTGTTCGCTCAGCTCGCTGACAAACAGAATGCTGCGGCACTGCGGGCAGGACAGGCACATCTCGTCCGGCACCGCAGGGTCGGGTTCCTTGAGGGCGCGTTCATATTGCTCCAAATCATTCCTTGGTTTCTGAAACAGCTTTCGGGACAGCATCGGACCTTCCTCCCTTTCTCAGATTCATAAAGTCGGTATAGTAGTCGCCCTCCCGGAAGGCCGGAACCTCCAGCAGCTCCATGTGCAGTCCGCTGTTGTGGGAAATCCCCTCAATCACCAGCTCACACAGCGCCGCTTGCAGCTTGCGGATGGCTTCCTCGCGGGTCTTGGCATAGACCACCAGCTTGCCGACCATCGAATCGTAGTACGGCGGCACAAAATAATCCTGATACAGCGCCGTATCAAATCGCACCCACGGCCCTCCCGGAACGTGCAGCAGGGTCACTCTGCCGCAGCTGGGCCGAAAGTCGTGCTCCGGGTCCTCTGCATTGATGCGGCACTCGATGGCATGACCGTCCAAATGAACATCCTTCTGCTCAAAGCCCAGCGGCTGACCTGCGGCAATCCGAATCTGCCACTTGACCAAATCGAAGCCGGTCACCATCTCGGTGACGGTGTGCTCCACCTGAAGGCGGGTGTTCATCTCCATGAAGTAGAAGTTCCCATCGCGGTCGAGCAGAAATTCCACCGTTCCGGCATTTCGGTAGCCCACCGCTCTGGCTGCTGTTTCCGCCGCCTTCATCATGCGCTGGCGGGTTTGCTCGTCCATTCTGCTGGAAGGACATTCCTCGATGAGCTTCTGGTTTTTCCGCTGGATGGAACATTCCCGCTCTCCCAGACAGACCACCGCTCCAAAGTCGTCGCACAGCACCTGCATCTCGATGTGCTTTGCCGGGTACAGATACTTTTCCAGATAGACACCGCCGTCCCCAAAGGCACTCTGCGCCTCTCGGGAGGCATTTTGATAGGCCGTTTCCAGCTCATCCATCTGATGCACCAGACGGATTCCCCGTCCGCCGCCGCCCGCCCGCGCCTTAATCAGCAGAGGGAAGCCAATCTTCTGCGCCTGTTTTCTGGCATCCGCAAAATCCGCTACCACATCACAGCCGGGAATCACCGGAACACCGGCAGCCCGCATCGTTTTTCTTGCCGCGTCCTTATCTCCCGCCTTGGCAATCGTTTCGGCCCGAGGCCCGATAAAGGTGATGCTGCACTCCTCGCACAGCGCCGCAAAACGGGCGTTTTCCGAAAGCAGCCCATAGCCCGGATGGATGGCCTGCGCTCCGGAGCAGACCGCAGCAGAGATGACAGCCGCCATATTCAGGTAGCTTTCTCCCACCGGCGCCGGGCCGATGCAGTAGCTTTCGTCCGCCAAGCTGACGTGCAGGGCATCCCGGTCCGCCTCCGAAAAAACAGCCACCGTGGCAATCCCCATCTCCTTGCAGGCGCGGATGATGCGCACCGCAATCTCACCGCGGTTAGCAATCAGGATTTTTGAAAACATGGTACTTCTCCCCTCTTTTAGAAGCGGGCTGATGCTGATGCTTCCCGCATACAGGCAAAGGAAAATTCTGCGCTGACGCACAGCTTGCCGCCGACGCTGCCTTTGCCCTTTGCAAAATAAAACGGTTCCCGAACCTTTACCAACTCACACTCAATTTCCAGACGGTCCTGCGGACGCACCTTGCCCCGAAACTTCACCTTGTCCAAACTGGTAAAATATGGTGTAATCTGCTCGCCCTTTGCCTTTTCCGCCAGCAGAACACAGCAGGTCTGCGCCATCATCTCGCACAGCACAACGCCGGGCACCACCGGATTTCCCGGGAAATGTCCCTGCAGGAACCATTCCTCCCCGGTGATGGTGTAGGAGCCGGTACATTTGGTTGGATTGCCCTGCTCATCCAGACTGTCGGTGCAGATTTCTGCCTCGTCCACCAGCAGCATCTTGTCCCGATGAGGCAGGATTTTCTTGATTTCTTCCTGTGTCATCCCAAGCCTTCCCTCCTATGCCGATACGATGCGGAACAGCGGCTGTCCGTATTCTACGACCGAGCCGCTCTGGACGCAGACCTCTGCAATCTGTCCGTCCTGCTCCGCTGTGATTTCGTTCATCAGCTTCATCGCCTCGATGATGCAGAGCACATCGCCCTTCTTCACCTGACTGCCAACCTGAACATAAGGCTGGGCCTCCGGCGAAGGTGCCTCATAAAAGACACCCACCATCGGTGCGGTCACTGCCTTGCCGACGGGAGCCGCAGACGGCTGAGCGGTCGGTTTTTCCGGCTCCGAACTCGGCAGCTCTGCCACGGTCGGAACCGTCTGAGCGGTCTGCGCTGCCGCATGACCTCCCCGTTCCAGCTCGATGGACAGCGCACCCTCGGTCAGGCGCAGGCTGGTCAACTCGTTCTCGCGCATCACCTGTGCCAGCTCTCTGATTTGCTGTATATTCATCCTGATGGTTCCTCCTCATCACTCTGCTCTGCGAAATGCCAGACAGCCGTTGTGTCCGCCAAAGCCCAGAGAATCGGACAGCGCCAGCGTGACCTCGGCCTTCACTGCCTTGTTTGGCACATAGTTTAAATCGCAGTCCTCGTCCGGCTGCTCGTAGTGGATGGTCGGTGCAATCGTCCCGGTACACAAGGTCAGCACCGATGCAATCGCTTCGACCGCTCCTGCCGCTCCCAGCATATGTCCGGTCATCGATTTGGTCGAGCTGATATAGGCCTGCTGTGCCGCCGCTCCCAGCGCCTTTTTGATGGCAAGCGTCTCCGCCTTGTCGTTGAGCGGTGTGCTGGTGCCGTGGGCATTGATATAGATGATCTCCTGCTCCGGATGGGTGACACCGGCCTCCTCCAGCGCCAGACGGATGGCACGGGCAGCCCCGATTGCCTCCGGATGTGGTGCTGTGATGTGGTGTGCATCGCAGGTATTGCCGTATCCCACCAGCTCGGCATAGATGTGCGCCCCGCGGGAGACCGCGTGCTCATATTCCTCCAGAACCAGAATCCCGGCACCCTCACCCATCACGAATCCGCTACGCCGCTTGTCGAACGGAGTACACGCTGTCTGTGGGTCCTCGCAGGTGGTCAGCGCCTTGCAGTTCGCAAAGCCTGCCACGCTGATCGGGTCGATTGCCGCCTCGGCGCCGCCTGCAATAATGGCATCGGCATAGCCGTGGCGAATGGCACGAAACGCTTCTCCCAGTGCATGGGTCGAGGTGGCACAAGCTGTAACAATCGGCAGATTGACCCCCTGTGCATCAAAGCGGATGGCAATACTGCCCGAAGCGATATTGCCAATCATCATCGGAATCATAAACGGCGAGACGTGTCTGGGCCCGCTCTGAAAATATTTTTCACATTGTTCTGTGATGGTCGTAATGCCGCCGGTGCCGGAGCCGACATAGACTCCCAGCCGTTCAGCCGCGATATTCTGCCCGGACTGCAAGCCCGAATCCTCCATCGCCTGCACAGCCGCCGCCAGCGCAAACTGCGCAAACAGGTCGGTCTTGCGAACCTGCGACTTTTCCATCCAGCGCAGAGGGTCAAAGTCCTTGACCTGCGCGGCTACCTTCACCTTCTGCTGTTCGGTATCGAAGCGGGTAATCCGCTCGATGCCGCACACGCCATGGGTCAGGTTCTCCCAAAACGGTTCGATTTCATTGCCGACCGGAGACACAACACCCAAGCCGGTCACTGCTACTCTTTTCATCTTGTCTGCATCCTCCCTGAAATGAGGTCTTTGCTCTGATTACATACTCAGTCCGCCATCCACGCACAGCACCTGACCGGTGATGTAGCCTGCCTGCTCTCCTGCCAAAAAGGCGACGACGGCGGCAATCTCCTCCGGAGTGCCCATCCTGCGGCAGGGAATCTGCTCCTGCACCCCAGCCAAGATTTTTTCCGGCATGGCCTCGGTCATATCGGTGCGGATAAAGCCCGGCGCCAGTGCGTTGCAGGTGATGTTTCGCCCTGCCAGCTCCTTTGCCACCGACTTCGTCAGGCCAATCAGCCCTGCTTTTGCCGCGGCATAGTTTGCCTGACCGGCATTTCCCATGATGCCGGAGACGGAGCTGATGTTGATGATGCGCCCCGACCGACGGCGGATAAACTGACGGCAGGTATTTTTAATCATATAGAACGCACCGTTGAGGTTGGTTCGAACCACCTGCTCAAACTCCTCCTCTATCATGGAGACAACCAGAGAATCCCGAACGATACCGGCATTGTTGACCAGAATATCGATTCCGCCAAAGGTCTCCAAAACCTGCTCTACTGCCCTTCGGCTCTGCTCGGGGTCGGCTACATCGCACCGCAGACACAGACTGCGGCCGCCGCACTCCTCCACCATTTGGGCGGTCTGCTGTGCCGCCTGCTCGTTGCCCGCATAAACAATGGCAACATCACAGCCCTCCTGTGCCAGCCGCACCGCGATTGCACGGCCGATTCCGCGGGAGCCTCCCGTCACCAGCGCTGTTCTTCTTGCTTCCATCTATTCTTCCTCCTGTGCTGTTCGCACCTCTTGCACTCCCTGAATGTCTTCGACATGGAAAACGCGGACGGTGCGGCTGATTTTTTTCACCAGACCGCTGAGCGTTTTTCCCGGCCCGACCTCAATCATGGTGGTAAATCCATCCTCGATCATTTGGCGGATGGTCTGCTCCCAGCAAACCGGGTGATTGACCTGCTGTGCAATCAGCTGTCGAACCTCCTCGGGTCGGGAAGGATACGGCAGGGCGGTGCGGTTCGCATACACGGAAATCCGACACGGTTGGATTTGGCAGTGTTCCAGCTCCTTCGCAAGCTCCTGCGCCGCCGAGTTCATAAACGGGGAGTGAAAGCCTCCGCTGACCGCAAGCTCCACCGCTCTGCCGCCAGCCTCCTGAACCCGCTTGCAAAATGCCGCCAGCTGTGAGCGCTGTGCCGCTATCGTCAGCTGACCCGGACAATTATAGTTGACCGGATACACCTGCTCAAACTCCCGGCAAAGCTGCTCCACCGTCTCGTTTTCCAATTTCAGCACCGCTGCCATCCCCGATGGATTGCTTCGAGCGGCGCAGTCCATCGCCTGCGCTCTGCGGCAGACAAACGAAAAACCGTCCTCGTCTGCAAAGACACCGGCAAAAGTCAGTGCGGCAACCTCTCCCAGCGAGAAGCCTGCCACCGCATCTGCATGGATTCCGGCCTCCTCCAAAGCGCGTGCTGCCGCCAAATCCACACAAAATACACAAGGCTGGGTGTTGGCAGTACAGGCAAGCTCCTGTGTACTTCCGCAGAAGCACTGCTCGGAGGTTCCCGGACGGACGGCATCCGCCGCGGCAAACACCGCCGAAGCCGCCTCCGAGTTTTCCTGAAGCGACCGCCCCATTCCGGGGTACTGCGCTCCCTGTCCGGCAAATAAAAACGCTGTCTTTCCCATCCTCTTCTCCTATCGGCACCAGCGGTCAGCACCGCGTAAAAGCTGCTCTGCCTGTGCGAACATCTCCTCAATCATCTCCTGTGCGGTCTGCTCTGTGTGAACCATCGCCGCACACTGACCTGCCATAAAGCTGCCATTCTTTTCGTCTCCCTCTTTAGCAGCCCGACGCAGCGCTCCTGCGCCCATCTTTTCCAGCTCCTCGTCGGTGACCTGCGGCTGATATTCCTGCCTTTGCAGCTCCCGGCTGAACTGATTCTTCAGGCAACGAACCGGATGTCCCAGCCGCTTTCCTGTTGTGATGGTGTCGATGTCCTTGGCCTTGAGGATTTTCTGCTTATAGTTCGGATGAACCGTACACTCCTTTGCCACCAGAAATCTGGTTCCGCACTGCACACCGCAGGCTCCCAGCATCAGCGCCGCCGCAATGCCTCGTCCGTCTGCGATGCCACCTGCCGCCAAAACCGGGATGCTCACCGCATCGCACACCTGCGGCACCAGCGTCATGGTGGTCAGCTCTCCCACATGGCCGCCCGACTCTCCGCCCTCAGCAATCACAGCAAAGGCGCCGCTGCGCTCCACCAGCTTTGCCATCGCTGTCGATGCAACAACCGGAATCACCTTGATTCCGGCCTCGACCCAGCGCTTCATGTACTTGCCGGGATTTCCGGCTCCGGTCACCACGATTGGAATTTTTTCCTCGATGACCACCTGTGCCACCTCGTCCGCAAAGGGACTCATCAGCATGATGTTGACGCCGAAGGGACGGTCGGTCAGCTCTCTTGCCCTGCGGATTTCCTCCCGCAGCCACTGAGCATCGGCATTCATCGCCGCAATAATGCCCAAGCCCCCGGCATTACTGACCGCCGCCGCCAGAGAAGCGTCGGCAATCCATGCCATTCCTCCCTGAAAGATGGGATAGCGAATCCCCAAAAGCTCGCAAAGATTTGTTTTTATCATCGTGGAATCCTTCCTTTCCTGATGGCTGCACAAGACCCAGACGGCAACCCTTGCCGCCTCGCTTTTGTACAGCCTGATTTTCCGGGAGAGGGAGAAGCCCCGTCTCCCGGAAAAGCTCCTCCTTTGGGAGAAGCGACTACTCCTGCTGTGCCTGAATTGCCTTTGCAATATCTCCCACTGTTTTGATGTCCTCGCTCATCTCCAGCTGAACCCCGAATTCGTCCTCGAAGGTCATCATCAGGTCAACGGTGTCCAAGCTGTCCATCTCCAGCTCCTCAAAGGTGGAATTTTCATGGATTTCCTGCGGGTCACATTCCTTGTATTCTGCCAGAATTGCAATTACTTTTTCGAGTGTCATCTTTGTTTCCTCCTGATTTGTCTTCATTTTTATTTGTTCTACCACGTAAGGATGCAGGCTCCAGTTGTCAGCCCGGCTCCAAAGGCGGTCAGCGCCAAGGTCTGTCCTGCTTGCAGTTGATGGTTCGTGTTGGCTCGGTCCAGCACAATCGGGATGCTGGCAGCCGAGGTGTTTCCCATTGTTTCGATTCCGGTCAGGCACCGCTCCATCGGGATGTGCAGCTTGTGCGCCGCCGATTCGATGATGCGCAGGTTTGCCTGATGCGGAACCAGCCAATCCAGCTCCTCCGGCAGGACGCCTGCCTCGCTGCACACCTGACGCACATCCCGGCACAGTGAGGATACCGCAAACTTGTATACCTCCTGCCCATTCATCGACAGGTATGGCTGCTGCGGCTCCAAGCGGTCAAACGGGCTGTTTCCTCCGGTGTGAGGGATTTTGAGCAGCTCGGAATTTCCGTCCGCCGTCAACCGGATTGCACGAAGCGCCTCTCCCGGCCCTAGCAGCACCGCACCTGCTCCGTCTCCAAACAGAACACAGGTCGAGCGGTCCTTCCAGTTGACCAGCCGGCTCATCGTATCTCCTGCCAAAATCAGCACCCGCTTGACCCGTCCTCGGGCAAAATAGCCTGCCGCGACATCCAGCGCATACAGAAACCCGGTACACGCAGCGCCCAAATCCATCGCAGGGCACCCTGCTCCCAGCTCCCTCTGAACCAGACACGCCTGAGATGGGCTGATATCATCTCCACGGATGGTGGCGCACAAAATCAAGTCCAGCTCCTGCGGCTTGACGCCTGCCCTTTCCAGCGCCTCTCGGCCTGCCTGCGTCATCAGGTCGGTCAGGCTTTCGTCGGTGCAGACCGCACGCTCTCGAATCCCGGTTCGCTGACGAATCCACTCGTCGCTGGTGTCCAGAAATTCGGCCAGCTCCTCGTTGCGAACCCGGCGCCGCGGCAGTGCGCTTGCGGTCGAAAGTATCCTAAACATCTTATCCCTCATTTCTTGGATTCCTGCTCGGGCAGCTTCCTTATTCCTTGATCTGCCCCTTCAGAAATTCGTCCAGCTTCATCACACCTCGATAGAGAATCTGCTGTTCCTCCTCGCTCATCCCGCTGACGATGCTGCGCACCATCCGCTCGTGGAAATATCGGTGAGCAGAGTCCATCTTTCGTCCCATCCTTGTCAGCGAGACATAGACGATTCTGGCATCCTCCTCCCCGCGCACCTTTTCCACATAGCCTTTTTTCATCAGCTTGTTGATGGCGACGGTCACCGACGGCAGGGTAATTCCCAAATCCTCTGCGATTTCCGAGATGGTCCTTCTTCGGTCCTTGCCCTTGCCCACCGATTCCAGCATATGCAGCTCCCCGATGGTCAGGTCAACCCGATCCGTTTGCTTGAGAATCGTCTCCTCCACCCGCAGAATCGAACGATAGGTGTCCACAATCACGCGATTGAGCTCTTCTTCAAACGGCTTCATTCCGGCTTCCTCCTTCCTCTCAGCTTTTTGTTAAAAGTAACACTTGTTATTTTTTATTAGATTGTCAAACTAATTATAAGCATCCGTTCCCCTCTTGTCAAGAGGATTTTTTCAAAAAAATTCCTCCCTCACCCAATCAAGGGGAAGGAGGAAGCTCTATTAACGGATGAAATTGGTTTTCTGTGCCGGTTCTTTTTCCGGGAACGAAACGCCCTGAGCCTTGCCAAGCTCGATGCACTTGAGCAGCCATGCCATGTTGTTGCCCAGCGTCCGCATAACCTGCATTCCCTCTTTGTCCTGTACGACCTCCTCCGGTGTATTGCCGTGAACCATGTTCCAATAACGGGAGGACACCACCGGCATCCCGCTGATGGTGAAGTATTTGTTCAGCTGGTCTAGCGAGGCTGTCGAACCTGCTCGGCGGCAGCTAACCACCGCTGCACCCGGTTTGCCTTCAAAAATCGCACTCTTTCCGTAGAATGCGCGGTCCAAAAACGAGCTGATTTGGCCGGATGCGCTGGCATAATAGACCGGCGAACCGAACACAAAGCCGTCCGCAGATTTTGCCTTTTCCACAAAATCATTGACCCCATCCGAAATCACACATTTTCCGGTATCCCGGCATTTTCCGCAGGCGATGCAGCCGGAAATGGGCTGGTTGCCAATCTGGAAAATCTCGGTTTCAATTCCATTTTTTTCCAGTGCGCCTGCCACCTCGGACAGAGCGGTAAAGGTGCATCCATGCGGGTGCGGGCTGCCGTTTAACAAAAGTACCTTCATCATGATTTCCTTCTTTCTTAAAGCATGGAACCGTTTTGGGGGCAGGTCGGTTTCTTCGGCTCTATCTTATGGTAGTTTCGGTTGAAACTTTCCTGCCTCTTTCAAAAACGCCGCACCCACAATCACTGCGGTGCGGCATTTTTTCACTGATTTAGAAGCTCTGTGCAAAGGATTTTCCAAGCTCCTTTGCCTGCTCAAGGTCTGCCTCTGTTGGGACAAAGGTCACCTTGAAGCCATCCCCGAATACGCTCATTTTCAGTCCGTTCAGGCGGCTCTGGATGTTGCCGACTGCCTCGCCTGTCCATCCAAAGGAACCGAATACCAGCGCCGGCTTTTTGGTGCAGTTGACTGCATCGATGCCCGCCAGCAGATTCCATACCGGTGGAACTGCATCACGATTGAGGGTCGGGCTGCCCACTGCAAAGGCATTACAACGGTTGATGAGGGCGTGCAGCTTGCCCATGTCATGCTCAATAATATCGTAGGTCTGGCAGTCTGCCTGTGGTTTTGCCTCCAAGATTCCCTCCCGAATCTTTTCTGCCAGCTTAGCGGTGTTGCCGTAAGCGGAGCAATAGAAAATTGGAATCAGCGGAACCTCGTTCACAACCGGCGCAGACCACTGCTCATAGCAGGCAAGCACCTGCGGCAATCTGCATTCCTTGGTCAGAACCGGGCCGTGGCTGGTGCAGACAAATTCCGGTGCGGTCGGCAGAGCCTTGATTTTCTCCAGACCCTTGCGGACAAAGGAGCCGAATGGGCCAAAGATTGCAGCATAGTACAGCTCCAGCGCTGCGTCGTAAGCCTTCGGATAAGCAATGTTGTAGTCGAAGGTGTACGGCTCACAGTAGTGACAGCCCAAAAAGTCGCAGGTAAACAGCGTTTTAGCATCCTCCACCCAAGTGAACATCGAATCCGGCCAATGCAGGTTTGGTGCGAACAGGAAGGTCAGCACGCGGTTGCCCAAATCCAGTGTCTCGCCGTCCTTGACCTTCTGCACCTCTAAGTCGCTGCGGTTGGTGATATTGCGGATATACATCGAACCCGCCTGAGAAGCCAGCACCTTTGCATTCGGCATCAGCTCCAGCAGCTTCGCCAAAGAACCGGAGTGGTCCGGCTCATTGTGGTTCATGATGATATAATCAATCTCCTCCAGCGGACAAACCTCGCGGATATTTTCCAGATACTGCTCGAAAAATCCCTCGTGGCAGGTTTCGATCAGCGCGGTCTTTTCGCTTCCCCGAACCAGATAGGAGTTATAGGTGGTACCGGAATCGGTTTTCATCACGATATCAAAGACTCTCATATTTGGATTCTGAATTCCAACAGAATAGATTCCCTCTGTGATTTTTACTGCTGACATCTGACATCTTCCTTTCTGCTTGACAGATTTTGATGCTTCTATTATACCAAGAAGGTATATTATTGTAAAGATGCAAAACCGACAAAGACTTTTTCTTTTTTTCGTTTTCTCTGTCAATACGGCAGTGCGCTTTTTGTCTCAAACTCTTTTTCTTACGCTCAGCGTCCAAGCCCCGGCAGATATTTTTTCAGATACTGCCCGGTGTAGGAGCGCTCGCAGGCTGCTACCTGCTCCGGTGTTCCGCAAACCACAATCTCTCCGCCGCGGTCACCGCCCTCCGGCCCCAAATCAATCAGGTAGTCCGCAGTCTTGATGACATCCAGATTGTGCTCGATGACCACCACCGTGTTTCCGCTGTCCACCAGCGTCTGCAAAACCTCAATGAGCTTGTGGACATCCGCCGAGTGCAGTCCTGTGGTCGGCTCATCCAGAATATAGATGGTTCTGCCGGTCGCCCGCTTGGACAGCTCGGTTGCCAGCTTGACCCTCTGTGCCTCTCCGCCGGACAGGGTAGTTGCCGACTGTCCCAGCTTGACATAGCCCAAACCGACATCGCACAGCGTCTTAATCTTGCGGGCAATTTTTGGGATGTTTTCAAAGAACAGATAGGCTTCCTCCGCTGTCATCTCCAGCACATCGCTGATGTTCTTGCCCTTGTACTTCACTTCCAGCGTCTCTCGGTTATAGCGCTTGCCCTTGCACACCTCACACGGCACATAAATATCCGGCAGGAAGTGCATCTCGATTTGCAGGATGCCGTCTCCCTCGCAGGCCTCGCATCTTCCGCCCTTGACATTGAAGGAGAAGCGTCCGCTGTCGTACCCTCGAGCTTTGGCCTCCGCAGTCTGCGCAAACAGCTGACGGATATCGGTAAAGACACCGGTGTAGGTTGCCGGATTGGAACGCGGCGTGCGTCCAATCGGGCTTTGGCTGATTTCGATGACCTTGTCCAGCTCCTCCATCCCGACAATTTCCCGATGCTTGCCCGGACGGGACTTGGCATTGTTGAGGGTAGAGGCCAGCCCCTTATACAAAATCTCGTTAATCAGCGACGATTTGCCGGAGCCGGAAACACCGGTGACGGCGGTAAAGGTTCCCAGCGGAATGGAAACATCGATGTTTTTCAGGTTGTTCTGCGCCGCTCCCCGAACGGTCAGCAGCTTGCCGTTTCCACTGCGGCGCTGTTCCGGAACCGGAATCTTCTTTCTGCCGCTGAGGTACTGCCCGGTAATCGATTGCTCGCAGGCTTTAATCTGTTCGATCGGCCCGGCACAGACCACCTCTCCGCCATGCACGCCTGCACCCGGACCGATATCCACGATATAATCCGAGGCATACATGGTGTCCTCGTCATGCTCCACCACAATCACCGTGTTCCCCAAATCCCGCAGGTGACGCAGGGTATCAATCAACTTGTCGTTGTCCCTCTGATGCAGACCGATGCTCGGCTCATCCAGAATATACAAAACCCCCATCAAAGAGGAGCCGATTTGGGTTGCCAGACGGATACGCTGGCTTTCTCCTCCGGACAGCGTCGCCGAAGCGCGGGACAGGGTGAGGTAATCCAGACCGACATTCCGCAAAAATTCCAGACGGGAGCGGATTTCCTTGATGACCTGACGGGAGATTTGCTCCTCCTTTTCAGTCAGCTTGAGCTGCTCAAAAAAATCCAGCATTGCTGCTACCGACATCCGGCACAGCTGGCTGATATTCAGTCCGCCGACCAGCACCGACAGGCTCTCCTTTTTCAGTCGGTCGCCGTGGCAGGATGGGCAGTCCACCGCATTCATCCAGGTTGTGATTTCCTCCCGCATCCAGTTGGAGGAGGTCTCTCGGAAACGCCGTTCCAGATTGTTGGCGACCCCTTCAAACTCGGTGTAGTAGGTGGACTTAATATCCTGCGTATCCCGAACCATCTTGATTTTTTCGCCCTTGGTGCCGTACAGCAGAATCTCCACGATTTCCTTCGGAAGCTCTCGAATCGGGGTGTCCAGCGAAAAATGATAATGCTCCGACAGGCTCTGGTAGTACATCTGGGCGATGCCGCCCTCCGCGTAGTACCAGCCGCTGGCTTTGATGGCGCCTTCCCGCACCGATTTGCTTTTGTCCGGAATCACCAAATCCGGGTCGATGCTCATAAAGGTTCCCAGACCCGTACATTTCTCGCAGGCGCCGAAGGGGTTGTTGAAGGAGAACATCCGCGGATTCAGCTCCTCGATGCTGATGTTGTGCTCCGGGCAGGAATAGTTCTGGGAGAACATCATCTCCTCGCCGTCCACCACATCCACAATCACCAGTCCACCGGTCAGCCCAATCGCCGTTTCCAGCGAGTCGCTCAGACGGGACTGCATATCCTCCCGCACCACCAGACGGTCCACCACGATTTCGATGTTGTGCTTCTTGTTTTTTTCCAGCGTGATTTCCTCGCTCAGGTCGTACAGATTCCCGTCCACCCGAACCCGGACATAGCCGGACTTTTTGGCACGCTCAAATTCCTTCTGGTGCATTCCCTTTTTGCCGCGGACGATGGGCGCCAGAATCTGAATCTTGGTTCGCTGTGGAAGCTCCATCACCTTATCCACCATCTGGTCCACCGTCTGCTGGCGAATCTCCCGTCCGCAGACCGGACAGTGCGGGATGCCGATGCGGGCATACAGCAGTCTAAGATAGTCATAAATTTCGGTCACCGTTCCCACCGTCGAGCGCGGGTTTTTGGAGGTGGTTTTCTGGTCGATGGAGATAGCCGGGGACAGTCCGCTGATTTCATCCACATCCGGCTTTTCCATCATCCCCAAAAACTGGCGCGCATAGGAGGAAAGGCTCTCCATATAGCGGCGCTGGCCATCTGCATAAAGGGTATCGAACGCAAGCGACGACTTGCCCGAGCCGGACAGCCCGGTAAAGACAATCAGCTTGTCGCGCGGAATTTCCAAATCAATATTTTTCAGGTTGTGCTCTCTGGCACCATGTATCACAATTTTATCGTTCATCCTGTCCTCCTTCTGCCTGACCTCTGCTTGGGTCTTTGGTCAGCGCAGCTGATTCTTTTTGGCCCCGACCCTTATCGTTGTCTTGTTCGGCTACTCTTTTTCTCAGCATCCTGCATGATTTTCAGGTTGGGGTTTGCACTGTACTGCTCCTTGAGTTTTTTAATTTTATCCCGCAGATAGGCCGCGTGCTCGAACTCCAGAATCTGCGCCGCACTCTTCATCTCTGCGGTCAGCTTTTCAATGGTCATCCTCAGCTCGGTCTGGCTCAGGCGCTTCTTGCCCTTGCCCAGCTTGTCGGTCTGCTCTCGGGTCGAGATTTCCAAAATCTCCCGCACATCCTTCTGGATGGTCTGCGGAACGATGCCGTGCTCCTCGTTGTATTTCAGCTGAACCTCGCGGCGGCGATAGGTCTCGCTGATGGCGCGCTCCATCGAATCGGTCACCGAATCCGCATACATGATGACCTTGCCGTTGGCGTTTCGGGCCGCTCGTCCGATGGTCTGCACCAGCGAGGTCTCGCTTCGCAAAAAGCCCTCCTTGTCAGCATCCAGAATCGCCACCAGCGAAACCTCCGGAATATCCAGACCCTCTCGAAGCAGATTGATGCCGACTAGGACATCAAACTCTCCCAGGCGCAAATCCCGGATGATTTCCATTCGCTCGATGGTGTCGATGTCGTGGTGCATATACCGCACCCGAACTCCCATATTTTCAAAGTAGGAGGTCAAATCCTCCGCCATCTTTTTGGTCAGGGTGGTCACCAGCACCCGCTCTCCCTTTTCCGTCCGCAGGTTGATTTCAGAAAGCAGGTCGTCAATCTGTCCGTCCACCGGACGCACATCGATTTCCGGGTCAACCAGACCGGTCGGACGAATCACCTGCTCCACAATGCGTCTGCTCTTTTCCTTTTCAAAGGCGCCGGGAGTTGCGCTGACAAAGATGACCTGATTGAGCTTGCTGTAAAATTCGTCAAAGGTCAGCGGACGGTTATCATAGGCGGACGGCAGGCGGAAGCCGTAATCCACCAGATTCTGCTTGCGGGCATGGTCGCCGCCGTACATTCCGCGCACCTGCGGCAGGGTCACATGGGACTCGTCCACAAACAGCAGAAAATCCTCCGGGAAATAATCCAGCAGGGTATACGGACAGCTGCCCTCCGCTCTGCCGGACAGCACCCGGGAATAGTTTTCAATGCCCTTGCAGAAGCCGATTTCGGTGAGCATCTCCATGTCGTAATTGGTGCGCTCCATGATGCGCTGCGCCTCGATGAGCTTGTCGTTTGCCTTGAAGTAAGCTACCCGCTGCTCCATCTCCTCCCGAATCTGGCACAGCGCCTGCTGCATCTTATCCCTTGGAACGATATAATGGGATGCCGGATAGATTGCCACATGGGAGACAACATTCTTCACCTCTCCGGTGACGGTGTTGATTTCAGAGATGCGGTCAATCTCGTCCCCGAAAAATTCAACCCGAATCGCCGTCTCGCTGCCGTAGGACGGGAAAATCTCCACCACGTCGCCCCGCACCCGGAACTTGTTTCGGGTGAAATTGATGTCGTTGCGCTCGTACTGCAAATCCACCAGCTTTCGGGTCAGCTCGTCCCGCTCCTTCTGCATCCCGGTCCGCAGGGAAATCACCATGTTGCGGTAGTCGATTGGGTCGCCCAGCGAATAGATGCAGGACACGCTTGCCACAATGATGACATCCCGCCGCTCCGAAAGCGCCGAGGTTGCCGAGTGTCGCAGCTTTTCGATTTCATCGTTGATGGCGCTGTCCTTCTCGATATAGGTATCAGTGTTGGCGATGTACGCCTCCGGCTGATAATAGTCATAGTAGGACACAAAATATTCCACCGCATTGTTTGGGAAAAAGGCTTTGAACTCCGAACACAGCTGGGCTGCCAGCGTCTTATTGTGCGCCAGCACCAGCGTGGGACGATTGACCTCCTTGATGATGTTTGCCATCGTGAAGGTTTTGCCGGAGCCGGTAACACCCAGCAGCGTCTGTTCCCGGTCTCCCGCCAGCACCCCCTGTGCCAAACTCTTAATTGCCTGCGGCTGGTCGCCTGTCGGCTGATAGGAGGATACCAGCTCAAAAGCTCCTGTCTGTTCCATAAAAAGCAACTCCCTTCCTTTTTCCCTTTGCCTGCTTGAGCGGTTCGTTATTTCACTCTCACAGTTTGATTTTAGCACTACGCAAACGGCAAGTCAATTCTGTGACGAAAATTTCCAGTCAGCCGCCTGTCCCCGACCGCGAAAAAAAGGACAGCCCTCAAAGCTGTCCTTTTCCCTTTCCTGTCATCTTCGATTGCAGAAGCTCCGCTATTTTTGGGGTGCTCGTCCCGCAAGCCTTAAAACAGCTTATGGTCCCTCATCGAGAAGAACTCCTGATCTGTAACGATAAAGTGGTCCAGTACGGTCACACCGATTTCCTTTAAAAAATCCTCCGCCTTTTTGGTCATCACAATGTCGCTCACCGAAGGCAGAGACATCCCGCTGGGATGGTTGTGGGATAGGATGATGTCGGTTGCATTGACCCGACTGCACAGATATGCAATTTCCCGAACGCTGGTCACGGTGCTGTTGCTCGTCCCCTGACCCAGCTCCCCGCAGAAAAACGGCTCCTTGCGGCTGTTCAGGCACAGCACCATCATCGTTTCCATTTCCTTACCCGAAAACTGATTGACCAGATATTCCCCCACCTTGACCGAGGAATCCAGCACCACCCGTTTTTTCTGTTGCCCATCCCGCAGAAAGCTCGGCAGGGTTCCCAGCATGGTCAGGTATCGGGCTGCGTTCTGGCCGATATCCTCCACCTGCATCAGCTCCTGTGCCGAGGCGCTCAGCACCCTCTCCAAGCTGCCAAACCGCCGCAGCAGCTCGTGTGCGATGGGATTGGTGTCCTTTCGGGGAATCACATAAAACAGTAACAGCTCCAAAAAGGTGTGCTCCTCAAAGCCTTTGGCGCCTGCCGCATCGAATCGCTTGCGCAGTCGCTCCCGGTGTCCGGCATGGATATTTTCTTTTTCCAATGCGGCATCCGCCTCCTTTCTTTCCATTCCCCTGTCCTGCCCGTGTTGCAAATTCCGCCCGATCTTGTTATAATCAAATCTGAAAAAATCGCGGTCGCCATCAGGCGCAGAAAGGTGCTTTTTTTATGAAATCCTTTATCATCAATGCTAACGACGCCGGACAGCGGATCAGCAAATTTGTCGAAAAAACCGTCCCCGCTCTCCCGAATAATCTGCTCTATAAATCGTTCCGCCTCAAGCGCATCAAGCTCAACAAAAAACGCTGCCAGCCGCAGGACCGCCTGCAGGAGGGTGACTTGGTTGAGCTTTACCTCAACGACGAATTTTTCGGCGAGGGCCGACAGGACCTTGTCTTTCTGAAGGTTCCGGACAAGCTGAACATCGTCTACGAGGACGAGAACATCCTGCTGGTCGATAAAAAGCCGGGACTGGTGGTTCACGAGGACGATGACAACACCCCTGATACCCTCATCAACCGCATCCTGCACTACCTCTACAACAAGGGCGAATACTGTCCGGAGCAGGAAAACAGCTTTGTCCCTGCCCTGTGCAACCGCATCGACCGCAACACAGGCGGCATCGTCATCGCCGCCAAAAATGCTGCCGCTCTGCGAATCCTCAACCAGAAGGTCAAGGACCGCGAGCTGGTCAAGCTCTACCTGTGTCTGGTACACGGCGTTCCGCAGCCGCGCAGCGCCACCCTGCGTGATTTTCTCATTAAGGACAGCCAGCGCAATCAGGTTCAGGTCTTTCATCGGCAGGTTCCCGGCAGCAAAACCATCATCACCCAGTACCGAACCCTCAAAACCAACGGGAAAATCAGCCTGCTGGAGGTCGATTTAAAGACCGGCAGAACCCATCAGATTCGCGCGCACATGGCATTCTACGGCCACCCGCTGGTCGGAGACACCAAGTATGGCACCAACCAGCAGAACCGCGGCTCCCGCCATTCCTACCAGGCGCTGTATGCCTACAAGCTGCGCTTCTCCTTCTGCACCGATGCTGGCATCCTGTCCTATTTGGACGGCAGAGAATTTACCGTCGACCATGTGGACTTTGCCGATGAGCTGGAGACCTCGTCCCGATAACCTTCTGTCCTATATCAGCAGAGCTTACAGAATCAGAACAAAGGTTCCTGCGCTAATCAGCAGACCACCTACAATTGACTGCCAAGTGAGCTTCTCCTTGAGAATCACAAAGGCTAGAATCATGCTGATGACGACGCTGGACTTGTCGATTGGAACAACCCTGCTGGCATCGCCCATCTGGAGCGCACGGTAGTAGAACAGCCACGACAGTCCGGTTGCCAATCCGGAAAGGGTCAAAAACAGCCAAGACCGCCCTCCGATGTCGGGAATCTGCTTATGGACGCCGGTCATAAAGACGATACCCCATGCCATAATCAGCACCACCACCGTCCGGATGGCGGTTGCCAGATTCGAGTCGATGCCGCTGATGCCCAGCTTTGCCAGAATCGAGGTCAACGCCGCAAACACCGCTGACAGCATCGCATACACTACCCACAGAGAATTGGATGTTCCATTCATAATAAACCCTTCTTCTTTTTTGTTTTTTCAGCTCGTCGGTTCGGCGGGCTTTTTTTATTTGAGATTGGACAGCACAAACAACAGCCAGATATGTACCGGGTAGAACAGGTAGAAGAACCGTCCTCCGACCTTGCCGCGCTTGCCGTTATAGCAGAGCATCAGCGGCAGGGAGCCAATCATCATCCACTGATAGAAATAGCGGAAAATCATGCCCAGTTCCCCGTAGGTCATCGCGCGCGACACTGCGAAGATTAGTTGGGCTGCGCTGTACAGGCCATATCCGAGGCACAGCTTTTTGGGGTCCTTGCGGGTAAAGTATAAAATCAGCCCCAGAATGACCACATCCAGTCCGCCCTCACAATAACTGGTGTTCGGCAGCAGACCTGCCAGCAGCTTTGCCCACGGCCTTCCGGCTGTGTTTTCGAGCAGAGTGCCAAGGGTTCCCAGTGCCACCTGTGTACCAACCAGCAGACCCAGCGCCGCCTCCGGCTTTGCCAGACGGTCAGCCCGGGTGCAGTTGTCATCAAAGCTCTCCAGCACCCAAATCGACAGCCCGATGACAACCATGGTAGAAAAAATATTATTGGTGACTGCGACCAGAGCCTGCGGAAACCACAGGGTCAGCAGCAGGTCTCCTGTTCCCATCACAGCAGAGCCCACCCACAGCCTTGTCAGGTACCGCTTGCGGCTGCGGGTCTTTTCCATGCCCTGCGCCAGACAGAACAGAAACAGCGGAGCAGACAGCCGTCCCAGCCAGCGGAACCACACCGGTATGACCAACGGAAAAAATTCTCCCAGATGGTCCAAAAACATCAGCACCAGTGCAATCCATTTCAAGGTCATCCCACTCATCGGCACTCCCCCTTTGCGGACAAAAAGGCAGCATTTTCCCTGTTGGCTTCTGCGTTGGGAAATGCTGCCCTGTTCTCATCAATTAATCTTCTTTTGACATCTGCATCTGTTTGGTCTTGCTGGTGGCATTTCTCAACGCTTGACGGGTATCCCGAACATTCTTGAGCGAAGCGTTCAGGTTCTCCTCGGTCTGCTTCAGGACGGAATCAGAAAATTCATGGGAAGCGCGGCGAATTTCCTTGGCTGCCATCTGCGCCTGTGCGATAATATCCGCTGCCTTCTCCTGTGCCTGCTTGACGATTTCCTCCTGTGCAATCAGCATTCTTGCCCGTTCCTCTGCCTTGCGCAGGGTGGTCTCTGCCTGACGCTCCGCCGTCTTGATGATGTCGTTGCGGTCCGCCACAATCATCTTAGCCTGCTTGATTTCTCCCGGCAGGTTCAGACGAATATCCTCTACACATTCCTTGACCTTCTGGGCATCCACCACACAGCGTCCGCCGGAAAACGGGAGGCTCCATGCTTCTTCCAGCATATCGTCGATCATATTTAAAATCTCATCAATGTTCATTTTTCATTCCTCCTGTTTTTTGTTGGCTTTGATTTATCGTTTCCCTTTATATAAACGGCTAACGATTTCGTCGTGAACCTGTTCGGGAACAAACGGATGGATGTTTCCGCCGAAGGATGCAATCTGCTTGACCACGCTGGAGCTCAGGTACTGGTTTTCCACGCTGGTGGTCAGAAAGACCGTCTCCACCTGGTCATACAGCTCCTTGTTGATCAGCGCCATCTGAAATTCATACTCAAAGTCCGACACTGCCCGCAGTCCTTTGACGATTGCGCAGGCGCCGACCTCTCTCACATAATCTACCAGCAGACCGTCAAAGCTGTCTACCTCGATTCCGTCGATTCCCTTCACCGAACGGCGAATCAGCTCCGCGCGCTCCTGCGGGGAAAAGCTCGGGTTTTTCTGTGCGTTGATGACCACAAGCACGATGACCCGGTCAAACAGGGTCTGCGCTCTGCGGATAATATCCATGTGTCCCTTGGTAATCGGGTCAAAGCTCCCGGGAACCACTGCAATTCTTTCCTGTCTCATCCGCTTATTCTTCCTCCTGCGGCTCGCCGCGGCGGTACACGGTGATTTTTGCCTTGCCGTACAGATAGGTCTTGGTCTCGGTAAAGCTTCCGGCACCCTGTGGCAGCTGCTCGTTGCGTTCGGTCTCACAGATGATGATACCGCCCGGAGCCATCCGCTCTGCCGCTAACGGCAGGATTGCATCGATGATGTTCTGCTGATACGGCGGGTCCAAAAATACGATGTCGAACAGCTGGGAGCCGTTCTGCAAAAACGATTTTGCGTCCATCAGTGCGACCCTTGCCTGCTCCATCAGACCACAGTGCTTCAGGTTTGCCTTGACGATTTCGACAGCCTTGGAGGAGCTGTCAATAAAAATTGCATTTTTTGCACCGCGGCTGAGCGCCTCGATGCCCATCTGTCCTGAGCCTGCAAACAAATCCAGGAAACAGGACCCTTCTACATAATTCTGAATAATATTAAATACTGCCTGCTTGGTCATATCAGAGGACGGTCTGGTGTCCAGTCCCTGTGGTGCTTCCAGATTTCTTCCTCTTGCAAGGCCGGTGGTTACTCTCATGCCATTTTCCTTTCTTCGAACAAAATGTTTCCTTCTTATTATGTTCACTTTTCTGCTGTTTGTCAATGGTGCGCAGAAAATTTCACCATTCCCTGTCGAATCCTTCCGACGGTTTGTCCTCTTTCGTCGTCTCATTTGGCTTGCCGTGCAGGGATTGATACAGATTCAGCGCAGCCAGATGGGTCATGCTAGGGGTTTCTTCCAGCTGTTCGAGGGTGGCTGCCTCCATCGCCTTGAGTGTGCGGAAGCGGATAAACAAGTTTTGGGCGCGCTTTTCCCCGATTCCCTCCACCGAGCGCAGGACCGATTCCATCGCATGGCTGGCGTGCTTCTGCCGGGAATACCCGATGGAAAAGCGGTGTACCTCGTCCTGAATATTGGTCAGCAGGTCAAACGCCGCGCGGAAGGAGGTGACCGAAAGCTCTCCGTCCTCGGTCGCGACTGTGCGGGTTCGGTGGCGGTCATCCTTCTCCATGCCAAACACTGGGATGTTGAAACCCATCTGTCTGACAATTGGCTTGACCGCCGCCACATGGCCTCTGCCGCCGTCGAGCAGAATCAAATCCGGAAGGTGTCCGAATCCAACTCCCTCCTCCTTATGCTGCTCATACCGCTCCAACCGGCGGGTCAGCACCTCCCGCATCGAGGCATAGTCATCCGCCTTTCCTACCACCGAGCGCACCGAAAACTTGCGGTATGCACCCTTGAGCGGTCTGCCGCCCTCAAACACCACCATGCCGGCAACGATTGTCTCGCTGCCGATATTGGAAATATCATAAGCCTCAATATAATTGGGGACTTGGTTGAGTCCCAACAGCCTTGCCAGCTCATCCAGCGCAGAGATTTCCCGGCTGGTATGTCGGGTCTGCTCGGCGATTTGCTGGCTGGCATTCTCCTTCGCCATCGCCAGCAGCCGCATCTGGTCTCCCTTTTGCGGCACCAGCAGTCCAACGCTTCTTCCCGCCTTCTCGCTGAGATAGCGTTCCAGCTCCTCCCGGCAGCTGGGCTCTCCATCCAGCACCACCGTTTTGGGCGCAGTTCCCTTCATGTTGTAGTAGCGCAGCACGAACTGGGTTCGCATCTCCCGCAGTACCTCCTCGACAGCCTGCTCCGCCGTGCCGGAGAGTGCGGCCTCCGAAAATTCTGCCAGCTCGTCCAGCATGAAATACTCCTTGTCCACCAGACGGTAATCCCGAAACTGCATCACCACCGCACAGCACTTAACCGAGGACTGCACCAGTGCAATCACATCCTCCTGCTCATAGCGGATGGAAACGACCTTCTGGTTTTCCTGAAGCCCCTGAATGGCGCGGATGCGGTCCCGATAGCGAGCCGCCTTCTCAAATTCCAGCTGCTCGGAGGCCTGCATCATCCGCTCCCGCAGCACCCGCTGGATGTCGGCGCCCGAGCCTCTTAAAAAGCTGACCGCCTCCTCCAACACCTGTGCATACTCCTCCTCGCTAATCTTTCCGCTGCACGGAGCCATGCACTGCTTGATGTGATAGTTCAGGCAGGGTCTGCCCTTCCCGATTTCCTGCGGAAATCGGCGGGTGCAGGTCGGCAGTAAAAATGCTTTGTTGACCTCGTCCACCGTCTGGCTGACCACATATCCGGACAGATAGGGGCCCAAATAGCGCGCATCGTCCTGCTGCGGCTGGTGGCTTGCGGTAATTCTGCCGTAGGCCTCGTTTCCAATTCGGATATAGTGATAGCCCTTGTCGTCCTTGAGCAGGATGTTGTACTTGGGCGAATGCTGCTTGATGAAGCTGCACTCCAGCACCAGTGCCTCAAACTCACTGGAAGTCACGATATACTCAAAATCCCAGACATTCTCCACCATTCGGTAAACCTTCGGCGTGTGCTTTTCCACGCTGCGAAAATAGCTGCTGACCCGATTTTTCAGCGCCTTGGCCTTTCCGATATAGATGATTGTTCCCTTTTTGTCCTTCATGATATAGATTCCCGGCTGCAACGGCAGCTTTTTGACCTTATCCCGGAGATACTCCAATCTGGGGTTTTCCACCAAGTTCCCTCCCTGCACAAACTAAAAAAGGCGTACCAGCCAAAACGGCTGATACACCTTTCAGATTCCTATGCGACTGATTCGTAGCCGA
>URFD01000005.1 GCA_900547015.1 uncultured Oscillospiraceae bacterium | reverse complement strand
GTGGTAATCCAGGCCGATCTCTCCCAGTGCCCGGACTTTGGGTTCCCGGGCGAGTTCCGCCAGTTCCCGGAGGGTTTCATCGCAGATCTCCCGGGCGGAGTCCGGATGGACGCCCACACTGGAATAGAGGAAGTCATATTCCTTTCCCAGTTGGATGCCGGTGCGTGAGCTCTCCATGCTGCTGCCCACATTCATTACCCGGCGTACCCCATGGGAGGCCAGGGAGCGGAGCAGCCCGTCCCGGTCGGCGTCAAAGGCGTCATCATCGTAGTGGGCGTGGGAATCAAAGATACCGTCCACCATGGTCAGCGCACCTTGGAACCAGCGGGAACGCTGTCATCCACGAATAGCACCTTGACATCGTTTTCACCGGAGTCAGCTGCCAGGATCATGCCCTGGGAAAGTACGCCGCGGAGCTTGGCAGGCTTGAGGTTCGCCACGATGACGATCTTCTTGCCGATGAGATCTTCCGGCTTGTACCACGGAGCGATGCCGGAAACGACCTGTCTGCCGCCCTCAAAGCCGTCGTCCAGCTGGAGCTTGAGCAGCTTTTTCGCACGCTTGATTGGCTCACATTCCTTAATCTGAGCAACACGCAAATCCACCTTGCCAAAGTGCTCGATGTCAATCAGCTCGGCTACGCCCTCATATTTTGGCAGCTGTGGGTGAGCGGCTGCCTGCTGGGCTGCCAGCTCCTCCAGCTCCTTCTGCATATCAATTCTTGGGAAGAGGGTCGCACCCTTGTGAACGGTCACATTCTGTGGCAGAACGCCGTATTTTGCAGCGTTTTCATAGGAAACATCCTCGGCAGAAGCGCCAATCTGCTCGGCAATCTTCTGGCAGCTGTCCGGCATGAATGGGGAGAGCAGGGCAGCGGAGACACGCAGAGCCTCCAAGAGGTTATACAGGACGGTTGCCAGTCTTGCTTTTTTGGTTTCGTCCTTGCCCAGCGCCCACGGAGCGGTCTCGTCGATATATTTGTTGGTGCGGGAGATGAGCTTGAATACCTCTGCCAGTCCGTTCTGGAAGGCAAATTTTTCCATCTGCTCGTCATATTTGCCGCGCAGGGTGGAGATCATTTCCACCAGCTCGTTGTCGATTTCGTCCGACTCACGCTCCTGCGGCAGAGTACCGCCGAAGTATTTTTCCACCATCGAAACCGAGCGGGACAGCAGGTTGCCCAGGTCGTTTGCCAGGTCGATGTTGATGCGGCTGATGAGCGCCTCGTTGGAGAAGTTGCCGTCCGAGCCGAACGGGAACTCCCGCAGCAGGAAGTAGCGCAGGGCATCCACGCCGTAGCGCTCTGCCAGCAGATATGGGTCCACCACGTTGCCCTTGGATTTGCTCATCTTGCCGCCGTCCAGCAGCAGCCAGCCGTGACCGTAAACGTGCTTTGGCAGAGGCAGGTCCAGTGCCATCAGGATGGCAGGCCAGATGATGGAGTGGAAGCGGACAATCTCCTTGCCGACAAAGTGAACATCTGCCGGCCAGAATTTGTCGAAATCGTGGTAGCGGTCGTTCTCATAGCCGAGCGCGTTGATGTAGTTGGAAAGTGCATCAATCCAAACATAGACCACGTGCTTCGGGTCAAAGTCAACCGGCACACCCCAGCTGAAGGAGGTACGGGAAACGCACAGGTCTTCCAGACCGGGCTTGATGAAGTTGTTGATCATCTCGTTGACACGGCTGCGCGGCTGAAGGAAATCGGTGTTTTCCAGCAGGTCCTGAATCCGGTCCGCATACTTGGAAAGGCGGAAGAAGTAAGCCTCCTCCTCAGCGTCCACAACCGGGCGTCCGCAGTCCGGGCATTTGCCGTCCACCAGCTGGGTCTCGGTCCAGAAGGATTCGCACGGCTTGCAGTATTTGCCGACATATTTTCCTTTATAAATGTCGCCCTGCTCATAGAGCTTCTTGAAGATTTTCTGGACGGAATGTTCGTGATAATCATCGGTGGTGCGGATGAAGCGGTCGTTGGAAATGTTCATCAGCTTCCACAGGTCGAGTACACCGTGCTCGCCCTCTACGATGTTGTCCACGAACTGCTTCGGGGTAACGCCTGCCTCCTTGGCCTTGTCCTCGATTTTCTGGCCGTGCTCGTCGGTGCCGGTCAGGAACATGACATCGTAGCCCTGAAGCCGCTTGTAGCGCGCCATCGTGTCGGTGGCAACGGTGCAGTAGGTGTGGCCGATGTGCAGCTTATCCGATGGATAATAGATCGGCGTTGTGATATAAAACGGTTTTTTCTCTTGTTCCATGATGATTCGTCCTCCTGTCTATCGATACCGCTTGGGTAAAAAACGTATGATACGCTAAAATTATAGCATTGTTTTGTCGGAAACTCAATGCCCTGTTTTCAATTCCCTGCGGATTTATCGCCCGTTCGTATGGCTTTTGCCCGAAAAGCCCGTCACAGCTTTTGCAAACCGGCATAGAATAGAGGGAATCCCGTATGGATTTTTGGAAAGGAGCTGCTGTTATGAACCTGAAAAACTATCAGATTACCGTCGGCGAGGTGCTGCAAAACCCGCGCGCTCGGGCGATGCTGCAAAAGGAGCTGCCGATGGTCATGCGTCACCCGATGCTTCCGGTCGCCAATGCCATCCCGCTCCGGGACATCCTCGACCATGCCGGAGGCTATGTTTCGCCCAGAAAGATGCAGTCGATTCTGCGGGAATTGGAGAAAATCTAGTCCGATTTTTGCCCTCCTGCGCCAAATCAGAGAGAAAATCGATGGATTTTGCCGAAAAACCTGACTTCGCCTCTTTTAAAATCGGGAGAAATGTTGTAAAATAAGAGAAAAGATGTCGGAGGGCTGCGGTCCGCATCGACCGGCATCGTGCAAAGGGGGTGGAAAGGATGTCCTTTAACGCTTTCGTGGGAGGGGTGCGTCCCGGCGGACTGACCAACGATTTTGAGGTCAAGATTCTCATCTGCTTTCTGCTCAACAGCATCGAGCAGGAGATGACCTTCGACGAGCTCAACGAAATCTTCCAGAATACGGGGCTGGTCAACTACTTTGAATTTGCCGAATCGGTCAGCGACCTTGAGCGCACCAGCCATCTGCGCCGCCAGCAGACCGAGGACGGACGGGAGGTGCTGTCCATCACCGAGGTGGGCAGGGTCACAGCCCGCACCTTTGAAAAGACACTGCCGCTTTCTGTGCGGGAAAAGACGCTGGAGGAGGCGCGCAAGCTCACCCGGATTCACCGCTGCATGGACCGGGTGGAAATCAACTATCACCCCGTTTCGGACGGATACATTCTGGAGCTGGTTCTGCGGGACATCGGCTCGGATCTGTTGGAGATGAAGGTGTTCCTGCCGACCGAGGAGGAGTGCCTGCGCGTTCGCCAGACGATTGAAGACGACCCAGCCGCGCTCTATTCCGGCCTGTTGGAGCTGCTGCTCCGTCCTTGACCCCTTGCCGAATCACAATGCAAAACGCATCCCTCTCTGTCCGCTCGGGCAGAGGGGGATGTTTGTCTTAAAATCAGCGGCGGCTTGCCTTCCCTCATTGAATCGCGACCGCGTCTGTGCTATAATGGAATTAGAAAACAGAGGAAAGGAGGCTGCGAGGATGGAAAACATGGAGCTGTTGCAGGCGATGCGCCAGATGCTGTCCGAGAACAACCGCCAGATGACGGAGGAAATGAACCGGCAGATGGCTGAGAACAACCGCCAGATGATGGAGGAAATGAATCGCCAGATGGCGGAAAACAACCGCCAGATGATGGAGGAAATGAATCGGCAGATGTCCGAGAACAACCGCCAGATGATGGAGGAAATGCACACCCAGATTCAAGATGCCGTTGCTCCAATCTACAGCAGACTGGACAAGGTCGATGCAAGACTGGACAAGGTCGATGCAAGACTGGACAAGGTCGAATCGGAGCTGCAATCGGTCAAGGCGCTTGCCACCAAGACCCAGCTGATTGTTGAGAATGAAATCGACAGAAAAATCAATCTGTTGCTGGAAGGTCACAATGACCTGCACCGTCGTGTGGTACAGCTGGAGCAGATGAACGAGATTCTCAACGAAGTGAAGAACGATGTCTGGGCAATCAAACAAACCGTTGCAGGACGGGTTGTTCCGTATAAGTCGCGCGGCATCAGACGCAAACCCAATATGTAGCTTCCCCCAAAATAGAACAGAAGATAGAAAAAACCGGACATTTCTGTCCGGTTTTTTGTGTGTGCTTTTTGGGAATTAGCAGCTTGGAGTGTCCTCGACGGGGCAGGAGCAGACGGCAGAGCGGCGCTCGATGCGCAGGTAGAGTGCAACGCACAGAACGGCAAGCGCAAGCTGTGCGATCGGGTATGCCGCCCACACACCGCTGAGTCCAAACATCAGCGGCAGCAGCCACAGAGCCAGCGGATACAGCAGACAAGGTTCGATGTAGACCAGCAGGGAGGAGACAGCGGTCTGCTCCACCGCGTAGAAGTAGGCACTGATGCAGCGGGTCAGGCCGACCATTAAGAAGGAAAGTGCCGTGATGACCAGCGCCGGCTGTGCCTGCTGTGCAACCTCGCCGCTCAGGCCAAACAGCCCCACGATGGGAGCCCGCAGAATCGAGACGCCGATTGCGGTCAGGGTCGAGATGAGGATAGAGCTTAGGATGCCCTTGCGGAACAGGTAGCGGATTTCCTCCCGCTGGCCTGCGCCGTAGGAAAAGCTCAACAGCGGCTGGATGCCGTCGCCCACGCCCTGCAACAGCAGCTGGACCGATGCCAGCACATAGGACAGCAGGGAGAACACCGCCAGAGCGTCGTCCCCTCCGTAGCGGATGCACTGCCAGTTGGTCAGGACGATGATGACCGAAGGGATGAGGGTCTGGCCGAACGGCGAAACGGCGATGCGGACGATTCGCTTGAGGCTGTCCCCGGAAATCCGCAGCCCCTCCAAGGTAAAGACGGAGCGGTTATTTGCAAACAGATAGAACAGGGCAAGGAGGGCAACCACCGCCTGTGCAATCACGGTGGCAATCGCTGCACCGCGCAGTCCCATCGACAGCCGATAGACCAGCAGATAGTCCAGCACGATGTTGGTGACCAGCCCCGAGCTCATGAACAAGGTCGCCTGAATGGTGCGGCCCTGATTGCGAATCAGCGGGGTGATGCCGTTGCCCAGCACCGGGAAGATGCCGCACAGGATGATGACCGAGATGTAGTCGTCAGCATAACGGGCAATCTCTCCGGTGGCGCCCAGCAATCCGATGAGCAAATCCTTGCTCAGCCAGAACAGCCCCATTAGCACCAGTCCTGCCAGCGTCAGCACCGACAGGGTGGTTCCCATCGCGCGCTGTGCCTCGTACTGCTCATCACAGCCCAGATGCTTGCTCATCAGCACCGCGCCGCCCACGCCCAATCCGAAGGCGGTCGCATTCAAGCAGGCATGAATCGGGTAGACCAGATTGATGGCAGCCAGCGCCGCACTGCCCACCGCGTTGCCCACAAAGACGCCGTCCACCATCGCGTAAAAGCCGCTGAGCAGCATCGACACCATCGACGGCAGCACATAGCGGTAAAATTTTCGGCTGAGCTCTTGTTTCATTCCATCCTGTTTCATCATGCAAAGATTGCTCCTTTCCTTCCTCGGTGTGACCGCCTCTATTTTTTGCGGTCTTGCAAGAAGGCATTATAAAGTATGGTCTTACACCATAGTCAATCCCTTACAGAAAATTTTCTGCAAAATGTCACAAGTGACGAAAATTGACCCGCAGAGCGCCCCTGAAACCGGAAGAAAAACCGAGCAAAACGCCGCCACAGCCAGCCGAAACGACCGGACGGAAGCCTACGAGTATGAAATAGCTGTAAATAATCGCAGAAAAACTTGAGAATCGGAGGGATTTCTGATAAAATAAAAAACAGACTGGGAGGAGAGAAAACCCAACTCCGCCAGAAAAATATCTTTTAAGAAAGTAGAGCTGATGAATGTTGGACAGTAGCAGCGGGTTATCTTGCATTTTTTTAATCGTTTTGGTGGCGCTTTCGGCCTTTTTCTCGGGCTCCGAAACTGCCCTGACCAGTGTGAACAAGATTCGCCTGAAGAGTCTGGAGGAAAACGGCGACAAAAAGGCGGCGCGGACTTTGCGTGTTGCGGAAAATTATGAGCGGATGATTTCCACCGTTCTCATCGGCAACAACATTGTCAATATCGCCTCGGCTTCGCTTGCCACCGTCATCTTCACCGTCCTGCTCGGCGCGGACAAGGGCGCGGCAGTTTCCACGGTTGTCATGACGATTGTTGTATTGATCTTCGGTGAGGTTCTGCCCAAAAACTATGCCAAAAACAATGCGGATTCGCTGGCGGTGGTTGTCAGCGGCCCGATTGGCTTCCTGATGACCGTCTTTAAGCCTCTTTCGGCAGCGCTCAGTGCCCTGTCCGGATTGATGTCCCGTCTGACCGGCGGAGAGGATGACAAGCCTTCGGTCACCGAGGAGGAGCTCAAATATATCGTCGAATCCATCGAGGAGGAGGGCGTGCTTGAGGAAAACGAGAGCGACCTTGTCCAGTCTGCGCTGGAGTTTGACGAAATCGAGGTACAGGAAATCGTCACCCCCCGTGTGGATATGGTCACGCTGGATGTCGAGGACAGCTGGGAGGAGATTCTGGAGCTTGCCAAAACCAGCAAGGTTTCCCGAATCCCGGTTTATGAAGGCTCCATCGACAACATCATCGGTCTGGTTCATGTGCGGGATATTCTGGAGGATGAAATCAGCAACAGCGAACACGATATCCACTCGCTGCTGTCCCAGTGCCTGTTCGTCCACAAGACGATGAACCTGTCCGGCCTGCTGGAAAAGCTGAGAAAAGAAAAGATGCCGCTGGCAATCGTCACCGACGACTACGGAGGCACGATGGGACTGGTTACCATCGAGGATGTCGTGGAGGAGCTGGTCGGCGAAATCTGGGACGAATACGATGATTTTGAGGAAGAGCTGGTCAAGAAGGACGACCATACCTATGAGGTCAGCGGCGACTACAATATCTATGACCTGATGGATGAGCTGGACGAGGACAACCGCTCCTTTGAAAGCGACTATAATACGGTCAGCGGATGGATTCTCGAGCAGCTCGAGCACATCCCGACGGTGGGCGAGCAGCTGGTCTATGAGGACCGGATGCGGGTGACCGTCACCGAAATGGATGACCAGAGGATTACCAAAGTGAAAATCGAGCTGCTGCCACAGCAACAGCCGGCAGACAGCGAATGAAATGGGGCTGAAGAATGTCAAGGAAAAAACCCAACCGAAACCAACAGCAGGGCTGGCAGAAGGTAGAACAGCCTGCGAAGGCAGCTCCGACTGAGCCAAAGCCCGAGCAGGTTACTGAGCCGAAGCCCGAGCCAAAGGCCGAAAAGCCGCAGGCAAAGCCTGAGCCAAAGCCCGAGCAGGTTACCGAGCCGAAGCCCGAGCCAAAGGCCGAGAAGCCGCAGGCAAAGCCTGAGCCGAAGCCAAAGCAGGAGAATGCACCGCAGAATGCAAAACGCAAAAAGTCGGACAAACGCCGCCGAAAACATTCGGCAGCAGTGCCGCTGGGCGGACTGTTCATCCTGCTGGCACTCATCGGATTGATTACCGTCGTGACTCTGGGAGTGCAGACCACCGAAAACCTGATTGACAACTCCAAGAAGAAAACCGAATTTGGAAACTTTATCCTGCCGGTGCTGATGTTTGACCCGGTTCCGTTCGAGGACCCCAACGAGATGGGCGACCTTGCGCTGCTGCGCTCCTCCATCTGGGCGGCCATCCTCGAAAACAACGAGAGGTACGCAATCGGCGACGGCAGCATGATTTCGGTGCCGCAGAGCGACGTCGATGTTGCGTGTGCGAAGCTGTTCGGAGACGGGGTCACGCTGGTTCACCAGTCGTTTGAGGACTATCTGTCCATCTACTCCTACAACGCGGACACCAAAACCTACTATGTCCCGGTGGATGCCACCATCCTGTATACCCCACAGGTGGAGGAAATCAACCGCACGGGCAATCTCTTTGAGCTGACCGTGGGCTACATCGCGCCGGACAACCAGTGGATTCAGCAGGTGAAGAAGGAAAAGAGCGTGCCGGTTCCCAGCAAGTATATGATTTATGTGCTGGAGCGGGAGGACGGCGAGTACCACCTCACCGCAATCAAAGACCCGCCGGACGGCGCCGTTCCGGGCTTGCCGCAGATTTCGGACAATGGGGAGCAGTCCATTCCGGCAGCTCCGCTGACCGAGACTCCGCAGACCGTGGAACCGACCGCTCCAACCGAGCAGACCAAGCCGACCGAGGAGACCCCGGAACAGCCGGAGGAGCAGAAAAAATCGGAGGACAGCGAAACCGCAAAGGCTGCTGCCGAGCAGGTGGCATAGCGCAGCGCTGACCCAAACCGCCATAGGGAACCAATCCCCGGCGGCGGAAGTCCTGTGACGGGACTTCCGCCGCCTTCCTTTTGAAAAAATGGAATAGAGGAGAGCAACCCGCTCGGGAGCGTTGACTGTGAAGCGTTTTCCATCGAACCGATGAGGACCACCGCAAAGCGTGAACGTTTCTTTTGAAAGAAAAGATTGTATGAGGAGGAGTTTTAGATGAAGGTAAAACTGCTGGTACAAATTGGAATCGTGTTCGGAATCTGTCTGGTGGGCGAAGGGATTTCCCGCGTCCTGCCGTTCGCATTTCCGGCAAGCGTCATTAGTATGATTTTGTTGTTTTTGCTGCTGCTGAGCGGTGCGCTCAAGGTGGAGCATATCCACGAAAAGGGCGATTTCCTGCTGCGGAATATGGCGTTCTTTTTCATCCCCTCGGGGGTGGGGCTCATCGAGCAGGCGGATGCGGTGCGGGGCAAGGTGCTGCCGCTGTTGGCAGTCTGCCTGATTACCACCGTGCTGACCTTTGCGGTGTCCGCCGCAACCATCCGTCTGGTCAGCAGTTGGCAGAATCGTCTGAAAAAAGGAGGTCGCTAAGGATGCAGGAATTGTTTGCTTCTCCGATGTTCGGCATTGTGCTGTGCATCTTCTCGTTTGAAATCGGGCTGTGGCTCAACCGCAAGACCCGCTCTCCGTTTATGAATCCACTACTGATTGCCATTGTGCTGTGCATCGCGGTGCTGAAGCTCGGCTCGATTCCGCTCGAGAGCTTCCAGAAGGGCGGCAGTATCATCTCGATGTTCTTGGCTCCGGCAACGGCGGCGCTGGCAATCTCGGTCTACAGCCAGCTGGAAACCCTCAAGAAAAACCTCCTGCCCATCCTTGCCGGCACTCTGGCAGGCTCGGTGACCTCGGTGCTGAGCGTCATCGGGCTGTGTAAGCTGTTCGGGCTGGACGAGCAGCTGACCGCCTCCCTCATCCCGAAAAGCGTCACTACCCCGATTGCGATGGAGATTTCCGGCAAGCTCAGCGGCATCGTCCCCATCACCGTTGCGGCGGTCATCGTCACCGGCATCATGGGCGCTGTGCTGGCTCCGCTGCTCATCCGGCTGTTTCGGGTCAAAGACCCGGTCGAGGCGGGGGTTGCCATCGGCACCTGTAGCCATGCGCTGGGAACCACCAAGGCGTTGGAGCTGGGCGAGGTGCAGGGTGCGATGAGCGGCATCGCCATCGGGGTTGCGGGCATCATCACCGTGCTGATTTCGATGTTTTTGTAGCCCCTCTGCGGTAACAGACTTCCCTGCGGGTGGCCGCAATTCATTGACGCAGACCGTGTAGTATGGTAAAATAAAGAAAAAAGTAACCATATCGGACGGAGGTGCTGTCGATGAAGAAGCGGACGATTGTGATAGTGGTAGCGGTGATTGCGGTTGTCATCGGGGTAATTGCGGCGGTCGTGGGAGGCATCCTGATTGGCAGGGCGGCGGTGTCCTTCGAGTCCGAACATTCGCTCGAGTCCAAACACCCCCACGAGTCGAAAACCCCGCTCGAATTCCAAACGATGCGATTTGAGAGGAGCGATTCGAGCAACATCAAAAAAATCCTGACCCTCGACCGAACGGACGATGGGGTTGTGATTGCGCTGGGCTACGAAGATATGATGAGTCAGGAGCAGGAGATTTCCCACCAGAAGGAATTTGACCGGGAAACGCTGGAAGAAATCGAAGCTGTTCTTGGTCACTATCAGGTTCGGGATTGGGGAGGCTTTTCCGGAACAAATCCGAACGGCGTCCACGATGGCAGCAGCTTTACTTTTTCCTGCACCCTGACCGACGGCAGCTCCTTTTATGCCAGCGGCTCCAACAAGTATCCCAAACATTACAGAAGCGTGTATCAGTATCTGGAGGGGCTTCTGTGGAGGGTTCCGATTCAGGGCACAACCTTCGAAACGGAATCTTGCACCATCCGGCTGCCGGAAAGCTGGGTCGGCAACACGCAGGCGGAGCTGAAGGGAAGGAATATCACCTTCCTCCTGCCGCTGAAAAGCGAGAATGTGGAGCTGTTCACCCTCGAATTTTCGCAGAAAAGACCGGACAAGACCAGCGATTATCGTCTCATCGGCCAAATCAAATCGGAGGAAACGGGCGAGGAGCTGTTCCTCGGAATCAGGCGGCCTGAGGATTCCGGCACGCTGAGCATGATTACCGCGGGGAAACAGCAGCGCAAGATTTACACAACGGTGGATGATGCCATCGAAGGTATCATCAAAAGCATCCAGCCGAATCAGCCGTATGATTTCGTGTGGAAAATAGCGAACTGATCAGGAAAGACCAACCTCCTTTCGTCGCAGGGACGGAGGGAGGTTGTTTTTGTGCGGCGGACAAAAATGGGTCGGGCAAGGATTTTCCGGCTGTATTGTGATGACGCAAAAAGTGTGATATAATATCAGGGTATGAAAACAGACAGGGCAAAAGCCCTGCCAAGGGAGGAACGCTGTGATTATCCTAGGGATTGACCCCGGCTACGCAATCGTGGGCTGGGGCGTTTTGGAGTATCGGAACAGCCGCTTCATCATTCGGGGCTACGGCGCCATTACCACGCCGGCGGGGATGGATTTCCCACAGCGCCTCCAGATGATTTATGAGGACATGAACACGGTCATCGGGCGCTATCACCCGGATGTCCTGTCGATTGAAAAACTGTTTTTCACCAACAATAAAACGACCGGCATCGATGTGGCGCAGGCCAGAGGAACCATCCTGCTGGCGGCGGCGCAGTCGGGGATGCAGGTGTACGAGTATACCCCCATGCAGGTCAAGCAGTCGGTGGTCGGCTACGGCAAGGCGGAGAAAAAGCAGGTGATGGAGATGACCCGCATCCTGCTGCATCTGCCTGCGGTGCCAAAGCCCGACGACACCGCCGATGCACTGGCGCTGGCGGTCTGCCATGCCCACTGTGCGGGCAGCGGACTAAGCCAGAACCAACGGTTTCAACAGCAGCTGAGGAGGACAGTCCATGATTTATAGTCTCAGAGGAAAGCTCATCCATGTCGAGGAAAGCGCCGCCGTCATCGAGTGTGCCGGGGTGGGGTATCGGTGCAGCGTCACCCGCACCACCTTGAACGCTCTGCCGCAGGTGGGAGCGGAGGCGATGCTGTACACCTGGATGAATGTCCGGGAGGGTGCGGTTGATTTGTTCGGCTTTGCCACCTCCGCCGAGAAAAACTGCTTCGGCCAGCTGACCTCGGTCAGCGGCGTCGGGCCGAAGGTTGCGCTGGCAATCCTGTCCGAGCTCAAGCCCGACCAGCTGATGCTGGCGCTGGTGTCGCAGGATGTCAAAAGCCTGACCCGTGCCGCCGGGGTGGGCAAAAAGCTGGCAGAGCGCATCCTGCTCGAGCTTCGGGATAAGGTCAAAACCGAGGAGCTCAGCGAGCAGATGCAGCAGATCAGTCAGGTCGGCAGCCAGCTCAGCGAAGGCACCGGCAACGTTGCCGAGGCGGTTTCCGCGCTGGTGGTGCTGGGCTACAGCCAGAGCGATGCGGCCCGTGCGGTGGCAGGACAGCCGCCGGAAGCAAGCGTCCAGGAGCTGGTCAAGCTGGGCTTAAAAAAGCTGGCAGGCTCCCGCTAGCGGCGCAGAGGAGGAAAACAAATGCTGGAAAACGAAATGGATTTTGAAAACCGCATCATCGCACCCGAGTATGCTTCGGGGGAGGACGGCGATGTGGAAACCTCGCTGCGCCCGAAATGCCTGAGCGAGTACATCGGTCAGGAAAAGGCCAAGGAAAACCTGTCCATCTTTATGCAGTCGGCAAAGATGCGCGGAGAGGCGCTGGACCATGTGCTGCTCTACGGCCCTCCGGGACTGGGAAAAACGACCTTGGCAGGCATCGTCGCAAACGAGATGGGCGTCAACCTCCGTGTGACCTCCGGCCCTGCCATCGAAAAGCCCGGCGATTTGGCGGCGCTGCTCACCAATCTGAGCGAGGGCGATATTCTCTTTATCGACGAGATTCACCGCCTGTCCCGTGCCGTGGAGGAGATTCTCTACCCGGCGATGGAGGACTATGCGCTGGATATTATCATCGGCAAGGGCCCGTCGGCTCGGTCGATTCGCATCGACCTGCCCAAGTTTACCCTGATTGGCGCCACCACCCGCGCCGGCCAGATGACCTCTCCGCTGCGTGACCGCTTCGGGATGCTGCTGCGTCTGGAGCTGTACCGCCCGGAGGAGCTGTGCCAGATTATCACGAGAAGTGCGCGGATTCTGGAGGTCGAGTGCGAGGAGGAGGGTGCGCTGGAGCTGGCACGACGCAGCCGAGGCACACCCCGTATTGCCAACCGTCTGCTCAAGCGGGTGCGCGACTATGCGCTGGTGCTGGGAGACGGCAGGGTGACCCGCGAGATTGCAGATGCCTCTCTGGACAAGATGGAAATCGATAAGCTGGGCTTGGATTCCAACGACATCCGCATCCTCAAGACCATCATCCGCAACTACGGCGGCGGCCCGGTCGGGGTGGAAACCCTTGCCGCGGCGGTGGGCGAGGAGACGGTCACCATCGAGGAGCAGTGCGAGCCATACCTGATGCAGATTGGCTTTTTGGTTCGCACACCGCGTGGACGCTGTGTCACGCCGCTGGCGTATGAGCATCTGGGGCTTGCCTGTCCGAATGGGGACGACCAGCTACAGCTGCGCTTTGACCAGCTTGCACTGTAAGCAAACCCCTGCCGCGTCAAAGGGAGACCCCATCTGTGTTGCGGTGCGGCAGTTGATTTCATAAAAAAAGGGCGGTTTTGGGTTTTGCCGCCCAAACCAAGATTCATGAGTAAGGAGCTGAACATTTTATGGGAAGAATTTTTGGAACCGACGGCGCGCGCGGCGTTGCCAACACCGAAATTAGCTGTACGCTGGCGATGGACATCGGCAGAGCGGCAGCGATGGTTGTGGCACGGGACAACAAGGTCAAGCGCCCGCTGTTTCTGGTCGGACATGATACCCGCATCTCGCACGATATGCTCGAAAGCGCGATTGCAGCCGGGCTGTGCTCGGTGGGCGCAGATGTCGTGACGCTGGGTACGGTGCCGACCCCGGCTGTGGCCTATCTGGTTGCCAATTC
Organism: uncultured Oscillospiraceae bacterium; assembly: GCA_900547015.1. Classification (GTDB taxonomy): domain Bacteria; phylum Bacillota; class Clostridia; order Oscillospirales; family Ruminococcaceae; genus Negativibacillus. The sequence continues at coordinate 18,935 of URFD01000005.1, read as the reverse complement.
CGACGCAGATGCCGCCATCATGCTTTCGGCTTCCCACAATCCCTATGAGTTCAACGGCATCAAGATTTTTGGCTCCGAGGGCTTCAAGCTCACCGACGAGGAGGAGATTGAAATCGAGGAGATTGTGCTCGACCATGTCCTGCCCTATGACTTAAAATGGAACGACGAGCTGGGCACCATCCGCAGCGGAGAGGGTCTGGTTGAGGGCTACATCGAGCATCTGGTTTCGAGCGTGCCGGGGCCGCTCTGCGGGTTGAAAACGGCGGTAGATTGCGCCAACGGCAGTGCCAGCGCCACCGCAGCCAAAATCTTTGAGCGGCTGGGCGCACAGGTGACCATCCTCAACGACCAGCCCAACGGGGTCAACATCAACGACAACTGCGGCTCGACCCACATCGAGGTGCTGGGACGCTATGTTCGTGAGAACGGCTTTGACTTGGGTGTTGCCTTCGACGGCGATGCCGACCGGTGCTTGGCGGTGGACGAAAACGGCGAGCTGGTGGACGGAGATAAGCTGATTGCAATCTTCGCCGACCGGATGAAGCAGGAGGGCAGACTGACCAACAACACCGCCGTGGTCACGATTATGAGCAATATGGGCTTCTTCAAGTTTGCCGAGCAGGCGGCCATCCGGGTGGAAAAAACCGGCGTCGGCGACCGCTATGTGCTTCAGAATATGCTCGAGCATGGACACGTCATCGGCGGCGAGCAGTCCGGACACATCATCTTCCGCGAGTTTATGACCACCGGTGACGGACAGCTGACAGCGATTCAGCTGCTTTGGGCGCTCAAGCAGAGCGGCAAAAAGCTCTCGGAGCTGGCTTCGCTCATGCAGGTCTATCCGCAGGTCATCCGCAACGTCCGCGCGGACAAGGAAATGAAGAAGGCAGTCAAGATGGATGCCGGTGTGCTGGCGCGTCAGAAGGAGCTGGAGGACAGCATGAACGGCAACGGCAGGATTCTGGTGCGTCCTTCCGGCACCGAGCCGGTCATCCGCATTATGGTGGAGGGGCCGCAGAAGGAGCAGATTGCCCGCATCGCAGAGGAAATGGAACAGACAATTATAGAAAGGTTAGGCTATAATGAGGACTGCAAAGGACTGGAAACAATTTGAGGTAATTGACACCTCCGGCGGGGAAAAGCTGGAACGCTGGGGAGACATCATTCTGACCCGACCCGACCCACAGGTTATCTGGAACACCCCGAAGGGCGAGGTCTGGCGCCGCACCAACGCGCGGTATCTGCGCTCGGCAAGCGGCGGAGGCAAATGGGAAATCCGCAATATGCCGCGGGAGCAGTGGACGATTTCCTACAAAGACCTGCGCTTTAAAATCAGCCCGACCGGCTTTAAGCACACCGGACTTTTTCCGGAGCAGGCGGTCAACTGGGACTTTATGGCAGACAAGATTCGCAGCGCAGGCCGCGAGGTCAGCGTCCTCAACCTGTTCGCCTACACCGGCGGCGCAACGCTTGCCTGCGCACAGGCGGGCGCAAAGGTCTGCCATGTCGATGCCAGCAAGGGTATGGTAGCATGGGCAAGGGAGAATGCCGAGCTGTCCGGCTTGCAGGAGAAGCCCATCCGCTGGATTGTGGACGACTGCAAAAAGTTTGTCGAGCGTGAGATTCGCCGCGGCAACCGCTACGACGGCATTGTCATGGACCCGCCATCCTACGGCAGAGGCCCCGGCGGCGAGGTCTGGAAGCTGGAGGACTCCATCTATGATTTGGTCGAGCTGTGCGCTCAGGTGCTTTCGGATGACCCGCTGTTCTTCCTGCTCAATTCCTACACCACCGGGCTGTCCCCGTCGGTCATGGAATATATCCTCGGCGTCACCGTCGGCAAGCAGCACCCGGGCAAGGTCTCCTCGTCCGAAATCGGCCTGCCGGTCACCCAGAGCGGCTTTGTTCTGCCTTGCGGCAGTACGGCAATCTGGGAAAAGTAAAAAATAATCCGAACGAAAACCCTCAAGACCACCGCGCCCACGAACGGTGCGGCGGTCTTTCTTTGTCACTTTGGCAGTGCGGCTTCCGGCTTGGATTGGAAAAAAATTGTGAACACCAACAAATTTTGTGTTTTCCTCTTTTCTTTCCAGCCAAAATTGATTATACTAGTGGAAGATTTCAACAAAACCTGCGCCCGTAATCTCAGCGTTTTAGCAAGGCTGGGCTTCGGGCTGTGCGCGTCAGGCGCATACGATGGAGAGCGAGACCCTGTCCGACGGGGTTTGCATCTCCAAATCCAGAAAAAGGTGGTAACAACGCTGATGGACGACTTTATCAAAGCAGAGGGGATCAGTTTCAGCTATCATGTGGAGGAGGGCCACGAGGCAATCAACGTCTTTGAGGACCTGAATGTGACCATCCGCCAGGGAGAGCTGACCGCTGTGCTTGGACATAACGGCTCTGGCAAAAGCACCTTTGCCAAGCATCTCAACGCCATTCTGCTGCCTTCGGGAGGCAAGGTCTATGTGGACGGGATGGATACTGCCGACGAGGAACGGCTGTACGATATCCGTCAGGAGGTCGGAATGGTATTCCAGAACCCGGACAACCAGATCGTAGCAACGGTGGTCGAGGAGGATGTTGCCTTCGGGCTGGAAAACATCGGGGTCCCGCCGCGCGAAATGCGCCAGAGGGTAGACCGCGCGCTGATGGATGTGGGCATCTATGAGTATAAAAAGCACGCACCGCACCGCCTGTCCGGCGGCCAGAAGCAGCGTGTGGCAATCGCAGGCATCATCGCCATGCGCCCGAAGTGCATCGTGCTCGACGAGCCGACCGCCATGCTCGACCCGCGCGGCCGCCGCGAGGTCATGGAGACCATCCACAAGCTCAACCGCGAGTACGGCATCACCGTCGTGCTGATTACCCATTATATGGATGAGGCTGCCCAGTGCGACCGCATCATCGTCATGGATTCGGGCAAGGTGATTTTGGACGACACCCCGAAAAAGGTCTTTTCCCATGTCCGCGAGCTCAAAAAGGTCGGGTTGGATGTGCCGCAGACCTCCGAGCTGATTTTTGAATTTTTAAAGGAAGGCTACAACCTGCCCAAGGATGTGCTCACCGAGGACGAGTGCGTCAAGGCAATCACCACCCTGTTCCGCCGCAAGGGTATCCGCCCAACTCCGCCGGAAAAACAGGAGCAGCAGGAGCAGTAACCTATCCCCGAAAACCCAGAGAGGACAGCAATCGTGCGAGACAGTATCCGCCAAGAGTTCGGCAACTGTACTCATGCCGCACGATGAAAGGAATGAAGAAAAAAGATGGCAGTCATCAAGACAGAGCATTTGACACACACATATTCCGAGGGGACCCCGTTCGTCAAAATGGCGATTCAGGATGTCAACCTCTCGATTGAAGAGGGTGAGATGGTCGGCGTCATCGGTCACACCGGCTCCGGAAAATCCACCCTCATCCAGCATTTCAACGGTCTGCTCAAGCCCACCTCCGGCAAAATCTATATCGACGGAGAGGATATGTGGGCGGACATAACCCGTCTGCGGGACATCCGCTTTAAGGTGGGACTGGTGTTCCAGTACCCGGAATATCAGCTTTTTGAGGAAACCGTCTACAAGGACATCTCCTTCGGCCCCAAAAACATGGGACTCAGCGAGGAGGAGGTTGACCGGCGGGTGCGTCAGGCCGCTTCCTTTGTCAATGTTACCGAGGAGATGATGCACAAATCTCCCTTCGAGCTGTCCGGCGGTCAGAAGCGCCGCGTGGCGATTGCCGGCATTCTGGCAATGCAGCCCAAGGTGCTGATTCTTGACGAGCCGACCGCAGGCTTGGACCCGAAGGGTCGTGACCGCATCCTCGGCCAGATTCAGGAGTATCAGCAGGACCAGAAAAACACCGTCCTCATCGTTTCGCACAGCATGGAGGATGTGGCAAAGTTTGCACGCAAGGTGCTGGTCATGAACCAGTCCAAGGTCTTTTTGTACGACGACACCGAAGCGGTCTTTGCACACGCACAGGAAATCGAACAGATGGGACTTGCCGTTCCGCAGGTCACCCGCGTCTTTATGCGCTTGGCAGAGATGGGCTATCCGGTTGACCCGCACACCTACACCATCCAGGCAGCCAAACAGCAGGTGCTCGACCTGTTCGAGCAGCAGGAGAAGGGGGGCAAACAGAATGCTTAAAGACATCACCCTCGGACAATATTTCCCCGGAAATTCCTTCATCCATAAGATGGACCCCCGCATGAAGATTATCGCCTCGGTGCTGTATATCATCATCCTCTTTGTGGCATCCCGACCGCTGGGTCTGGTGCTGGGCGTTGTGCTGGCGGTGATGATGTATGTGATTTCCCGCATCTCCGGCAAGATGGTGCTCAAGAGCCTCAAGCCGGTGGTGCCGATTATCCTGTTCACGGCGATTTTGAACCTGTTCTTCTTTGCAGGCCCGACCGAGCCGCTGGTTTCGTGGGGCTTCATCCACATCTATCGGGAGGGTATTGCCATGGCAATCATGATGGCAGTGCGCATCATGTGCCTGATTGCCGGAACCTCCCTGCTGACCTACACCACCTCGCCAATCGAGCTGACCGACGCCATCGAGGTGCTGATGGGCCCGCTCAAGCGCTTCCATGTGCCGGTGCATGAGATTGCCATGATGATGACCATTGCACTGCGCTTCATCCCGACCCTGATTGAGGAGACGGATAAAATCATGAACGCACAGAAGGCCCGCGGCGCCGATTTGGAAAGCGGCGGACTGGTTCAACGTGCCAAAGCCCTGATCCCGATTTTGATTCCGCTGTTTGTTTCGGCATTCCGCCGCGCCGATGAGCTTGCTCTTGCGATGGAGTGCCGTTGCTACCGTGGCAGTGTGGGACGAACCCGCCTCAAGCAGTTGGAATACAACAGTCGCGACTTCGTTGCGCTGGCATTCATGCTGCTGTGTCTGGGCGCAGTGATCGCCATCAACTGCATCTTCCCCAAAATGATATAGTGTTGTCCGCTCCCCAAGGCCTGCATCGGTTTTGGGGAGATTTTTGTTGGTGAAAAAAGGATGGAAATTTGCCGAATTTTCGCAAGAAAAGCAGAGGTTGAAGAGTGCTGCGAATAAATTTTCGTTTTATTCTTACAAGCCATAATGACAGAAACCCCGAAGTCTGCTATAATAAAGGGACGCAATCAAACACCACAGACCCGGCTCAGGGAGAAGGATACGCTGCCTGGATGTCCCGGAGACCAAGGAGGCAGTATGTCACAGTCAAGAAATCTTCTTCTTACCATCCGCTATCAGGGAACCAACTACCACGGCTTTCAGGTGCAGAAAAATGCCGTCACCGTCGCCCAGACCCTTCAGGATGCCATGCAGGCGGTGCTGGGAGTCCGCGACGACATCAAGGGCTGCTCCCGAACCGACAGCGGCGTTCATGCCAACGAGTTCTGTGTGAGTTTTCACACCCAGAGCCGCATCCCTTGCGAAAGTCTGGTGCGTGCGCTGAATGTCAAGCTCCCGTATGATATTGCCGTGACCGCCTGCCGAGAGGTTCCGCTGGACTTCCACGCGCGCTATTCCTGCCGGGGCAAGCGGTATGTCTATCAAATTCACAACAGCCCGGTCAAGGACCCCTTCAACTGGAAGCGGGTCTACGAGTACCGCTACCCGCTGGACGAGGTGCTGTGCAACCGCGTGTGTCGGGACTTTCTGGGAACCCACGATTTTTCCGCCTTCTGCGCCGCCAATTCCTCGGTGGAGGACCATGTCCGCACCATCACCGCCTGCGGCATGACCCGTCAAGGCGAGCGGGTTACCTTCTTTGTGGAGGGCGATGGTTTTTTGTACAACATGGTTCGCATCATGGTCGGCACCGTGCTGGAGATTGCCGCCGGCTCGATGGAGCAAGATGCCATCCCGCGGATTCTGGCGGGCAAGGACCGCTCGGCGGCAGGTGCGACCGCTCCGGCGTGGGGCTTATATCTGGACAAGGTCTTTTATGACAGCGATGTGCAGGACGCACAGGAGGAGGCAACGACAGAATCATGGGCAAGGTGACCGATTTTAAAACCCTCAAACGCAGACAGACGCGCAAACGCACCATCAAGCTCCTTGCGCTGATTGCCGCCATCCTGATAGGAACCTATCTGATTTCCTATGTTGTCAACACCCCCAGCTTTGCCGGATTTTCCTCGGTGCTGGATATGATTAAGGGCGGGCCGGGCTACCCCATTGATGCGCCGGGCGGCAAGGTGCGGGGAATGTACCAGAACGGCGGCAGTCTGGTGGTGCTCAACGAAACCAATCTCTACTTTTATAATACCAGCGGCAGTGAGGTCTATCGGGTTCAGCACCGAATGGGCAACCCGAAGATTGTCTCCAACGACACGATGATGCTCAACTATGACCGCGGCTCCAAAACCTATGCCGCCTACAGCCGCAACAACCTGTTCTACAGCGGCAAGACCGAAAATGCCATCCGTGCCGGGGACATCTCCCAGAACGGGTGTATCACCATTGCCACCCAGACCGAGACCGCCCAGACACAGGTGATGGTGCTGGATGCCAAGCAACGCGAGCTGTACACCTGGAAGAGCGAAAATGTTGTGACCGCCCTTGCCATCTCGGCAAACGGCTCGTCAGTTGCCATCGGCTCGTCCTATGTGGAGGAGGGCCAGCTCAAGAGCGCGCTGACCGTCCTGAAAAACGGCAAGGAGCAAAGCCGCTATGAGCTGGTCAACCAGATGATTTATGCGCTGGAGTTCGACGGAGCCAATGTGCGCTGTGTCACCGACCGCTGTGCCTTCCTGCTGAACACTGAGGGCAGGGTCATCGGCCAGTTCGACTACAAGGGACAGCAGCTTGCCGCCTTCTCGATGTACGAAAACGGCGTGGCGCTGGTGTTCGGCAACTATGAGCAGGACCGCAAATATACCTTGGCTTCGGTAGCGGCGGACTTTTTCACCCTCAACGGACAGACCACCCTGACCGACAGCCTGCAACGGGTCAAGGCGTATGAGCATACCATTCTGGTGCTGGGGGCCTCCTCCTTTGAGGAATACAGCGCCTACGACTGCTCGCTGCTGACCAGCGAGGAGGGAAGTGCCTACTACGACATTCAACCGATGGGCAACTCGGTCTATGCCATGTCCACCACCGAAATCACACGGCTGGGCTTGCAGACCCCGTCCAAGTTCTCGCTGTTTGGTGCGGGCAAGCCGCAGGAGCTGCCCGACAAGGAGGACGGCGCACCGACCCAAGAGGAGCTGGACCTGCTGCAAAATCTCCTCAACAACATGGAGCAGGAGAGCGGTGAAGAGCTGACGGTGGGCGAGTCCAAGCCGCAGACCACCTATGAGGAGGGCTTCATCGAGATTGAGGAGCCTGAAGCTCCGGAGCAGACCCCGACCGAGGAAACCCCTTCGGAGGGAATCCACGACGACTATGACCGGGAAAATCCCGACGGAGTGGTCAACGAAGGCCCGGCACAGGTGCCAATCCAGAACGAGGATGTCCAGCCGTCCTTCACCGAGCAGAAGAGCGATGAGCCGCAGGAGGAGCATACCGGCCGCCGACCGGCTGCCTCCACCCAGTCGAAGGAGGACGAACCAACCAAATCAGAAACCACCGAGCCGGAGGAGCCGTCCGACACCACCAAGTCCGACACCTCCGAAAAGCCCAAGGATGGGCCGCTCTTTTCAACCCGCCGTCCGGCGAAGTAGCCGACGGCATCAACAGGAGAGGATGATGATGTTATGGAGCGATTGATTGTGCTTGCCTATGACCTGGCGGCGGTGCTGATTCTGTTGCAGGCCGTTGCTTTCAGCGCCAGACGCGGCTTTGCCACAGGCATCTTTCGCATGGTCGGCCAGCTTGCCGCACTGTTCGGCGCAACCTATCTGTCCCGCAGTGGCGCACAGCTCATCTACAACAGCTTTTTAAAGGCCGAGGTTACCGCATTTCTCAACCGCAGTCTACAAGGAGGACAGGCCGCAGAGATTATCTCCCAGCTCGAAGCCGGGCTGGAGCAGCTGCCGCACCTGTCCGCCAATATCCTGAGCATGGGCATCGACCTCGATGCCATCTCGCGGGCGCTTGCCAACAGCGTGTCGGGGGTGGGAGCTGCCCTCGAACAGTCGGTCATCGGGCCGGCGGTGCAGGGCTTTGTCTCGGCGCTGTTGTTCCTGCTGCTCTTTGCCGTGTTCGGCGGGCTGGTGCGGGTGCTCACCGGAGCCATCCACTTCATGTTCCGCTCGCCGATTCTGGCGCCCATCGACCGCTTTCTGGGTGGCTTTCTGGGGCTTTTGCAGGGCTCGCTCAACCTGTATCTGGTCTGCATCGGGCTCAAGCTGCTGTTCTACCTGCTGGGCGGGATGAAATACTGCAATCAGGGCATCATTTTGGACACCCTTGTGCTCAGCAAATTCTATACCCTTGACCCGCTGAGTCTGTTTGTGTCGTAAAAAGATAAGAGGGCTTCATGAATTGTTCATATTGAGCGGCTATAATGAAAGGATACGGGAGAGCTGCTCCCGTATCCTTTAACAATCAACCACCCTGCAATCACGAAGAAAGGATGTTTTTTTATAGATGAATCCAAATATGATGTGTTCAAGATGTAAGAAAAGATTAGCGGTTGTCTTTCTTACCCGAATGGATGGGGACAAACCGGTCAATGAAGGGCTGTGCCTCAAGTGCGCCAAGGAGCTGAACATCAAGGCGGTCACCGACCTGCTGGACAAGATGGGCATTACCGACGAACAGCTGGATGCGATGGACGACCAGGTGTCGGGACTGCTGGACTCCTTCGGGGACAGCTTTGATATGGGCGGCGCACAGTCGATGCCGTTCATGCAGATGTTCAATATGCCGGGGACGATGGGCCCGGACGACGAGGAGATGGACGAGGACGAGCTTGGGGACGAGGACGAGCAGTCGGATGCGATGGAGCCGTATGAGGACGGAGCCATCGACCAGATGCAGGAGGAGAGCCATCGGCCGTTTTCCCGTGCAAAGCGCCAGAAAGAAAAGGAAAAGAAAAAATATAAATTCCTCAGCGCACACTGTGAGAACCTGACCGAAAAGGCGCGCGAGGGCAAAATCGACCGCATTGTCGGCAGAGAAAAGGAGATTGAGCGGGTCATCCAGATTCTCAACCGCCGCACCAAAAATAACCCGTGCCTGATTGGTGAGCCGGGTGTCGGCAAGACCGCGATTGCCGAGGGAATTGCCCAGAAGCTGGCGGACGGCAGTGTTCCGGCGATGTTGCAGGGCAAGGAGCTTTACCTGCTGGATATGACCTCGCTGGTAGCGGGAACCCAGTTCCGCGGCCAGTTTGAAAGCCGTGTCAAGGGATTGCTCGACGATGTTCGCAAGGTGGGCAACGCCATCCTGTTCATCGACGAGGTACACAGCCTGGTCGGTGCGGGCGATTCGGAGGGCTCGATGAATGCCGCCAACATCCTCAAGCCTGCGCTTTCCCGCGGCGAGATTCAGGTCATCGGTGCGACCACCTTCGACGAGTACCGCAAGCACATCGAAAAGGACGCCGCTCTCGAGCGCCGCTTCCAGCCGGTCAAGGTAGACCAGCCCAGCGTCGAGCAGACCGTCGAGGTACTCAAGGGCATCAAGGGCTATTACGAGAGCTTCCACCGGGTCACTGTTCCCGACGAGATTGCCCGCAGAGCGGTGCTCTATTCCGAGCGATACATCAACGACCGCTTCCTGCCGGATAAAGCCATCGACCTGCTCGACGAGGCTTGCTCCTGTGCAAACCTCCGCAACAAGGTGCTTGCCCAGTATGACGAGTACAACCGTCAGATTGGGGTCTACCAGCGTGTCATCGAAGCCGAGGAGCAGAAGGAAAGCGACATCGACTACGAGAAGCTCGCAGAAAACAAGGCAAAGGTGCTTCAGCTTCAGGGACAGGCGGACGAACTGCGGGAGGAAGCGCTCGGCCAGAAGGTGACCGACGAGGATTTGGCAAAGGTCATCGAGCTGTGGACCGGCATCCCAGCCACCAAGATTCAGGAATCGGAGATGCAGCGCGTGGCAGGTCTGGAGGATGCGCTCAAGAAGCGGGTCATCGGTCAGGACGAAGCCATCGAGCTGGTCAGCGCAGCGGTGCGCCGCTCCCGTGTCCAGATCAGCAAAAAGCGCCGTCCGGCTTCCTTCATCTTTGTCGGCCCGACCGGCGTGGGCAAGACCGAGCTGGTCAAGGTTCTTTCGGAGGAAATGTTCGACCAGCAGAATCCGCTCATCCGTCTGGATATGTCCGAGTTTATGGAAAAGCACAGCGTGGCACGCATCATCGGTGCGCCGCCCGGATATGTCGGCTATGACGAGGCAGGCCAGCTGACCGAAAAGGTTCGCAGAAGACCCTACTCGGTCGTTCTCTTTGATGAGATTGAAAAGGCGCACCCGGATGTCATGAATATCCTGCTCCAGATTCTGGACGAGGGACGCATCACCGACGCACAGGGCAGAATCGTCTCCTTTGAAAGCACCGTCATCGTCATGACCTCCAACTGCGGAACCGAGCAGCGCAGCTCGTCGCTGGGCTTCAACAAGAGTACCGCCGACATGATGCGCGACCGTGTCATGCAGTCGCTGTCCGAGTTCCTGCGTCCGGAATTTCTGGGCAGGGTGGACGAGGTCGTCATCTTCCATCCGCTGACCGAGGAGAACTTTGTCAGCATCGCAGCGCTGATGCTCGGCGAGCTCAAGGAGCCTCTGGCAGACAAGGGCATCACCCTGCGCTGGGAGGATTCGGCTCTGCATCTGCTGGCGCACAAGGCACACGGCAAACAGGGTGGAGCGCGCGACCTGCGCCGCCTCATTCGCAAAGAGGTCGAGGACAAGATTTGTTCTCTGCTGGTCGAGCGGTACCAGAATCCGCCGGTCGGCATCGCAATCGATGTGGAGGATGAAAAAATCGTCCTGCGTGTCCTTGACTAGCGGGCTGTCATCAGGTAAAATTTTTCCAGTACAGGCTTTTGGGTCTGTACTGGATTTTTTTTGCGCCGAACAGGCATTTGCACTCTGTCGGAATCAGATTGATTGGGATACTATCTTGACAGGTGTAGTTTGATATGATATTCTGAATTTGTGAAACAAGCAGGTAGTTTTTTCCTGCACCGGGAAAGGGGAGACTGGATGGCAGCGATTATTAAAATCGAAAACCTATACAAAATCTATCCGGTTGGACGGGAACGGGTGGTGGCGCTGGGCGGCATCAACCTGGAAATTGAAAAGGGGCAGATTTGCTGCATCCTCGGCACCTCCGGCTCGGGAAAATCCACCCTGCTCAACCAGCTGGCAGGTCTGGAAAAGCCCACGCGCGGCAGGGTTCTGATTGGCGGGGTCAATATCTCGTCCCTCTCAGAAGGACAGCTCGCGCGCTTTCGCCAAAAAAATGTCGGCTTTATCTTTCAGTCCTACAACCTGCTGCAATCCTACACCGCGCTGGAAAATGTCGCCATGCCGCTGATGTTTCGGGGCTTCGGCAAGACCCTGCGAAACCGCCGAGCCAAGATGATTCTAAAGCAGGTGGGTCTGGGCAAGCGGATGAACCACAAGCCCGCCCAGATGTCCGGCGGCCAGCAGCAGCGAGTGGGCATCGCAAGGGCGTTTGTGGCAAAGCCCAAAATCGTCTTTGCCGACGAGCCGACCGGCAACCTTGACACCCGCACCACTAAGGAGGTCATGGAGCTGATGGTTCGGCTGTGCCGCAAAAACAAACAGACGCTGGTGCTGGTCACCCACGACCGGGAGCTGGCGCTGTATGCCGACCGCATCATCACGCTGATTGACGGCAAGGTGGTCGATGACCGTCCCAACGAGTCGATTGCCGAGGTCGGTCAGGAATTGCAGGAGCAGTCGGAGACACAGGAACCGGAGACACAGGAGTCTCAGCAGATGGAACAGGTGGTCGATGCTCTGCTGCCGGATGACCTGCGACAGGGCGCCGAGCCAAAGGATGTCCTTCTGCCGCAGACAGAGGAGCTGGTCGAGCAGGAGCTTGCCGACAGCCCGCTGGAATGTCCACTCACCGAGCCGACCGAAACCACAGAATCCTCCGTGCCCGACCAGCCGGAGAACAACGAACAAAAGGGAAGATGAGGAAACAAGATGAAACAGAAAAAATTTGTGCGCGTGGTCTGCCTTGCGATGGCGGTGCTGATGATTCTCGGCGTGATGAGCAGTCTGCTGACCACGATGGCAAGCGCTGCCACAACCCGCAAAAAGACCACAGTACACACCAGCCGTCAGCCTGATCTGACCTTTTACGATTTGGACGGCAATCTGCTCGGGACCTTTTCCAACTCGGCAAAGTCCGACCTGATTGGCTTTAACAGCACCCGCGTCATCTATAAGGATGAGGACGGACAGGAGGTCGAGACCAACTACAGCAGGGTGGATGTCACCCTGCATCTGGCGGACGGCACCGGGAAATATTCCGAGATGACCCAGGTTCGCAGAGATTCTTACTACCTGAAATATAACATGGGCTCCTCGAACGGCGAGGCTTTTTCCAACCGCATCACCTGCTCGAAGGGCGAAAACGACCTGATCAATCTGGACATCCAGCTGCCCAATGTGGTGTTCCGCGATTCTAACGAGATGAAGATGAACCTCATCTACCAGTACCCCTACACCACCAAGACCAGAACCGCCAAGCCCAAGCAGTACATCAAGAGCCAGACGGCAACCCTGAGCTTCACCTTCACCAAGGCACGCATCGATTTGACCGTCTCCAAACCAAAGGATAAGACCACCATCACCGACCAGACCACTGGCACGCCGGCAGGCACCGGATACGGCGACCAGACCCAGCTCGAGCAGAATAAAAACAACACCCTTTCGAGCGTGTTTGGCCCGAACGGAACCCTCATTTCCCAGACCGAGGGGAAGGAGAACCCGGGAGAGGATGACGATTTCACCAAGGGCGATGCTCCCGGCACAGGTGATACCAACACCCCCGGCACTGGAACTCCCGGCGCAGGTGATACTACCACCCCCGGCGGAACACCCGGCACCACCACCCCCGGCGGGACACCCGGAACCACCACACCCGGAACCACCACTCCCGGCACAGGCGGAGAAGACACCCCGGACCAGCCGCAGAACGCAAACTTCGAGACCCCGTACCTCCTGCTTCGGGAGTTTTCGACCGGAAGCCAGCAGCAGATTGCGGCAGGCAGCGAGTTCCCGCTGAGCTTCACCGCAGTCAACACCAGCCAGCAGATTGATTTGGAGAACATCATCGTGAAGATTGCTCCCGGCGAGGGACTTCAAATCGTCGATGGCACCAATGTGTTCTACCTGCCGATTGTCAACAAGAGTGACCGCTTTGACAAAACGGTCAACATCTCCGTCCTGCCCAACGCAGAGGCAAAATCTCACCCAATCGACATCAGCTTCAGCTATGAGTATGTGATGGGCGGCGTCCGCCAGAAGGGCGAGATGTCCCAGCAGATTGCGGTGCAGACCTTCCAGGCCGACCGCTTCAGCGCAGACCCGATTGCCGATTTGATGGAGTCCACCGTCGGCGAGGAGATTTACCTGACCAGCAAATATGTCAACAAGAGCCGCGGCGAGCTCTATAACCTGTCCGCAACGCTGACCGGCGAGTTTGAGGGAGCGGGCCAAATCAACCACATCGGAAATGTGGCGGCGGGCGCTTCGGGCGAGGTGGAGTTTTCCTTCACTCCGCAGCAGGCAGGCGCACTCAGCGGCGCGATTGTCTATACTTATGAGGATGCGGTGGGTGGAACCCACAGCGCCGCAGCTCCGTTCTCCACCACCATCATCGAAGCTCCGGCGATGGATGACATGATGCCGGGTGGCTTCGACGTCGACCCCGGCATGACCGAACCCGAGCAGACCCGGCCGAGCTTCTGGGAACAGCTGAAAAATCCGAACAGCTGGCAGATGTGGGCTGTGGTCGGCGGCGTGACGCTGGTGGTCATCCTTGTTACGATTAAGATAGTTAAAAAGAAAAAAGCAGCGGCAGAATTCGAGGATGACGATGAGACTGTTTGATTTGATTTCCATGACCATGCGAAACCTCCTGCGCCGCAAGGCAAGGACGCTGCTCACCATGACCGGTGTCATCGTGGGCACCTGTGCCATCGTGGTGATGATTTCGCTGGGCCTTGCCATGACCCAGTCGATGGAGGAATCGCTGGCACAGATGGGCGACCTGACCCAAATCACCATCGAGAACTACGGAGCGAATCAGGATTCTCCCAAGCTCAACGATGAGATGCTCACCCAAATCTCCAAGCTCGACGGAGTGGTTGCGGTCACCCCGTTCTGGGATTTGCCCTATATGAATATGCGGATTGTCTCCGGACGCAAGGACCGCTATGTGATGGACCTGTACAATGTCAAGGGAGTCTACTCCGACGCTCTGCCCTACTTCGGCTACCAGACCAAGGAGGGGGAGCTGGTTCATCCGACCAACAATAAAAAGACGGCGACCATCCTGTTCGGCAGCGAGTCGGCCTATCAGTTTTATGACAGCAAGCGCAGCTGGAGGAACAACCGTGTCAACCCGACCCCGGACGAAAACGGCAAGATGCCCGACCCCTTCGTCAATCCCATGCACGACAAGATGGAGCTTCAGCTGGTTTCCAACGAGTACGACGAAAACAACCAGCCCAAATACCGCACCATTACCCGAGAGGTGGAGGTCACCGGTATTCTGGAGGGCAACAACAGCGTTGGCTGGGAGACCATCTACTACTGCTTTATGGATGTGAAGGATGCCAAAGCTCTGTATGAGGAATACAAGCGGGTCAACAAAATCAAGGAGGACAAGGAACGAAACTACGGCAACGACCCGAGCGTCTACACCGAGGTCAAGGTGAAGGTCAAGGACATCGACACCGTCTCTCAGGTGGACGAGGCCATCAAGCAGCTGGGCTTCAACACCTATTCGCTGGATTCGGTGCGCGAGCCGATGCAGAAGCAGATGCAGCAGCAACAGCTCTTTCTGGGCAGTCTGGCGGCAATCTCCCTGCTGGTCGCTGCCATCGGCATCACCAACACCATGATTATGTCCATCTATGAGCGCACCCGCGAAATCGGCGTCATGAAGGTGCTGGGCTGTAAAATCGGCGACATCCGCGCAGTCTTTCTGATGGAGGCAGGGGTCATCGGTTTCTGCGGCGGACTGATGGGCGTCGGGGTCAGTATTGTCATTTCCAAACTGCTCAACTATCTTGCCATGAACGGCGGCCTTGGCAGCGACGGAAACAGCTTCCTCGGCGGGATGATGGGCGGCTTCGGCATGATGGGCGGCGGCTCGCGGCTGTCGATTATCCCTGTTTGGCTGATGCTTGCCGCCATCGGCTTTGCCACCATCATCGGCTTGGTCGCCGGCTTCTACCCGGCAAACCGCGCGGTCAAGATTTCCGCGCTCGAAGCCATCAAACACGAATGATGCCGCACACAGGCTCCAAAAGCTCGAACCGAAGAAAACGGCTCGGGCTTTTTTGTTTGCCGCGGGAATGGAAAAACTGCGGAATGTGTGGTAAGATGAAGGTAAAACGGCAGGCAGCTCCTGCCGAACCTAAGTCAGAGGAGGAACAACAGATGATAGAATCCTGCATCACCTTTCTGCCGGTCAGCGATTTGCAGCGCACCGTCCGCTTCTACACCGAGGTCGTGGGCCTGCACCTCTGGAAGGAGATGGGCAGCTGTGTGATTTTGGACTGCGGCAGGGGCTACTGGGGCTTCTGCCAATATCAGGACGGCCGACCGCTGGCGACCGGAACCTGTATGTCTCTAAACTGTACGAACCAAGACGAGGTGGACGAACAGTACCGCCGCCTCACCGCACTGGGAGTGCCGACGCTGGGTCAGCCGCAGCGCCACGAGCGTTTTCCGGTCTATTCCTTCTTCTTCCGCGACCCGGACGGCTACCTGCTGGAATTTCAGAGGATACTCGATGATGAAGCCTGCCGTTAATCCGCCGCCGCAGGTGCTGGAGCTGATGCACCGTTTGGAGCAGGCAGGGGAAAGCTGCTGGGTGGTGGGCGGCTGTGTGAGGGATTCGCTCATGGGACGCACCCCCGGCGATTGGGATATGACCACCTCCGCCCTCCCGCAGAGGATGCTCGAGCTGTTTGCCGACCATCGGCTGGTGACGGCAGGGCTTTGCCATGGAACGGTCGGGGTGGTGCAGGACGGCAGTCTGTACGAGATTACCACCTACCGTCTGGAAAGCGGCTGTTCCGACCACCGCCACCCGGATTCGGTCCGCTTCACCGCCGAGATTCGGCAGGACCTTGCCCGCCGGGATTTGACCGTCAATGCGATGGCATGGCATCCGCAGAGGGGTCTGCTCGATTGCTTTGACGGCCGGCAGGATTTGAGCCGCCGCCTGATTCGCTGTGTGGGAGATCCCGAGCGCCGCTTCGAGGAGGACGCTCTGCGAATTTTGCGGGCGCTGCGCTTTGCGTCCACGCTGGATTTCTTTCTGGAGGAGCAAACGCTGTCCGCCGCCTGCAAACAGGCTCCGCTTCTGCGCCAGATTTCCGCCGAGCGCATCTGGATTGAGCTTCGCAAGCTGTTGGAAGGTGCTGCCGCCCTTCGGGTCTTGGAGCAGGCACAGCCGGTGCTAAGCCAGATTCTGCCGGAGCTTGCGAACACTCAGCCGCAAGCGGGCTTTTCGAGCCTGCCGCCCGATGCCGTCCTGCGGCTGAGCTGGCTGTGCTTGCAGGCAAATGCTGAGCCACAGGCGGTTTTGCGCCGTCTGCGCTGTTCCAATGTGGACTGTCGGCGCGCCCATGCGCTGTCAGAAGTCGCCAAACAATCCCCTGATACCGTACTCGGACTGCGGACAGCCCTGCGGGATTTCGGCATCGATGCGGTGCAGGACTGGCTTTCGCTCATTCGGGCAGAGGATGAAAAACGGGCAAACGACCTTTGCAATGCGCTTGCCGTGGCACAGCAGGGCTGTTGGAAACGCTCCGAGCTGCAAATCGACGGCAAACAGCTCCTTGAGCTGGGCTGTCCGCGCGGGAAGGAACTCGGCAACCTGCTGGAGGAGCTGTTCGAGCTGTGCTTGCAGGACTGTCTGGAAAACCGTCCGCAGGCGCTGCGGCAAAAGGCAAGCCAGCTTTTGGAGCAGAAGAAAGGGGAGGAGCGCTGATGGAGCGTATGTTCACCGTTTCGCAGGTGGCAGCCTTGCTCGGGCTTGGCATCGATGCGGTTCGGTTTTATGAGAAAAAAGGGCTGGTGCATCCGCAGATCAATCCGGAAAACCGCTATCGGATGTACTCGCTTTACCAGATTATGGAGCTGCTGGATGTTAGCTACTACCGCAGTCTCGGCATGAGCATCTCCGAGATTCGCAGTATCTCGGAGGATTGCGACGAGGAGCGGCTCATCGACCTGTTGCGGGAAAAACGGCAGGAGACCCAGCGCAAGCTCCGCTATGAGCAGCAGATGCTCAAGCGCATCGAGTATGTCGAGGCGCTGACCCGACGGATGCAGGAGCGGGGACAGGGGACGGACATCGTGGAGATGCCGCCCTGCTACATTCTGTTCGAGCAGAGGGAGGACAGCTTGGAGGACTATCTGGCGCAGGTGTCCGGCATGGACCACGACCACTATATCTTCTGCCAGCTGGCAAGGGAATTTTCGCTCGAACAAGGTGTAGGCACTGCCCTTCGCTGTGTGCCAATGCGAACCCTTCTGCTGATGAATTGCAGTACTGCCAAGGAGCTGGACAGCCCTGCCAATCGGAACAAGGTTCTGCCCGGGATGCGTGCCCTGCACAGCATCGTCCAGCTGCCCAATGCCGACCTGCGCCGGGAGGATGTTGCCAGTATGCTCGAGACCGCACGCCGTCAGGGCTTGCGCTTGGAAAACCGTCTGCTGATGCGCGAGGTCCCAATGATTTCCTACACCGACCTTGCCCACTACTACGCCGAGCTGTTCATCCCGCTGGCGGAGTTGGGGCAGAAAACCGAAACATAACCGAAAAAACAAGGAAGGGGATGTTCCGATGGAGCGGCTTTTGACTTCGACCCGACACCGTGTCGTACTCTATGACGAGCTGCGCGGCCTGATGATTCTCAGTATGCTGGTTTATCACCTGTGCTATGACCTTGCCGAGCTGGTCGAGCTGCCGGGGATGGGGTGGTTTGATTCGGCTGCGGCGGATGTCTGGCAGTTGAGCATCTGCGGAACCTTCTTGCTGATTTCCGGCGCCTGCTGTACCTTCTCCCGCAGTAACCTGAGACGGGGTCTGCGCCTGCTGGGGCTGGGAATCCTGCTGACCGTGGTGACGGCACTGTTTGTCCCCGACCAGCTCATCGTCTTTGGACTCTTGCATTTTCTGGGGGTCGCAGTGCTGCTCACCACCCTGTTAAAGCCCCTATTGGAGCGCATCCCGACAGCCGGCGGCATCGTGGGGATGCTGGTGTTGTTTTTGCTCACCGACCACCTCTATGACGGGTGGTTCGGCTTGACCCCGCAGCTTTCGATTGCCCTGCCGGACTGCCTGTATCGGAGCAACTGGCTGTGCTTTTTGGGCTTTTACGGGCCGGATTTCTTTTCCTCGGACTATTTTCCACTGCTGCCGTACCTATTTTTGTTCTGGGCAGGGGTGCTGTTCTCTCGGGTTCAGCTGCCTGCGTGGTGCTATCGCTCCCACTGTCCGCCGCTTGCCCTTCTCGGGCGGAATACCCTGTGGATTTACCTGTTTCACCAGCCGGTGCTGTACGCCATCCTTTGGCTGATTTACCGCTTTTAACGGGACTTTTTGCCCGACGAAACTTTTTTTCTCGATGAAAAATAAAGGAAACAGCTGTCGGATTTTATCTTGACAGCGTCTTAAAGTGATGATATGATAAAGGTAGAAACCAAGGGCCGACAAAAACCGAATATCCGCTGGACAGCGAGCGCAAAGCCCGTTGCGTTGGCGCTGATTGGGCCGCTGCCTGCAAAAGGGCAGTGGCTTTTTTGCT
>URFD01000004.1 GCA_900547015.1 uncultured Oscillospiraceae bacterium | reverse complement strand
GTTTGAAACAGAGCTTGCCGGCAAAAAGATTTCGTTTGAAACCGGCAAAATGGCTTGTCTGGCAAACGGCTCGGTTCTGGTACGCTTCGGCGATACCACCGTTATGGTCAATGTAACCGCTGCCCAGAAACCGCGTGAGGGCGTTGATTTCTTCCCTCTCTCGGTAGATTTTGAAGAGAAACTTTATGCGGTAGGCAAAATCCCCGGCTCCTTCATCAAGAGAGAGAGCCGTCCTTCCCAGAAGGCAATTTTGACCTCCCGTCTGGTAGACCGTCCGATTCGTCCGCTCTTCCCGAAGGATATGAGAAATGACGTTTCGGTTGTCATGACCGTTCTGTCGGTTGACCAGGATTACTCCCCGGAGGTTGCCGGTATGCTGGGTACCTCCTTCGCACTGTCGATTTCCGACATTCCGTGGAATGGCCCAATCGGCGGCGTGCAGGTTGGTCTGGTCGATGGCGAAATTGTCATCTGCCCGAACGAGGAGCAGAGAAAACGCTCCGACCTTCAGCTGACCGTTGCCGGTACCCGCGAGAAGATCGTCATGATCGAGGCAGGCGCAAACGAGGTGGACAACGAAACCATGCTCGAAGCGATTGCAAAGGGTCACGAGGAGATTAAGAAGATTGCACAGTTCATCGCAGATGTTCAGGCGGAGATTGGCAAGCCGAAATTCTCCTTCGAGTCTCAGGAGGTTGCTCCGGAGATGTTCGAGGCAATCAAGGAATTTGCAATCGACAAGGTAAAATTTGCGCTGGATACCGACGACAAGAATGTTCGTGAAGAAAGACTGGCTCCGGTCATCGAAGAAATTCATGCAAAATTCGATGAGCAGTATCCGGAAGAGATTGCAAAAATCGACGAGTGCATCTACAAGCTCCAGAAATTTGTAGTCAGAAGATGGCTGCTCGACGAGGGCAAGCGTGTTGACGGCAGAGGCATCGATGAGATTCGTCCGCTGGCAGCAGAGGTTGGTCTGATTCCGCGTGTTCACGGCTCCGCAATGTTCACCAGAGGTCAGACTCAGGTTATGACCATCACCACCCTCGGCCCTGTTTCCGATGCTCAGATTCTCGACGGCATCGACAACGAGGACAGCAAGCGCTATATGCATCAGTACAACTTCCCATCCTACTCGGTTGGTGAGACAAAACCATCCAGAGGTCCTGGCCGCCGCGAAATCGGTCACGGTGCGCTGGCAGAGCGTGCGCTCGAGCCGGTTATCCCATCGGTTGAGGAGTTCCCATACGCATATCGTCTGGTTTCCGAGGTTCTCTCCTCCAACGGTTCCACCTCTCAGGGCTCCATCTGTGCATCCACTCTGTCTCTGATGGACGCAGGTGTTCCGATTAAAGCACCGGTTGCCGGCATCTCCTGCGGTCTGATCACCGAGGGCGACCGCTGGATGACCATGGTGGACATTCAGGGTCTGGAGGACTTCTTCGGCGATATGGACTTTAAGGTTGGCGGTACTCACAAGGGCATCACCGCAATCCAGGTGGATATCAAGATTGACGGTCTGACTCTGGACATCATCCGTGAAGCATTTGAAAAGACCCGCAAGGCCAGAATCTACATTCTGGACGAAATCATGCTCAAGGCTCTGCCGCGTCCAAGACCGGAGGTCAACGAGTATGCTCCGAAGATGGTCAGCCTCAAGATTCCGGTAGACAAGATTCGTGAAGTTATCGGCTCCGGCGGCAAGGTCATCCAGAAGATTTGTGCAGAGTGCGATGTTAAAATCGACATCGAGGAAAACGGCGACGTCTTTGTTTCCGGCGTTCAGAAGGACAATGTCAACCGTGCAGTCAGCATGATTGAGACCATTGCCCGTGACCCGGAGGTCGGTGCGTTCTATAAAGGCAGAGTTACCAAGCTGATGAACTTCGGTGCCTTTGTTGAAATCGCTCCGGGCAAAGAGGGTCTGGTTCACATCTCCAAGCTGGACACCAAGCGTGTAGAGCGTGTAGAGGATGTTGTCAATGTTGACGATGAGATTCTGGTTAAGGTAACCGACATCGACAGCCAGGGCAGAATCAACCTCTCCAGAAAAGATGCGCTCATCGCAATGGAGAATAAACAGAAGAAAAATCAGTAAGGCTGATAAAATTAGAAAGCGTTCCGAGCAATCGGAACGCTTTTTTTCGTGCTTTGGCAAAGGCTCATGCCCGCCGAGAGTGTGATGATACTGCCTTCGTGCCGCAAAAACACCCCTGCCTGCTCGCACAAATCCTGCCCAAGCAGAATAAGCCCGGCTCGATTTGCCCAACAATAATCAGAGAAGGGGGGAGGATGCACCATGAAGCCGGTGGAAAAAAGCTGGGAGCGGCTGTTGCCGTTGAGCCTGTTCCTCGCCCTGTACGAGCTGGCGGCGCAGAGTTCGTTTTACCTGCTGGAACTTTCTTTGGTGGGGCTGGCGCTCTGCTTTTTGTGGGAGGAGCGCGGTTCGCTCTGCCATCCGATCGGGATGCTGCGGGAGCTAATCGGTCTGACCGCACCCTTTCGGGCCGTGTGGCTGGCAGTTGTCGGCTACCTGTGCTGGGATTGCGTCACCGTCTGCTATGCGGCGCTGCCGTCGGGTGCGGTGGAAAAGGGTCGGGTCGTGCTGCTGATGCTCGTTGTTGCGAGCTTGATTCTTTGGAGTACCCGAGAGGGGACACAGCCCAAGCTGCGGCGAATCCTCACGGCGATAGCTGCGGCAGGGGTGACTGCGGCGGTGGTGTCGGTTCTCAATTTCGGGGTGCCGGTTTTGTACCCGATGCTTTATGGGCGCAGGCTTTCGCTGCGGCTGGACTACAACCAGTTTGCACAGGTGGTTCTGGTCGGGCTGATTGCCGGAGATTGGCTGCTTTCGGCGCAAGGCCCTCTTGAGCAAAAGCGCTGTCTCCTCTGGCTGTGTACCGCGCCGGTCATCGTGTTAAGCTCTTCGCGGCGGGCTACGGTGTTTCTGCTCTGCTTTTGGGTCTGGTCAATGGCAGTCGGTTGGAGGTGCGCTTGCAGTCGGCAAAGGGTGTTTGGATGGCTGGGCTTGGGACTGGTGATTTTGGGGCTCAGCGGACTGGGGCAGAGGGCGCTGGATTGGCGGTATAAACACCTGACCGAGCATCCACAGACGATGATCTCCGATTCGGAAGGCTCGGCACTTCAGCGGTACGAAGCACGAACGGAATCGTCGCCGCCCTCGAAGCGGAAACTGCTCTGGTCGCTTGCCGCTCGGGAGTATCGCTCAGGCTCCAAAATCCAAAAGCTGTTCGGCCACGGCTTCGGGTACGATATTCTGCTCTATCGGCAAAGCCGAGATTCTCAGCTGCTTGCGGCATATCTGCCGCAATCCCGCCAACTGCTGTCCGCCCACTGCTTTTTGCTGGCAGATCTGCTCAACGGCGGGGCGGTTCAGGCGGCCTTGGGGCTGATTCTCTGGACGGCGATTGCCGCAGAGCTTTTCCGCACGCTGGCAAAGACCCCGGAGGTGGGCTGGTTTTTTGGCATTACGCTCGGGATGACGGCGATGAACAACCTGATTTCCAACCGCTACGGATTTTTGTACGATAAATTTTTCTGGCTGCTGCTGGTGCTGTTCTCGATTTGCCGCAGA
This sequence comes from uncultured Oscillospiraceae bacterium, assembly GCA_900547015.1. GTDB lineage: Bacteria > Bacillota > Clostridia > Oscillospirales > Ruminococcaceae > Negativibacillus. Next base: position 29,468 of record URFD01000004.1, on the reverse strand, counting down.
GCCGACCTCTCTCCCGGGCCAAAACGGTGATTGCACCGATGCCGTCGGATGTGATACAATAGAAGAATCACAGCGGACAGAGGAGGAGATAGGATGCTGATTCCAATCATGGGCCGCGCCGGCAGCGGCAAGACCACACTGGTGCTGGAAAAAATCGAGGAAGCCGCCCGAGCAGGTTCACGGGTTTTGCTGATTGTTCCCGAGCAGTTTTCCTTTGAGATGGAGAAGGCGGTCTTTGGACGGCTGGGCGGCAGGCTTGCCATGCAGGTGGAGGTCTACAGCTTTACCAGACTGTGCCACCATGTCTTTTCGGAGTGCGGCGGCATGGCAGGAGAATATGTCACCGATGCTGCCCGCCAGATTTTGATGAATCTGGCGCTGGGTCAGGTGCGGGACCAGTTGGAGCTGTACTCCCGCCAGTCCAAAAATGTTTCCTTTATTGGGACGATGCTGCGGCAGGTGGACGAGTTTAAAAATGCAGGCGTTACGCCCGGACAGCTGCGGCTGTTTTCTCAGGAGACACCGCTGCCTCAGCTGGCGCAGAAAACCCGAGAGATGGCGCTGGTGTACGGGTATTATCAGGCACTGCTGGGAGAACGCTTTCAGGACGAAAAGGACAGCCTGATGAAGTGCTGCTCCATTTTGGAGGGCAGGGGCTATTTCAACGGCTACACCGTCTTTGTGGATTCCTTCATGACCTTTATGGCAGGCGAAAAGAAGCTGATGCGGCTGATGCTGTCGGAGTGCCGAGATTTTTACCTCTCCCTGCCCGGAGACGGGATTGGTGCGGTGTCCGTTTCCGAGGACGATGCCGCAGATGCCGAGCATCCGATTGCAGACAGCACCTTTGAGACAGCAAGAGAAACGATGCTCTCGCTGATTCGGGATGCAAAACAGATGGGGGTCGAGGTTCAGACTCCGCAGATTCTTTCCAGTCAGTACCGCTTCCAAAACGAGGAGCTGCGCTTTTTGGAGCGCTGGCTGCCCAGCGTCTGCCAGAAGCAGTTTGAGGGCGAAAACCATGCGGTTTCGGTGATGCGCGCACCGAACAGTTATGAGGAAGTCCGCTATCTTGCGGCGCAGATTGTCCGTCTGGTTCGGGAAAAGGGATTGCGATACAACGAGATTGCCGTCATCGCGCGCAACATCGACCCGTACCTGAGCGCGGTCGAGGATATTTTCCCAAAATATGGGATTCCCTTCTTTCTGGATTTGCGGGAGGATGTCCAGTCCATCCCGGTTTTCTCGCTGATTTTCTCGGCGCTGGATGCCCTGCGCAGCAACTTCGACACCCAGTATGTGCTGGCTTTGGGCAAGAATCCGCTGATGCGGCTGGAACAGACGCAGGTGGCACAGCTGGAAAACTACTGCTTCTTGTGGGACATCGACCATCGGCTGTGGCTGGGACGGGAGGGCTTTGAGAACCATCCGCGTGGGTTGGTGGAGACCCTCACCGATGAGGACGGAGAACTGTTGGAGCAGATATGGCAGACCTCCCGAACAATCATCGAGCCGCTCAAGGCGCTGGGCAGTCAGCTGGAACACTGCAACGGCAGACAGTTTGCTCAGGCGCTCTACTCCTTCCTGTTGCAGACCGGGGCAAAGGATGCGCTCACGCAAAGCGCACAGGAGGTGCAGTCTGCCGAGGAGGAGCGCAGGTTCCGCCTCAATCAGGGTGCGTGGGATATTCTGATGGAGCTGTTGGATGTGTTCCACCATGTGCTGGGAGAGGTTTCTCTGCCGCTCGAGCAGCTTCGGGAGCTGTTCCAGATGGCGGTGCTGTCCAGCGACATCGGCGCAATCCCCACTACGCTCGACCAGGTTTCTCTGGGCAGCGCAGACCGCATGAGACCGAACCATCCGAAGCTCACCTTTGTCATCGGGGTCAATCAGGGCGAATTTCCGCCACAGCTTGCGGAGAATGGCCTGTTTTCCGAAACGGAGCGTGACCGCCTGCTGCAAAGCGGAATCCAGCTCAACCCCTCGGTGCTGAAATTGAGCGATTATGAAAAGTACTATGCCTACTCGGCGCTGACGAGTCCCAGCGAACAGCTCATCGTCACCTGCCACACCGCCAAGCTGACCGGAGAGGCAACCCCGGATTCGGGGCTGATTGGCTCGCTGGAAAAGATGTTCCCGGGCTGTGCCTCCTCGGTGGGAGAGCTGTCCGAGCTGTTCTATGTTGCCAACGACCAGACCGCCTTCGAGGTGCTGTGCCGCAGTATTCGGCAGGACACCCCGACCACGGCTTCGCTGATGGAGTATGTCCGCCGCAGCAGCTATGCCGGTAGACTCGAGCAGGTGCTTGCCATGGTGCAGTCGGGCGGCTTCTGCATCCACAGCCGAGAGATTTCCCGGATGCTGTTCGGCAGCAGGATGCGCCTGTCTCCCTCTCGGGTCGAGCGCTACTTCACCTGTCCCTTTGCTTATTTCTGTTCGGGCGGGCTCAACCTTCAGCCGCGGCGCAAGGTTGAGATTTCCCCGATGCAGTCGGGAACCATCATCCATTTCGTGCTGGAACGGATGGTGTCCACCCATCCGGGAAAGGGGCTCGGCGAGCTGAGCTGGGAGCAGATGCAGCAGGAGGTCGAGACACTTCTGCGGGAATATCTAGAGGAGCGTGTCAGCCGCACCGAGGCGTTGAGCAAGCGCTTCCACTATCTGTTCGAGCGGCTGAGCATCACCCTGACCCGTCTGCTGCGGCAGCTGGCACAGGAGTTTGCCCAGAGCGAGTTTGAGCCGGTGCGCTTTGAACTGCCGATTCGTCAGGGCGGCGAGGTCTCTCCGCTGGAACTGCGTCTGGCTGACGGGACACAGGTTAGCGTTGAAGGAACGGTGGACCGGGTGGATTTGATGGAACGGGATGGCCGCCGCTATGTGCGCGTGGTCGATTACAAGTCCGGCAGCAAGGCGTTCCGGCTGGACGATGTTTACTACGGGCTGAATCTGCAAATGCTTATCTACCTGTTTGCCATCTGGAAAAACGGCAAAGGGCAGCTTGCGGACTGCCTGCCCGCCGGAGTGCTCTATCTTCCGGCGAAGGACCATATCATCAGCGCGGCGCGCCAGACCACCGAGGAGCAGATTGAAAAGGAACACCAGAAAAAGTACCGCATGAACGGGCTGGTGTTGGAGGACCCGATTTGCGTAGCGGGCATGGAGGAAAAGGTGTCGGGCGTCTTTATCCCGGTGCGAACCAAAAACGACGGCAGCTTTGACGCGCGTTCCAGCCTTGCCACCCTCGAGCAGATGGGCAGCATCCAGCGGCACATCGAACGGGTGCTGTCCGAGATGGCGGCTGGCTTGCAGCAGGGCGGCATCGCCGCAGAGCCGGCGGACGGGCTGGGTTATGAGCCTTGCAAATACTGCGACTATCAGCCAATCTGCCAGCATCATCCGGAGGACCCGCACAGGGCGCTTCAGGAGATTGGCAGGAGCCAATTCTTTGATTTACTCAAACAGGAAGAGGGAGGGACAGACGATGACACAGCAGAATAAGGCGGCAGCTCCGGTCAAGGAGGAGCCGCGCTGGACTCCGGCGCAGCAGCAGGCAATTTCCTGTCGGGGAGGTACGGTGCTGGTGTCTGCGGCAGCAGGCAGCGGCAAGACGGCGGTACTGGTTCAGAGGGTCATCGAAATCCTGACCGACCGGGAGCATCCGGTTGATGCCAATCGGATTTTGGTGGTGACCTTTTCCAATGCCGCCGCCGAGCAGATGAAGCAGAGGATTCAGGCGCGGCTGTCCGAGTTGATTGCCCAAAATCCGGCTGATACCTACCTGATGCGCCAGCGCACCCTGCTGTCTGCGGCGCACATCAGTACCGTCCACTCCTTCTGTCTGGATTTGGTTCGTGCCAACTTCCAGCTGTTGGAGATTCCGGCAGATTTCCGTCTGGGCAGCGAGAGCGAGATTGCCATGCTGGAGGAGGATGTTGCACAGGAAACCATCGAGCAGAACTATGAGGAAAACGACGGCAGATTCTCCGATTTGGTCGAGCTGGTTTCCTCCGGACGGGACGACAGCGGACTCATCAAGACCCTGCATCGGCTGTACGACTTTGTGCGCTCCCACCCGTTTTACCATCGGTGGCTGGACGAAAAGCTGCTGATGTACGATGATACGATTCCGGTGGGGGATACGGTTTGGGGCAAGGTCATCCGAAGCTATTCGGCGGATGCGGCAGCCTATGCACAGGCGCAGCTCAGGCGGGCAATCGAGGAGATGCAGGGGGATGCCGCGATGGAAAAGGCATACCGTTCGGCATTTGAGTCGGATTTGGCGCAGGTGGAGCGACTTTCCTTCCAGCTGGCTTGCGGACGCTGGAACGATGTCTGCGAGATGCTCGGGTCGCTTTCCTTCCAGCGGCTGGGCGTCCTGAGAAACTACGGGGACGACCAGAAAAAGGAGCTGGTACAGCACCTGAGAAAATCCGCACAGGAGATTCTAACCCAGCTGGGCGAACGGCTGTTCTGCGCCAGCGAGGAGGATTTTTTGGAGGACATCCGCTTTCTGCGTCCCCGCATCGAGACGCTGTTTGAGCTGGTTCTCGACTATGACCGCAGGCTGATGAATGCCAAGCGTCAGCGCAGTCTGCTGGATTTTTCGGATTTGGAGCATTTTGCGGTGCAGCTGCTGGTTCGGGAGGAAAACGGAAAATATCTGCGTACCCCGCTGGCACAGGAGCTGTCCGAGAGCTTTGCCTTTGTGCTGGTCGACGAGTATCAGGACACCAATGCTACCCAGGATATGATTTTCGGCAGTGTTTCCAGAGAGGACAACCTGTTCATGGTCGGGGATGTCAAGCAGAGCATCTACCGCTTTCGTCAGGCAATGCCGGAAATCTTCATTGAAAAGCGCAATACCTTCTTCGATTTTGACGGGGAGCATTACCCGGCACGCATCATCCTTTCCAACAATTTCCGCTCACGGGCAGAGGTCACCGACTGCATCAACTATCTCTTTCAGGCGGTGATGAGTCAGGAGGTCGGCGAAATCGACTACGACGACCGGGAAAGCCTGACCGCCTCCGCCTCCTATCCGCCCAAGGAGGACGCCCTGACCGAGGTGCATCTGATTGAAAACGAGAGCGAGGAGCTGTCTGACCAGCTTGCAGAGGCTTCTTATGTCGCACAGCAGATTCGCAGGATGCTCGACGAGGGCTTTACAGTCAGCGAGAACGGCGCTCTGCGTCCGGTTCAGCCCAAGGATATCTGTATTCTGCTGCGCTCGATGAAGAATAAGGCGGAGGTCTATGCCGCCGAGCTTGCACGGGTGGGAATCGAGGTCTGGGCCGATGCGCGGACGGGCTTTCTGGATACCGTCGAGGTCTCCACGGCGCTGTCCATCCTGCGTGCGGTGGATAATCCGCTGATTGATATTCACCTGACCGCGGCGATGATGTCCCCGGTCTACGGCTTTACCGCCGATGATATGGCGGTGCTGCGGATGAAGAACCGCTCGGCGCACCTCTACCTCAACTGTCAGGCAATCGCGCAGGGAGAGGATTTGACCGAGCAGGAGAGAAGCCGCCAAACCCTGTGCCAAGACTTTTTGGCATCCTTCTCCGAGCTGCGGACAATTGCTTCGTCCAGTCCGGCGCATCGGCTGATTCAGCAGCTGATTGACAAAACCGGACTGTGGGATTTGGTGCTGGCGATGAAGTACGGCCAGACCCGCAAGGCAAACCTCCGTCTGTTGATTGAGTATGCACAGGAGTACGAGGCAGGAGGACACAAGGGGATTGCAGGTTTTTTGCGCTTTGTGGACAAGATGCACCAGCGCGGCGAGGACTGGCCCTGTGCAAGTCCGGTCAGCGACCGCGCGGACGCGGTGCGGATTATGAGTATCCACCACTCCAAGGGTTTGGAATTTCCGGTGGTTTTTGTGTGCGATACCGCCAAGCGCTTTAATACGCAGGATTTGCGCAGCAATATGCTGCTGCACTCTCAGCTGGGCTTTGCCTGCTGTGCAAGGGATTTTGTCAGCCGCAAGCAGTATTCCACCGTCCCGATGGAGGCGCTGCGTCTGGAGCTGGAACGCTCGATGCTTTCCGAGGAGATGCGGATTTTGTATGTTGCGCTCACCCGTGCCAAGGAGAAGCTCATCATCACCTCGGTTCAGAATCAGCTGGACAAAACGCTGTCGGCCTATGCCGGCGCACTGACCGAGCAGGGCAAAATCTCGCCCTATGTTGCCCGCAGTGCCTCCTGCTATGCGGACTGGATGCTGATGGCGCTGAACTTTCACCCGGATTTTACGCGGATTTGCATGGATTTGGGCTGTATGCCGGAGGACACCATCGCCTTTCCGCCCTGCCGCTTTGTTCCGGTGCTGGCAAAGGTCAGCCAGCTGCCGCAGCAGAATCAGGGAGAACAGCTGGAAATGACCTGTGCGCCGGATGAACAGCTGGTGGCTCAGATTGCACAGCTGTGTACCGAAACCTACCCTGACCCCGATGCCCGCAGCATTGTCACCAAGCTGTCGGTCTCGCAGGTGGTGCATCCCGATTCTGAGCAGACCCCGTTTTCCAAGGAGCCTGCTTTCCTCACCGCAGACAGCGGGGAGCAGGACGCTTTGCTCACCGGCGCTCAGTTGGGTACAGCGATGCACACCTTCATGAGCTGTGCAGACCATGCCCACGCAAGCCGGGATTTGGAAGGGGAGATTCAGCGTCTGGTCAGCGAGCAGTTTATCACGCCGCGTCAGGGCAGGAGTCTGGACCGCAGCCAGATTTCGCGCTACTACGATTCGGCGCTCTATCGGCGCATCTGCGCTTCGCCCTGCGTCCGTCGCGAGTTTGCCTTCCAATCCCAGCTGGGCGCCCAATTCCTTTCGCAGGTCATTCCCAAGATTGGGGAGCATCAGGTCACCGTGCAGGGAATTGCCGACCTGCTGTTTGAGGAGGACGGCAAGTGGGTGCTGGTGGACTTTAAGACCGACCGCATCTCGTCGGAGCAGCAGCTTGCCCGACGCTATCACGAGCAGTTGGAGCTGTATGCCCGGATGATTGCGGACATCACCGCACGACCGGTCAAGGAGCGGATTTTGTATTCGCTGTATCTGGGCAGGGAAATCGGGGTATAATCGGACTTCTTGTTAGGATGCACAAAAAACAAGGCTCTCCCACGGTGAAAATTTCCGGGTTTGTTTGCAAAATTCGGTTGACACCGATGGGGGAGCATGGTATAATAAGTCTCGAAAACAAAGCAGAACACGATTCCGTTCTCACCGGCTCGCCTATGAGCGCAGCCAGGTCAATACTTTGAAGATGTGTCCGAATCCCTTCGGGCAGTTTCATTGTGACCTTACAGCGCAGGCGGATTCGTCTGCGCTTTCGTTTATTTAAGGTGCTTTGGAGGTGCTTTACCATTAGCAAAAAGGAAATGCCGATCAATGAAGAAATCAGAGAAAAGGAAATCCGCGTCATCGGCGCAGATGGCAGCCCGCTGGGCATTATGAGCTCCAGGGATGCTCTGCAGCTGGCACGCAAGGAAAATCTGGATCTCGTCAACATTTCTCCGAAAGCTGTACCGCCGGTGTGCAAAATTATGGACTACGGCAAGTATCGCTTTGAGCAGGCCAAACGCGAGAAAGAAGCAAAGAAAAAGCAGAAGACAGTGGAAATTAAAGAAATTCGTCTGTCTCTGAAAATCGATACACACGACTTTGAAACCAAGGTCAATCAGGCCAAGAAGTTTTTGGAACATGGGGACAGAGTAAAGGTTGCAATCCGCTTCCGCGGACGTGAGATGGCTCATCCTGAACTTGGCAACGCTACGATTAAGCGTTTTGCGGATGCTTGTGCAGATGTTGGCGTCATTGATAAGCTGCCGAAGATGGAAGGCCGCAGCCTGATTATGTTCATCTCCGCAAAACCGGCTCCGAAGGCAAACGCAAAGCCGGCAGCACCAAAAGCTGACAGCGAGCCGACAGCCGCTGAAGAAAACCCACAAGCATAATCCGCTGACCAGAAAACCTGCAAAGCAAGGAATAAGGAGGAAATAACAATGCCAAAGCTCAAAACACATACCGGAGCAAAAAAACGTTTCAAACTGACCAAAAACGGTAAGGTAAAACGCGCTCATGCGTTCAAACGCCACCTGCTCAACAACGGCCGCAAGACCACAAAACGTAAAAGAGGCCTGAGAAAAGCAACATACGCAGACAAAACAAACGTAGCAGCTATCAAACATCTGCTGCCATACGCATAATCAACGAATTTTACCTAACGGAGGGATATAGACATGGCACGAGTTAAGGGCGCGATGATGACTCGCAAAAGAAGAAAGAAAGTTCTGAAACTGGCAAAAGGCTATTTTGGCAGCAAATCCAGACATTTTAAGATGGCCAAACAGGCTGTTTACAAATCCGGCAACTACGCTTACATCGGTCGTAAGCAGAAAAAACGTGACTTCAGAAGACTGTGGATCACCAGAATTGCTGCAGCTTGCCGCGCAAACAACGGATCTGACGCGTTATTCATCAATGGTCTGAAAAAAGCCGGCATTGATCTGAACAGAAAAATGCTGTCCGAAATTGCGATTCATGATGCAGCAGCATTTACCGCTCTTGTCGAACAGGCAAAAGCAGCTCTCTAATTTAGAACAAAACGCCCGGGTCGTATGACAACGGGCGTATTTTGTTAAATAAGGATATTTTTGTACAACCGGGGAAGGGGAAGACAAATGCAGCAGATTACCTCCAAAGAGAATGCCAGGCTCAAAAGCGCCGCCAAGCTCCTGCAATCCAAAAAGGCACGACAGGAGCAAGGGGAATTTCTGGCGGAAGGCTACCGCCTGTGTATGGATGCCCTTCGAAGCGGACTCCTCCCTCGGCAGACCTTTGTCACCGAGCAGGGAATGGAGCATCAGGACTGCACCGAGCTGCTGCGGGCAAGCGAGGAAAGCTATGTGATTCCGCAATCCTTGGCAGCCAAGCTCTCGGATACCCGCACACCGCAGGGCGTGTTCTGCGTTTTTGCAATTCCGGACAACCACGCGCGCCTTGCCGAAAGTAAAAAAAATCGAGTTGTCATCCTCTCCTCGCTGCAAGACCCCGGCAACATCGGAACCATCATCCGAACTGCCGAGGCTTTTGGCGTGGATTTGGTGCTGATGTCCTCCGATTGCCCCGATTTGTATTCTCCCAAGACCCTGCGGGCAACGATGGGCGGAGTGTTCCGGATGCCGATTGCCGTCACCGATGACCTGCTAGGGGAGATTGCTCTGCTCAAGCAGCAGGGCTGTCAGGTTTATGCGGCGGCACTCAAGGAAGACAGCATCCCGATTACCGAGGTTTCCTTTGCGGGAGCCAGCGCTGTGGTGATTGGCAACGAGGGAAACGGCTTGGATGATGCGACGATTGCGGCGTGTACCGCTCCGGTCATCATCCCGATGGCAGGCAAGGCGGAATCGCTCAATGCCGCTGCCGCCGCAACCGTCGCAATCTGGGAGATGTGCCGCAGAGGATAATCAAGGGGAGGGAGAGGGCTATGAGCACAACCGTCGATTGGATTTGGCTGAGTCTTGCACTGGGAATTGCCAGCCCCGCAGCGCAGATTGTGCTGACTAGGGAGCTGGACCCGCACGAGCTGTATCAGATGAGCTTGCAGGAATTGATGCAGGCGGAGTATTTTTCACCCTCTCTGTGCAAAAAGCTCAAGCACAACCAGCAAGCCCTCCTCCAAAAAGCGCAAAGGATTCTGGAGCACTGTCAGGAAAAGGGGTACCGTGTGATTACGGTGCGGGACAGTGTCTATCCGTTGCAGCTGCTCTCCCTGCAAGAGCCGCCGCTGGTGCTGTATGCGCTGGGCAATTCGCAGCTTTTGGGCAGACTGCATGACCTGCCGGTGCTGACCGTTGTTGGCACCCGAAGCGCGTCGGACTACGGGCGGCAGGCGGCAACAGACCTGTCCGGTTCGCTGGCAAGGTCGGGAATGATCATTGTCAGCGGTTTGGCAGTAGGAATCGATGCCTGCGCCCACGCTGCCGCACTCAAGGCAGGAAAGCCGACGATTGCCGTTTTGGGCTGCGGCTTGGATGCCAACTATCCGGCAGCAAACCAGCCGCTTCGCCAGCAGATATTGGCGCGCGGCGGAACCCTGCTCACCGAGCTGGAGCCGTCGGTCTCTCCGTCGGGAGGATATTTCCCGGCACGAAATCGCCTGCTCGCCGGAATTGCACAAGGGGTGCTGGTGGTGCAGGCTCCTGCCCACAGCGGCGCGCTCATCACCGCAAGCCACGCTTTGGAGCAGGGCAAGGATGTCTTTGCAGTCCCCTCCCATATCTATGACCCAAAGGCAGGCGGAACATTGGCTCTGCTTCGGGACGGAGCGATTCCGGCAATCAATTCGCTGGATGTTCTCTACCCGTATTTTTCGCGGTTTTCCGGCTGTATCAGCACCAAGGATTTGCAGACGGCAGTCCGAACGATTCGCGAACGACCGGCCCCGGCTCCCCAAAAGGACACCCCTCCCCGTCCGGCACCGCAGCCGAATCGGAGGGCGCCGGAGCAGACAGCAGCTTCTCCAAAGCGGGAGGAGCCAAAGCAAGCAATCCCCGACTTTATCCGGGGAATTCAACCGCAGGAACGGGAAAACTATACTCGCCAGCTTCCGCAGGAGGTGCTGGACGAGGAATGGCGGGAGCAGAAAAAACGACTCCTAGCCGAAATCCTGCAAAACACACAGGCAAACAGCAATCCAACCCATAGGGAAAAAGAACCGCCGGCAGTGCAGACCGACTGCCGGAAATCTCAACCGAGCAAGCCCAAACAGGAGCGGCAGCCGCCGACAGGATTTTCTGCGGAACAGCTGCCGGAACAACATCAAAAGGTCTATGCTGCGCTGACACCTCAGCCTCAGGGCTTGCCTGAACTGGCGCAGAAATGTGACATGAGCGTCGGGGAATTGACAGCCGTCCTTTTTGAAATCGGCGTCCCCGACCCGGTCAAGGTATATCCGGGCAGATTATTCGGCCTTTCAAATAATGATTAGCGAACACTTTCCTCTGGAAAAGAAGTGGAGGTTTCAATGGAAAACGAAGCTGCAGAAGTGATCACGGAAGAAACCGCGGCCGCTTCACCCGTACAGGCTGCCGAACCGGCGCCTCAGAAACAGAAAAAAACCGCCGCGAAAAAGCCGGCTGCCAAAAAGCCAGCTGCCAAGACGGCGAAAAAAACAACATCCAAAAAGACCGCCAAGCCATCCGGCAAGCTGGTCATCGTGGAGTCTCCGGCAAAGGCCAAAACCATCCAGAAATATCTGGGCAAGGGCTATCAGGTGATGGCTTCGATGGGACATATCCGCGATTTGCCAAAGAGCCGTCTGGCGGTGGATGTTGAAAACGGCTTTAAGCCGGAATATATTGACATCCGTGGAAAGGGTCAGCTGCGCAACGAACTGAAAAAAGCAGCAAAAAAATCCAGCTTTGTCTATCTTGCAACCGACCCGGACCGCGAAGGAGAAGCAATCTCGTGGCACCTTTCCAACATGCTGGGTCTGGACAACGAGCAGGAAAACCGCGTGACCTTTAACGAAATCACCAAAAGCGGAATCAAAAACGGAATGGCGGCTCCCCGCCACATCGACATCAATCTGGTGAACGCACAACAGACCCGAAGAATTCTGGACCGTCTGGTGGGCTACAAGCTCAGCCCCTTCCTCTGGAAAACGGTGAAGCCCGGCCTTTCCGCAGGCAGGGTGCAGTCGGTGGTGGTAAAGCTGATTGTGGACCGCGAACGGGAGATTCAGGCATTTGAGCAGGAGGAGTACTGGAGCATCGATGCCAAGCTCTCCACCGCCCGCTCCAAAAAGCAGTTCCCGGCAAAGCTCAGCTCCTATCAGGGCAAAAAGGTCGAGATTCCAAACGAGGAGCAGGCAAAAAAAATCCTTGCCGAGCTGGAAGGACAGGACTTTGTGATTGCCGAAATCAAAAAGGGAGTCAAGAAAAAGGTCCCGGCTCCTCCGTTTATCACCTCGACCCTTCAGCAGGAGGCCTCCCGCAGACTGGGCTTCCAGGCAAAACGAACCATGAAGGCTGCACAGGAGCTGTATGAGGGTATCGACCTGCCGAAGATGGGTGCAGTCGGTCTGATTACCTATATGAGAACCGACTCGCTGCGCATCTCGGACGAGGCCGCACAGGGCGCAAGAGAGTATATCACGGGCAAATACGGCCAGCAGTATCTGCCGGAAAAGACCCGTGTCTATAAAAAGAAAACCAACACGCAGGATGCGCACGAGGCAATTCGTCCAACCATGCCGTCGATGACGCCGGAGCAGGTCAAGGAGTCGCTGACCCTCGACCAGTACAAGCTCTACAAGCTGGTCTGGGAGCGCTTTATTGCCAGCCAGATGGCGGACGCTCTGCTGGATACGGTTTCGGCAACCATCAACTGCGGCGATTATGCCTTTAAATCCTCCGGATATTCGGTGCGCTTCGACGGCTTTACTGTGCTGTACGAGGAATCCCGCGATGTTCCGGAAGAAAAAACCCCTGCTCTGCCCGAGCTGCTCGAGGGAGAAACCCTCAAGCTCAATGCGCTCGAGCCGAACCAGCACTTTACCCAGCCTCCGGCACGATATACCGAAGCCTCCATCATCAAGGCATTGGAGGAAAACGGCATCGGCCGTCCGAGTACCTATGCGCCGACCATCACAACAGTCATCCAGCGCGGATATGTGGAGCGCGAGGGCAAGAGCCTTGTGCCGACCCAGCTCGGCGAGGTGACCAACCAGCTGATGGAGGAGCAGTTCAGCAGCATCGTCAATGTCGATTTTACCGCAGAGATGGAAACCAACCTCGACCGCGTCGAGGAGGGCAAGGCGGACTGGGTGCAGACCCTCGGCAACTTCTACGGCGAATTTGAACAAAACCTCAAGGAAGCCGAAAAGAAGATGGAGGGCATGAAGCTCGAGGTTCCCGACGAGGTGACCGATGTTATCTGCGAAAACTGCGGCCGCAACATGGTCGTCAAGATGGGACGCTACGGCAAATTCTTGGCTTGCCCGGGATACCCCGAGTGCAAAAACACCAAGAAAATCGTTCAGGAAACCCCCGGAACCTGTCCGGTCTGCGGCGGCAAAATCCATGCGAAAAAGTCCAAAAAGGGCAAAACCTATTTTGGCTGTGAACACAACCCGCAGTGCCAGTTCATGACATGGGACAAGCCGGTTGCCGACCTGTGCCCGAAATGCGGCTCGACCCTCTTCCAGAAGGCAGGACGCGGCGGCAAGCTGCACTGTCTCAAGGAAGGCTGCGGCTACGAAAAGGAGTAAGTATGACAGAACAGTTGTATCCGCAGCAGACGGTCAATGTCGTAGGCGCAGGACTGGCCGGATGCGAAGCGGCGTGGGCCCTTGCACAGGCAGGGGTTCCGGTCCGTTTATATGAGATGAAGCCGCACCACTACACCCCGGCTCATCACTATGAGGGCTTTGCTGAGCTGATCTGCTCCAATTCCCTCAAGGCTGCCCGCATTGGCTCGGCAGCCGGAATGCTCAAGGAAGAGATGCGGATGCTCGGCTCGCTGACCATGGAGGCGGCAGAGCAGACTGCTGTTTCTGCCGGAGGTGCGCTGGCAGTGGACCGTGAGCGTTTTTCGGATTATATCACCGAAAAAATCAAGTCTCATCCAAACATCACCGTCATCCACCAGCGCGTGGACGAGATTCCGCAAGGCCCGACCATCATCGCCAGCGGGCCGCTGACCGACAGTGCGCTTGCCAAAAGCATCCAGCAGCTGTGCGGAGCGCAGTATCTTTCCTTCTTTGATGCGGCGGCGCCCATCGTGACCTTCGACTCCCTCGACCAGAACAAGGTGTTCTTTGCTGCCCGCTACGGCAGAGGAGAGGCCGATTACATCAACTGTCCGATGGACCGCGAACAGTACGAGCGATTCTATCAGGCGCTGGTCGAGGCAGAATCGGTCGAGCTGCACGAATTTGAAAAGCAGGACTTTAAGGTTTATGAGGGCTGTATGCCGGTGGAGGTCATGGCAAAGCGTGGAGCCGATACCCTGCGCTACGGCCCGCTCAAGCCGGTGGGACTGACCGACCCGCATACCGGCCGCCGTCCGTGGGCGGTTGTCCAGCTGCGAAGCGAGAACCGGGAAGGCACCCTGTACAATCTGGTCGGCTTCCAGACCAACCTCCGCTTCCCGGAGCAGAAGCGGGTCTTTTCGCTGATTCCGGGTCTGGAACACGCAGAGTTTGTTCGCTACGGTGTCATGCACCGCAACACCTTCCTCGACTCGCCCCGACTCCTGACCTCCGCCTTCTGCATGAAGGCGCATCCGGAGCTTTACTTTGCCGGACAGATGACCGGGGTGGAGGGCTATGTGGAGTCGGCAGCCTCGGGAATTTTGGCAGGCAAAAATATGGCGCGCGCCCTGATGGGCAAACAGCCGCTCCTGCTGCCTGCCGACTGTATGCTCGGCGCGCTCAGCCGCTATATCAGCGATGAGCAGGTCGTCGATTTCCAGCCGATGGGCTCCAATATGGGCATCCTGCCTCCGTGGCCGGAGCGCGTGAAGGACAAGACAGTCCGCTATGAAAAGATTGCACAGCGCGGACTGAGCCATCTGCGGGAATATTTGGAACAGGTTGATTGATTGCCTGATTGGGACCTTCCAGCCGTCGGGGAAGGTTGTCAGATGATAAGGGCGGAGAAAAGGGGATTTCGCATGAGAATCATTGTGGATGCTTTTGGCGGCGACAACGCACCGCTGGAAATGATCAAGGGCGCGCAGATGGCGCGGCAGGAGTACGGTGTGGATGTCATCCTGTGCGGTGAATCGGAAAAAATCCAGAGCTGTGCCAAAGAAAACGGATTGGATTTAAACGGACTTGAGATTCTGGAGGCCGAGGGCATGATTCCGGTGGAAGCGGACCCGACAACTCTGCTCAAGGACTATGAAAATTGCTCGATGGCGGTCGGCCTGCGTGCGCTCAAGGAGGGCAAGGCAGAGGCTTTTGTCTCTGCGGGCAGTACAGGCGCGCTGGTGGTCGGCGCTTCGCTGATTGTCAAACGAATCAAGGGCGTGCGCCGCACCGCGATTCCGACCGTGATTCCCAACGAGACCGGCTGCTTTATGCTGATTGACTCGGGCGCCAATGCGGAGTGCAACAGCGATATGCTGGTGCAGTTCGGCATGATGGGCAGCGTCTATATGAATAAGATTCAGGGAGTTGCTTCTCCAAGGGTCGGACTCATCAATATCGGCACCGAGGAAAATAAGGGTCTGGACCTGCATCGCGAAACCTACCAGCGTCTCAAGCAGATGCCGCTCAACTTCATCGGCAATGTGGAGGCCAGAGGTCTGCCGCTGGGAGAATGTGATGTAGCGGTCTGCGACGGCTTCACCGGAAATGTCACCCTCAAGCTCATCGAGGGCATGGCAAAGTTCTTCTCCCACCAGCTCAAGGGGATGCTGATGCGCTCCACCAAGACCAAGCTGGCAGCGCTGCTGCTCAAGGACGGCGTGCAGGAATTTAAGCAGAAGCTGGATTACAGCGAATACGGCGGCGCACCGCTGCTGGGTATCTCCCGCACCGTCATCAAGGCACACGGCAGCTCGGATGCCAAGGCGATTAAAAATGCCATCCGTCAGGCCAAGCAGTGCGTCGAGGGCGGCATCAACGAGACGATTGCCGAAAATCTGGTCCGCATGAAGGAATCTGTTCAGTAAAAGGTTATTGTAAAAATAGGGCTGTGACACTTGTGCCGCAGCCCGCTCACCGGGCGTTTTTGAAAAATGACTGCAACCGGAAAATGGGTGCAGTGATTTTTGAGATATGCCCATCCCACATCATTCGATGAAAGGAGAGGTCATGATGAAATCAATCCAGCAGTTGCAGGATACCATCCATTATCAGTTTCAAAATCCAATCTTTTTGGAGATTGCCCTGACCCATTCCTCCTACGCAAACGAGGTCAAGCATCAGGTCAAGTACAACGAGCGTCAGGAATTTTTGGGCGACGCGGTTCTGTCCATCATTGTTTCGGACTACCTGTTTAATAATTATACCGTTGCCGAGGGCGACCTGACCAAGCTGCGTGCCGCAATCGTCTGTGAAAAATCTCTGGATGTCATGGCGGACAAAATCGGTCTGGGCCAGTATCTGCGTCTGGGCAAGGGCGAGGAAATGACCGGCGGACGCACCCGCCCTTCGATTATCGCCGATGCCTTCGAGGCGCTGATTGCCGCAATTTATCTGGACAGCGGCATCGAAAGCGCAAGAAGCTTCGTGCTTCCGTTTGTCATTGAAATGCTCGAGCATGAGGACCAGCTTTCCTTTAAGGATTACAAGACCATCCTGCAGGAAATCATCCAGCAAAACCCGGAGGAGCGTCTGGTGTACAAGCTGGTGGGAGAGCACGGCCCCGACCACGACAAGCGCTTTGTGGTGGATGTCATGCTCAACAGCAACGTCATCGGCAAGGGCGAAGGACGCAGCAAAAAGAATGCCGAGCAGATGGCAGCCAAGGAAGCCCTCGAACTGATGGGCAGATGAGCCACGCCAATGTATCGGTTTTTGTGCCCCACATCGGCTGTCCGCATCAGTGCAGCTTCTGCAACCAGAGGAGCATCTCCGGTCAGCAGTCTGCACCCACACCGGCTCAGGTAAGGGCGGTCTGCGAACAGGCACTGCGGGAGCGCAGGACTCAGTTGGAAGATACCCAGCTTGCCTTTTTCGGCGGCAGCTTTACCGCCATCGAACGCGGGTATATGGTGTCCCTCCTCGAGGCGGTGCAGCCGTATCTCGGGGCAGGAGGCTTCTCGGGAATCCGCATCTCAACCCGTCCGGATGCAATCGGGGAGGAAATCCTCGAACTGCTCAAGCGCTATGGGGTCAACGCCATCGAGCTTGGGATTCAGAGCATGAAGGACCGGGTGCTGGCTGCCAACCATCGGGGACACACCGCACAGGATACCGTTCGGGCAGCCCGACTGATTCGGCAGGCCGGAATCGAATTCGGCGCCCAGATGATGACCGGGCTGTATCAAAGCAGTGTGCAGGATGACCGGGAGACCGCGCAGGAGATTGCCGACCTGCACCCCGCTACGGTTCGAATCTATCCGACCATCGTTTTGACCGGGACCCAGCTTGCCGAACAGTTTGACAGAGGGGACTATCTGCCACCTTCCTTGGAGGAAAGCACCGCGCTGTGTGCAGAGCTGCTGCTGTTTTTTGAGCGGCAGGGCATCCGAGTTATCCGCTTGGGATTGCATGCGCAGGAATCCTTACAACAGGGCATGGTTGCCGGGCCTTACCATCCGGCGTTTCGGGAGCTGTGCGAGGCAAGGCTTTATCGGGAAAATGCCCTCGAGCAGATGCGGGCATTCGCACCGGGTGTCCCGCTCGATTTGTGGGTCGGCGAGGGCTGCTCCTCCAAAATGGCTGGACAGCACCGCTGTAATCTCATCGAGCTGGGACAGCGCAATCCGCTGAAAATCCGCACCCGCGCAGGGCTGCACCCCTTTGAGGTGCTGGTGACCGAAGCGACCAAGCGCCGTTTGCAGCCATAAGGCAAGGAGAAGTCAGATGAAATCAGAAATCCAGATGAAAATAGAGCAATTTTTCCGCGCAGTCGTTTTGCAGGACAGAGCGAATCTGCCGGGATATTTTATGCCGGAGGCCAAGGTCTATTGGCCCTGCACCAACGAGTGCTTCACGGTGGAGGAATTTATTCGGGCAAACTGCGAATATCCGGGCAGCTGGGACGGCGAGATTGAGCGGTTCGAGCAGCTGGGAGAGGGTTATCTCCTGATTGGACGGGTGTTTGCAAAGGACCGGAGCAGCTCCCACCATGTCGTTTCTCTGATTCAGATGCAGGCAGACCGCATCGTCCGCCTTGAGGAATATTGGGGCGAGGACAGCGCGGCTCCCGATTGGCGTCTGCAAATGCAGGTGGGCTGTCCCATCCACGGACGGGAGTAGCCCCCGAACCAAACAATCGATTTTACAAACAGGAGGAGAGGTGGCAGCTTGCAGCTGAAGTCGTTACAGATTCAGGGCTTTAAGTCCTTTCCCGACCGGACCGAGCTGGTGTTCGGCAAGGGAATGACCGCTGTTGTGGGACCAAACGGCAGCGGAAAAAGCAACATCTCCGATGCGGTGCGGTGGGTGCTGGGAGAACAATCCACACGAAATCTGCGCGGAGAGAAGATGGAGGACGTCATCTTTTTGGGGACCCACAACCGCAAGCCGACCGGCTTTGCCAGCGTCTCTCTGACCATCGACAACACCGACCGCCAGCTTGCGGTCGATTCGGATGATGTCACCATTACCCGAAAGCTCTACCGCTCGGGAGAAAGCGAGTATCGAATCAACAAAACGGCGGTTCGCCTGCGGGACATCACCGAGTTGCTGATGGATACCGGTCTGGGACGGGATGGCTATTCCATCATCGGACAGGGCAGAATCGAGGAAATCGTCTCGGTCAAAAGCAGCCAGCGCAGGGAAATTTTTGAGGAGGCCGCCGGTATCAGCAAATACCGCTACCGCAAGGCGGAGGCGGAGAAAAAGCTGGAAAGCGCCTATGAAAATCTGCTGCGCCTCAAGGATATCATTGGCGAGCTTCAGGACCGCGTGGAGCCGCTGCGGGAGCAGGCAGAGCGGGCAAAGCGGTTTTTGCAGCTGTCCGAGGAAAAAAAGACGCTGGAGGTTTCGCTCTGGACCCACCTCATTGAAAAATCCCGTGCCCTGCTCGAACAGCAGGAACAGGAATATCTGCTGGCAAAGAACAACTGCGCCGATGTCAATGCGGTTTTGGAGGAATTTCAGCACCGCATCGAGGACGGCTTTGCACAGGTGCAGGCGTATGTCCTTGCAATCGAGCAGTCCCAGCGGCAGATTGCCCTGATGAAAAGCGAGCGTTCCGGCTGTGATTCCGACCTTGCAGTAGCCAAAAACGACCAACAGCACAACGAGCGCTCCCTTCAGGAGACCAACGATGAAATCCTCTCGAATACCGCACACAAGGACGAAACCAAAGGCCAGCTTCGGGAGCTTCGGCAGGAGCTTGAAAAGAAGCAGGCTTTGCTGGATAAGGCACAGGCGGACAGCGCTCAGGCCCAGCAGGAAACCCAGTCGATTGACGAGGAGCTGTCCGGGCTGCACACCCGAATTGCACAGCTCAAGGGCAAGCGCACCGCCTTCGAGCAGGACATCACCCGCCAAAAGCTCAACCGTGTGTCCTCCTCGGCGCTCATCGAGGAAACCTCCCAGCGCCTGCAAACGCTGCAAGGCTCCCAGAACGAACGGGACGACGGCATCGCCGCCCTTCGGCAGGAGCTTGCCTCCTGTCAGGAGCTGTTGGACAAAATCGAGGAGCATCGGCAGGAGCTGGAAAATACAGCCGCCGGATATACCCTCAAGCTCCAGCGCCAGCAGAAGGTTTTACAGGAAATGGAGGAGGAGGTTCGTCTGCTGCAAGGCGAATCCGACCAGCTGGAGCATCGGGCACAGGCATTGTCCGAGATGGAAAAAAGCATGGAGGGCTACTACAACAGCGTCAAAAGCGTGCTGTCTGCCAGCGGTCAGGGCCGCCTGAGCGGGATTTTGGGGACGGTGTCCCAGCTGATTTCGGTCGGCGGCGATTATGCGCTTGCCATCGAGACGGTGCTGGGCAACTCGCTTCAGCACATTGTGACCGAGGATGAGGCCGCGGCAAAAAATGCAATTCATTACTTAAAATATACCAAGGCAGGCAGAGCAACCTTTCTGCCGCTCGATGTCATCCAGCCGCAAAAGCTGTTGGCGGACGGCATCGAACAAATGGAAGGCTTTGTGGCGCAGGCGTCCCGGCTGGTCAGCTGTGAGCCGCGCTACCGCAGCATCGTTGAAAATCTGCTCGGCAGGGTCGTGGTGGCGCAGGATATCGACGCGGCGGTGCAAATCGCCAAGCGCTATTCCTATCGCTTCCGCGTGGTGACGCTGGACGGCCAGCTGGTCAACGCGGGCGGTTCCCTGACCGGAGGCTCGGCGGCAAAAAGCGCCGGACTGCTCTCCCGACGGGAGGAGATTGAAACACTGCGTGGCCGCATCGAGTCGTTGGGCTGTCGGATGCAGGCCAAGGACCCCGAGATGCAGCAGACCCGACAGAATATCGTCCAGCTGCAAGCCCAGCTGTTGGCGGTGCAGGCAGAGCAGAAAACCTGTCAGGAGGATAAAATCACCTACACCTCCGAGCACAAGCGACTGACCCTCAGCTATGAGGAAGCCTGCCGAGCCCGCGATGAGATGGAGAAGGAATATACCCGCATCCATCAAAAGCTCGAACAGCTTCGCGCTTCCTCCGACAGTGCCGACAGCCTGATTGAGCAGGTCACCGGCGAACTGGAACAGTTGGGACAGGAGCTTGAGGAAGCAAAGCAGACGCAGGAGCATCTGCTTGCGGCAAAGACTGCGCTGGCAGAACAGCAAAATGTCCTGCGCTATGAGATTCTGGGCTTGGAGAAGGATTTGGAATCCGGCACTGAAAACAGGATTCGTCTGGAAACTGACGTTCAGCAGCAGGACGACCATGTTCAGGCGCTGGTCGATAAGCTCAACGCCCTTCAGAATGTCGGACGGCAGCTGGAGCGCAAAATCGAACAGCTCAAACAGCGTCAGCAGGAGCTGGACGAGAGCATCGTGCAGGAGAACCAGAAAATCGACGAGGCAATCGAGCAGCGCAACCACGCCGAGCAGCAGCTCTCTCTGCTGCGAAATGAAGAGAAGGAACACATCGCCCACCGTGAACGTGCCGCGGCACAGATGGCTCGCTGTGAGGAACGGCGGACGGTGCTGCAAACCGAGTATGACAAGATGATTGCCCGACTTTGGGATGAATATAATATGACACGCTCCGATGCGCTGGCAGCGGCGGTCGAAATCGAGGACGAGCCGCGCGCGCAGGGACATCTGTCCGAGCTGAAAAACAAGATTCGCGCGCTGGGCTCGGTGAATGTGTCGGCAATCGAGGAGTATCAGGAGGTCTCCGAGCGCTACGAATTTCTTACCCGTCAGGCAGGGGATGTCGAGCGCTCCCGCACCGAGCTGATGAATCTGATTCGGGAGCTGACCTCGCAGATGCGGCAGATGTTCTCGGAGAGCTTTGCAAAGATTAACGAAAACTTTAAGCAAATCTTTACAGAGCTGTTCTTGGGCGGACAGGCAGAGCTGGTGCTGACCGACCCGGACCATGTGCTGGAATCGGGCATCGAAATCAAGGTCCAGCCTCCGGGCAAGATTATCAAAAATCTTTCCGCCCTCTCGGGAGGGGAAAAGGCATTCGTTGCGATTGCAATCTACTTCGCAATTCTCAAGGTCAAGCCCTCGCCCTTCTGTATGCTGGACGAAATCGAGGCGGCGCTCGACGAGGTCAATGTCACCCGCTATGCGCGCTACCTGAAAAGTCTGTCCGACCAAACCCAGTTTATCGCCATCACCCACCGCCGGGGAACGATGGAGGAGGCGGACGTGATGTACGGCGTGACCATGCAGGAAAAGGGTGTTTCCAGGCTCCTTGAGCTGGACATCAGCCAGGTGGAAAGCCGCTTGGGCATGAAAGGATAAAGTCAGTGAGGAGGCACAAGGATGGGATTTTTTAATAAAATTGCAGAAGGACTGAAAAAAACCAGAGATTCGATGATGGGCAAGGTGGACGCGCTGCTCAACTCCTTCACCAAAATCGATGAGGAATTTTTTGAAGAGCTGGAGGAAAACCTGATTATGGCGGATGTGGGCGCAGTAACCAGCGCACGCATCTGTGAAAACCTCCGCAAAAAGGTAAAGGAAAAGGGACTGACCGATGCAAGCGATGTCAAAGCGGCGCTCAAGGAAATCATCGCGGAGATGCTCAGCGGCGACGAACAGCTCGACCTCTCCACCAAGCCGACGGTCATCCTCGTGATTGGCGTCAACGGCGTGGGCAAGACCACCACCATCGGCAAGCTGGCAAACAATCTGCGTCAGGACGGCAAAAAGGTTCTGCTCGCAGCAGCGGATACCTTCCGTGCCGCCGCAATCGACCAGCTCCAGATTTGGGCAGACCGCGCTCAGGTCGAGCTGGTTCGCCACGAGGAAGGCTCGGACCCGGCAGCGGTTGTATTCGATGCGGTCAATGCGGGCAAGGCTCGCGGCTGTGATGTGGTCATCTGCGACACCGCAGGCAGACTGCACAACAAAAAGAACCTGATGGATGAGCTTTCCAAGATTGCAAGGGTCATCGACCGGGAAGCACCGGGCTCCTCGAAGGAGGTTCTGCTGGTTCTGGATGCAACAACCGGCCAGAATGCGCTCAATCAGGCCAAGCTCTTCCAAGAGGCGGCAGGTCTTACCGGCATCATCCTCACCAAGCTCGACGGCACAGCCCGCGGCGGTGTGGTAATCGGCATCAAGGAGGAGCTGAATATCCCGATTAAATATATCGGCGTCGGCGAACAGATTGATGACCTCAGACCGTTTAACTCCAAGGATTTTGTGGATGCCCTGTTTGAAGGAACCGACCGGAAGGAGGAGCAGGACGCATGATGAAGCTGGTGCTCGCAAGCAACAATTCGGGCAAGCTCGAGGAATTTAAACGGATTCTGGAACCGCTGGGGATCGAGCTGATGAGCCAGAAGGAGGCGGGCGCACAGGTTCAGGTGGAGGAAACCGGAACCACCTTTGCGGAAAATGCCCGCTTAAAGGCGATGGCGGTCTATCAGCTGACCGGACTGCCGACCGTAGCGGATGACAGCGGCCTGTGCATCGATGCGCTGGGCGGCGAACCGGGTGTCTATTCCGCTCGATATTACGGAGAGGACACCCCGTATTCCGAAAAAAATCTGCGCCTGATTGCACAGGTGGACAAAGCTCATCCGGCAGCACGCACTGCTCGGTTTGTGGCGCACATCACCTGCGTGCTTTCTCCCGAACAGATTCTGGACTGCGAAGGGGTCTGCGAGGGAACCATCGGCTCGGCGCCGGCAGGAGAGGGCGGCTTTGGCTACGACCCGATTTTCTATGTCGGGGACAGGAGCTTTGCCCAGCTGGACGCAGAGGAAAAGGACGCAATCAGCCACCGCGGCAAGGCGCTGGCAGAGCTGTACAGACAGTTAAAGAACATCAAGGAAAATTAGAACCGGAAAGGGACATGATATATGTTGACAAGTAAAGAAAGAGCAAAACTCAGAACATTGGCAAATCCACTGGAAACCATCCTTCAGGTAGGAAAAGGCGGCATCGGCGAGCAGCTGGTCAAACAGGTGGATGATGCGCTGCGTGCCAGAGAGCTGATTAAAATGCGCGTGCTGGAAACCGCTCCGGGCTTTGCCCGCGAAATCGCACACGAGCTGGCAGAGCAGACCAATTCCGATGTGGTTCAGGTCATCGGCACCCGCTTTGTCCTCTACCGCCGCAATCCAAAGGACCCGAAAATCGTTCTGTAAATCAACAAAATAAAAGGGTGGGGGAGTATGGACAAGCTGGGAATCTTTGGCGGCACCTTCAATCCGATTCACAACGGCCATGTGTCGTTGGCAAAACACTATATTCAGGCCCTCGGGCTGGATGAGCTGCTGGTCATTCCGACCAAGCAGCCGCCGCACAAGTCGGCGCCCGATTTGGCTCCGGCGTCGGCTCGGCTCCGGCTGTGCCGGCTTGCCTTTGCCGGGGTGCCTGAGGCGGTGGTCAGCGATATGGAGATTGTCCGCAGTGGAAAAAGCTATACGGTCGATACGGTGGCTCAGCTGCGCGCGATGTATCCGCACGCCGAGCTTTATCTTCTGGTCGGCAGCGATATGTTTCTGACATTTTCCCAGTGGCGGCAGTGGCAGCGGATTTTGCAGGAGGTTACCTTGTGTACGGCAGCCCGGGAACAGGCTCAGATGAAGCAGCTTGCCGACTGCGCCCGCACTCTGGAACCGTTTGGCAAGATTCAAATTTTTGATTTTCCGGTACTCGAGCTTTCCTCCACCCAGATTCGGGAGAGAATCGCACAGGGGCTGGACTGCACCGACCTGCTCGATTCGCAGGTCTATGAGGAGGTGCAGCGGCTGGGACTATACCGGAACGATAAGCAGGGGGCAGAAAAATAGATGACAAGAGAAGATTATATCGAGCTGGTCCGGCCAATGCTGCACCGCAAACGCTTTGAACACTCGCTGAATGTGGCGCGTCAGGCGCAGTATCTGGCGCAGCTGCACGGCGAGGACGAGGAAAAAGCCTGGACAGCGGGAATCCTGCATGACATCTGCAAGAATATGTCGCAGGAAGAACAGTTGCATTGGATGCAAAAGTCTGCTATAATTTTGGACAATAACCTGCTTCGGCAGCCCCCGGTGTGGCATGGGTTCGCTGCTGCGGAATATCTCCGGCAGGTTGTGGGGATTGAGGATGAACAGATCATCAATGCCGTTCGGTATCATACGACCGCGCGGGCAGGGATGAGCAGATTGGAGCAAATTATTTACCTTGCAGATTTGACCAGCGACGAGCGGGACTATCCGGATGTGGACAAGATGCGCCGGATTGTGCGCCGCTCTCTGTCGGAAGGAATGCAGGAAGCATTGATTTTTGCGGTAAGCAATCAGGCAGCGCGTCGGTTGCCCTTGTGCATCGATACCTGTCTGGCATACAATGAGTATCTCAGCGGCACACCAGCCGGTGCGGATGCCCTGTAAGGAAATGGAAAGACTCTTGTAACAGGTTTGGGGGCAAAAATTTTGAGCTTTGAAAAGAAAAAAATCCTGGCAATCGTCGGTGCAGCCGTCATTTTGATTGCATCCGTAGCGGTTTCCTATACCGCAGGCTATTCTCGTGGATACAGCAGCCGCAATATCACGCTCCAGGACAACAAAGATGATGAGGAACAGGACAGCGACTCGGCAGAGATTGATTTGGACGAGGACGAGATTAAGCCGCTCGAGGAGGACACCATCTCGGTGCTCTGCTGCGGCGTGGACAACTCCGAAAAGCTGACCGATGTGGTGATGTATGCGCTGTTCGATACCCGAAAGGGAACGGTCGATATTCTGCGGATTCCGCGCGATACCTTTGTCGGCTCCGCCTTCCCGACCGGTAAGGTCAATGCCATCTACGGCCACCCGCAGGACGGCATGACCGGCATTGAAACACTGGAAAACTATCTGGAAGAAAACTGGAATCTGGATGTCGATTACTATGCGATTATCGACCTCAACGGGGTTCGCAGCATCGTGGATGACCTCGGCGGCGTCACCATGAACATCGAACAGCAGATTAATTATCTGCCGGGCAAGGTGCTCTACCCCGGAGAACAGACGCTGGACGGCGAGCAGGCAGAATGGATTCTGCGCTATCGCTCTGGCTATGCCAACGGAGACCTTGGACGAATCGATACCCAGACCTCCTTTATCAAGGCTGCTATCCAGCAGGTCAAGAATATGGGCAGGATGAAGTGCCTCCCGATTCTGATGAAGCACTACAACGATGTGGACACCGATATGCCGCTGAAGAAAATGATTGCGGTTGCCAGCAACCTGTTTGAGCTGGATGTCGATGATATGCAGATGCACGTTGTCCCCGGACAGGGAACCATGTACTATTCTTATGCGGTCTATGCGGTGGATGCCGAAGAGCTTGCAGAGGTTCTCAACGAGAACTTTGCCTCTGCCGGCGAAACCTTCTCGGCAGATACGATGAAGGTTGCCAATCCGCACGGCGGCAGCTCCTACCGCGGCCAGTCCTCCAGCTCCCAGAGCAGCAATCAGAACTACAATCAGAACAGCTCCGGAACCTCTTGGAATAACGGTCAGGGAAGCTATCAGCAAAGCTCGGATTCTCAGCAGAATAACGGCTCGGGCCAGCAGACCTCCCAGCAGTATCTCTATGATGAAAACGGAAACCCGCTCTATCGTCTGGACAGTAACGGCGACCCGATTTATGATTACGACAAGGATGGAAAGATTGTCTACATCTATGAGCAGGAAAACCAAAGGGAAGAGCAGGAGCAGGAAAACAAGACCAGCCAGACCAAGGACGGCCGCAAGGTGATTAAGTCCAAGACCAATCAGGAGGCTGAACAGCAGCAGGAGGAGCAGGAGGACAAGACCAGCCAGACCAAAGACGGCCGCAAGGTGGTCAAGTCCAAGACCAATCAGGAGGCCGAGCAAAAGGCCGACCCCGAATAGGATTCCTAGACCGACCGAAGGCACGGTTTGGCTTTCGGCGCAACAGATAGAATAGAACAACAGAAGGAGAGAAGTACATGACGTCATTAGAACAAGCCAAGGAAATTGTAAAAGTTATGGATAAAAAGAAGGCAAAGGATATCAAGCTCGTGGAAATCCGCAACCTGTCCAGCTTGGGAGATTACTTTGTAATTGCTTCGGCTGCCAGCAACACTCAGGTCAAAGCGATTGCAGACGAGGTCGAGGAGGAGATGACCAAGCTCGGTTTCGAGCCAAACAAGGTGGAGGGCCGCCAGAGCGCACAGTGGATTCTGTTGGACTACTATGATGTAATGGTTCATGTGTTCCAGGAGGAGGCACGCAGCTTCTATAACCTCGAGCGTCTGTGGTGTGATGCACCGCAGGTTGATATCAGCGAACTGATTACCCAGGACTAAGCAATCCAATCACTGTGTACAGGCTTTTTTTCAGCCTATTGAGGAGGAACGACTGTGAAATACGATTTTAGCCAGATTGAAGAAAAATGGCAGAAACGGTGGGACGACAATCACACCTTTGCTGCCACCAACGATTTTACCAAACCAAAGTACTACGCTCTGGTCGAGTTCCCATACCCGTCCGGTCAGGGCCTTCATGTCGGTCATCCGCGCTCCTATACCGCGCTGGATATCGTAGCCAGAAAACGCCGGATGCAGGGCTATAACGTCCTCTATCCGATGGGCTGGGATGCGTTCGGACTGCCGACCGAAAACTTTGCAATCAAAAATCACATTCACCCCGAAATCGTCACCAAAAACAATGTAGCCAGATTTAAGCAGCAGCTCAAATCTCTGGGTCTGTCCTTCGATTGGGACCGCGAAATCAATACCACCGACCCGGACTACTATAAATGGACCCAGTGGATTTTCCTTCAGATGTACAAAAAAGGACTGGCATACAAAAAAGAGATGTCGGTCAACTGGTGTACCTCCTGTAAGGTTGTTCTGGCAAACGAAGAGGTGGTCAACGGTGTCTGCGAGCGCTGCGGCGGTCAGGTTGTTCACAAGGTCAAGAGCCAGTGGATGCTCAAAATCACCGAATATGCCCAGAAGCTGCTGGACGATTTGGACAGCGTAGACTACATCGAGCGTGTCAAGACCTCCCAGAAAAACTGGATTGGCCGTTCCACTGGCGCAGAGGTCAACTTCGACACCACTGCCGGCGACCAGCTGACCATCTACACCACCCGCCCGGACACCCTGTACGGCGCTACCTATATGGTAATCTCTCCGGAGCATCCGTATCTGGAAAAATGGTCGAACAAAATCTCCAACATGGACGAGATTCGGGCTTATCAGGAGGAATCCGCGAAGAAGTCCGACTTTGAAAGAACCGAGATGGCAAAGGAAAAGACCGGTGTCTGCATCGCAGGCGTGAAGGGAATCAACCCGGTCAATGGCAACGAGATTCCGATTTTTGTTTCCGACTATGTTCTCATGACCTACGGCACCGGCGCAATCATGGCGGTACCGGGCCACGATACCCGCGACTGGGAATTTGCGAAAAAGTTTAACCTGCCAATCATCGAGGTCGTCAAGGGCGGCAACGTGGAGGAGGAAGCCTTCACCGATTGCGCAACCGGCATGATGGTCAACTCCGGTATGCTGGACGGACTGAGCGTAGAAGAGGCAAAGAAGAAGATTACCGAGTGGCTGGAGCAGACCGGCAAGGGTCATCCAAAGGTCAACTTCAAGCTCCGTGACTGGGTATTCTCCCGTCAGCGCTACTGGGGCGAGCCGATTCCAATGGTTTACTGCGAAAAATGCGGATGGGTTCCGCTCGATGAGAAGGAGCTCCCGCTGCGCCTGCCGGAGTGCGAATCCTTCGAGCAGACCGATGACGGCCAATCTCCGCTGTCCAAGATGACCGATTGGGTCAACACCACCTGCCCGCACTGTGGCGGCCCTGCTACCCGCGAGACCGACACCATGCCTCAGTGGGCTGGTTCCTCTTGGTACTTCCTGCGCTACTGTGACCCGCACAACAACGACTGCCTGGCTTCCCGCGAGGCGCTGGAATACTGGCTGCCGGTAGACTGGTACAACGGCGGTATGGAGCATACCACCCTGCATCTGCTCTACTCCCGCTTCTGGCACAAGTTCCTGTACGATCTGGGCGTAGTCAGCACTCCGGAGCCGTATGCAAAGCGTACCAGCCACGGTATGATTTTGGGCGAAAACGGCGAGAAGATGAGCAAGTCCCGCGGCAACGTCGTCAACCCGGACGACATCGTGAAGGAGTACGGCGCAGACACCATGCGTCTGTACGAGATGTTCATCGGTGACTTTGAAAAGAGCGCACCTTGGTCCACCTCCTCCATCAAGGGCTGCAAGCGTTTCCTGGACCGTGTCTGGGCGCTTCAGGAGATTCTCTGCGACGGCGAGGGCTACTCGGCCGAGCTGGAATCCTCCTTCCACAAGACCATCAAAAAGGTCAGCGCAGACATCGAGGAGATGAAGTTCAATACCGCAATCGCAGCTCTGATGGCTCTCATCAACGAGATTGCAGACCGCAAGAGCGTGACCCGCGGCGAGCTCAAGACATTCCTGCTGCTGCTCAACCCATTTGCTCCGCACATCACAGAGGAGATTTGGGAAGCACAGAACTTCGGCGGAATGCTCAACCAGCAGCAGTGGCCATCCTACGACGAAGCAAAATGCGTGGACGCTTCGATTGAGATTGCGGTCCAGATTAGCGGCAAGATTAAATCCCGCATCACCGTTCCGGCAGATGCTTCTAAAGAAGAGATGCTCGCTCTGGCAAAAGCAGACAGCATCATCGCTTTGATTTTGGCAGACAAGACCATTGTGAAGGAAATTGTGGTTCCCGGCAAGCTGGTCAATATCGTGGCAAAGTAGCCGTTTGCCTGCCTGAATCCGGGTTCCTGTCATAAATTGGCAGTCATTTTGAAAAAAGGGTTGACATACCCTCCCCGGATGTAGTATAATCTTTGTTGTTACAAGTTTCTCCTGTCCGTCTCGCGGATGTGGAAAACACAGATACGCTTTACGGGTGCAAGAGAGCTTGCAATACTCCTGCCCAATGGCGTAAGGAGGGATAAGAAATGGCAGAAATTCGTGTTAAAGATAACGAGTCTTTGGATAGTGCTCTGAGAAGATTTAAGAGACAGTGCGCACGCGCTGGCGTTCTCAACGAAGTTCGTAAGAGAGAGCATTATGAAAAGCCGTCTGTTAAACGCAAAAAGAAATCTGAAGCTGCTCGTAAACGCAAATTCAGATAATGAATTCGTTTCTTGCTAAGGATTCAACGTGTCGTTTTCAGACAGAAT
>URFD01000003.1 GCA_900547015.1 uncultured Oscillospiraceae bacterium | reverse complement strand
AAAACCTGACTGACGGAAAAACCGCGCGGAAATTGGTAGAGCTGTTTAGGGGAATTTCTGTTTTTATGAAAAAGGCTGGGATTCCTTGTGAAAAATGACAAGGGAATTCGCGCAAATCGGGGCGAATCCGAGCCGGAAAGGGCAGGGCTCTTGTGCAAAATGCCAGTTCGTCAAAGATTAAACGGTTGAAATTATAAGAAAATGTGATATAATAAATGCGACATAAGCAGAGTAGACTAACAGGCGTTAAGTGTTCGGCAAACGGGGAGTTGTTGTCGGGACGAAAAGCTCTTGAAAAAAGGGCTTGCGGTTTGTTGGTCGCATCCCGCTGTAACAATACAAGGAGCATACCTCCAAGTTTGTACAGCCGTCAAATTTATTTCAGGAGGTATGTCTTATGAACCTTGTACCAGAACAGACCGCACAGGAGGTCTCCTTCCCACGCAGAATCTGCCGTTCGGCAATCGCTCTGCCGCAGAGCTTTTGGAAAACGGTGCGCAGCATCCCCGAGAAATTCCGCCAGTCCGCCAAAGAGCTCAAAAAGGTGCAGACGCTGACCGGCGCGGCGATGCTGCTGGCGATCAGCGTGGTGCTTTCGTTTGTCGGCTCGCTGCGGATTTCCGACACGCTCCGAATCGGCTTGGGCTACATCATCACCGCCATCCTCGGCGCGATGTACGGCCCGTTTACCGGTGCGATTGCCGCAGGAGTGGGCGATATTGTCAAGTATCTGATTAAGCCGACCGGACAGTATTTCTTCGGCTTTACCCTGACCGCCATGCTCGGCGGCGTGATTTACGGCTGCGTCTTTTACAAAGAGCGCTTTACCGTCGGTCGTGCCATCGTTTCCAAAACGCTGGTGAGCGGCCTGCTCAATATCCTGCTGAACACCTTCTGGCTGTCCATCCTGTACGGCCAGCCCTTCACCGCCAATCTGGCGATTCGCACCATCAAGAATGTGACCCTGCTCCCGTTTGAGGTCATCCTGATGTATGTGGTGCTCAAGGGTGTCGAAAAGGTGCTGCGTCGGGCAGGACGAAGCCTGTAGTTCTTTAGAAAACCAGGAAACCTTTTATAAGATAAAAAGCGCAGGCTGTGTTTGGCCTGCGCTTTTTATCGCGGCAAGGGTGTACAGAATATCTGGAAAAGGGCGGCGGCTTTCAAGGAAATTCACGAAAGATTCCGTAGAATCTTGACAAGTACACCAAAATAGAGTATTTTTGATGAGTGAAACAAATATCATTTCAGATAGAAGATGGAGTGGAACTATGCTCGAGTTAAAAAATATTTCGTTAAGCGTCGAGGACGAATTCACCGACGGCTCCTGCAAGGAGATTCTGCGGGATGTCAGCCTGAAGCTGGATTCCGGAAAATTTATCGTCATCACCGGCCCGAACGGCGGTGGAAAATCGACCATGGCAAAGATGATTGCCGGCATCCTCAAGCCGAATCAGGGCCAGATTTTGCTGGACGGCGAGGACATCACCGGACTGAATATCACCGAACGCGCCAGAAAGGGCATCAGCTTTGCCTTCCAGCAGCCGGTGCGCTTTAAGGGCATCACCGTGCGCGACCTCATCAATCTGGCGGCAGGCCATGAAATCAGCGATTGCGAAGCGTGCGAATATCTGCGTCAGGTGGGGCTGTGTGCCAAGGACTATATCGACCGTGAGGTTAACGCAAGCCTGTCCGGCGGCGAGATCAAGCGCATCGAGATTGCCACCGTCATGGCGCGCGGCACCCGTCTGTCCATCTTTGACGAGCCGGAGGCCGGCATCGACCTGTGGAGCTTCAACAACCTCATCGAGGTATTCCGCAGTATGCGCAACACCATCAACGGGTCGATTCTCATCATCTCCCACCAGGAGCGCATCTTGGATATTGCGGATGAGATCA
Source organism: uncultured Oscillospiraceae bacterium (assembly GCA_900547015.1). Taxonomy (GTDB): domain Bacteria; phylum Bacillota; class Clostridia; order Oscillospirales; family Ruminococcaceae; genus Negativibacillus. Next base: position 32,724 of record URFD01000003.1, on the reverse strand, counting down.
TCGTGCTGGCAGACGGCAAGATTCGTGCGCGCGGCTCCAAGGACGAGGTCCTGCCCGAGCTGCTCAAAGATGACTGTCAGTACTGTGCAGGCGGCATGAGACGGCTGACACGCTAAAGGAGGACATTTTTCATGAACGATATCACCAAAAAGCTGCTGGAGATGATTTCGGATATTTCCGGTGAAATCAAAGGCGCATTCAATATCCGCGAGGACGGCGGCTGTGCAGGCCGTCAGTCCACCGAAAATGTCGATATTATCCCAAAGGTGGGCCAGCCCGGCATCGACATCATCATCAAACCAAACACACATGAGAAGGTCTACATCCCGGCGTGCGTCACCAAGAGCAACGTGGACGATTTGGTGTACAACGATTTTTATGTCGGTGAAAATGCCGACGTCGTCATCGTGGCAGGCTGCGGCGTCCACACCGACGGCGAGGAGGATTCCCGGCACAACGGCATCCACCGCTTCTTCCTGTCCCCGAACGCTCGGGTGCGCTATGAGGAAAAGCACATCGGCATCGGCGAGGGAACCGGCAAGCGCATCATCAATCCGCAGACCTACATCGAGATGGCGCAGGGCAGCTATATGGAGATGGACACCGTCCAGATTAAGGGCGTGGATTCCACCAAGCGTGAATCCCGCGCGGTTTTGCAGGCGGATGCCAAGCTGGTCATCAAGGAGAAGATCATGACCCACGGCGACCAGTATGCCGAGACCAACTTCACCGTTGATTTGGACGGCGAAAATTCGGGCGTAGACCTCATCTCCCGCTCGGTGGCAAGAGGCTCCTCCCACCAGATGTTCCGCTCGGTCATCAACGGCAACACCCGCTGCACCGGACATTCCGAGTGCGACGCCATCATCATGGACAAGGGCGTTGTCAGCGCAATCCCGGAGCTGACCGCCAACGACATCGATGCCGCCCTCATCCACGAGGCAGCCATCGGCAAGATTGCCGGCGAACAGCTCATCAAGCTGATGACGCTGGGCCTTACCTCCGAGGAGGCAGAAGCCAAAATCGTCGAGGGCTTCCTCAAGTAAGTCTAACATCAAGAGCAAAGCAAAAGCCTGTGTGAATCATTCACACAGGCTTTTTTGTACCCTTCGGGTCATTTTCATCAGCGGCGGTTGCGGGGATTCTGCGGCGGGCGGCGCTGTGGATTGCGCGGCGGCATCGAGCCTGCCTGCTGCTGTCTGCGGCGGGCGGCAGCCTTCTGACGGGCAATCCGCTTTTTGTACTTGCGGCGGTTGTGGGTGCGGATAATCAGCAGCAGCACCAGCAGACCGAGGATGACAAAGAATACAATCTTGACAATGCGAAGAATCTTCTGGAACAGCTCCTGACGCGCCTTCTGCTTCTGGGCGGCAATTTCGTCGTAGGTCAGCACATTGACCTTCAGCCGCAGAGCCGCCATGTCCGGTACCATGTACTGAGAGGCATCGGGGTCGCTCATCGAGAAGGTCAGGGTTGCCGGCATCGGCTCGTCGTAGAAGTAGCGGCCGGGGATGTCGGTGCTGATGTACACATCGTCCTTGGTGAAATTTTTATGGACCAGAACGGTGAAGTCGGAATCGGTGGAATAGGTTGCGTTGCCAATCTGCTTGGAGCCTTCGCCGCGGGTGTCGTAAACCGCGGTCTTGTAGCCCTCCTTGCTCAGCTCCTCGGCGGTGTAGGTGATGGGGTTAAAGTTGTCGTAGCAGTAGTTGAACAGGTTGACCATATCGTTCTGAATCGTCTCGGCGTTGCCGGTGCAGCCCATCGCCACGCAGATTAAGCGGATGCCGTTGCGCTCGACCAGAGCGACGCTGGTGTTGGTGCCGTCGGTGTTGACCCCGTACTTGACGCCCAGCGTGCCCTGATAGTAGCTCTTGCTGGTGGAATCCATCATTGCCACCTTGGTGCGGCCCCAGTTGCGGGGCAGGGACTGCTTGTTAGTCGGCTCCATCGTGTAGGAGGTCAGTCCGAAATACTGCGAAAAGGTGGTGGAGGACAGGGCATAGCGCAGAATCAGCGCCATATCGTAGGCGGTGGTGTACTGGTTTTCGTTGTACAGGCCGTGCGGGTTGACAAAGTTGGAATTGACGCAGCCGATTTCTTTGGCTTTTTCGTTCATCATTTCCACAAAGCCGGCGGTGTAGCTGGCAGTGCCGTCTTCGAGCGAGAGCGAACGGTTGGCGAGCTTGGCGGCGCAGTCAGCCAGCGCATTGGCGGCATCGTCCGCACCCTGAATCAGGCTGGCGCAGATGAGGTCGCGCACCTTGACCACCTCATCCTGGGTGATGGCGACATAGGTGCCGTTGCTGAAGCGGTACTTCTCGGGGTAGGAGGGGAACACGTCCTCGATGGTAACGGTGTAGTCCGCCTCCGGGTCGACATATTCCATCGCAATCGCAGCGGTCAACAGCTTGGTGATGTTGCCGGGGTACTGCTTCTTGTCGGGATTTTTGGAGATGAGCACCTGACCGGTGGCGGCGTTCATCATGATATAGGAATCCGAATTGATGACCGGCAGAGGGCTGGCCTGCTGGGCGGTGGTGGCAGGGGTTGTGCCGTCGGTGGTGGCAGGGGTTGTGCCGTCAGTGGTGGCAGGGGTTGTGCCGTCAGTGGTGGCAGGGGTTGTGCCGTCAGTCGTGGCAGGAGTCGTGCCATCGGTCGTGGTGGTTCCCTCGGTGGGGGTGGTTCCTTCGGTGGTCGGGGGCGTCGGTGTAGCGGCAGCGGTTGCCGCCTGAGCAAACGACGGGACAGCCAGCTGACAAGCCAGTGCCAGACCCATGAGCAGAGAGATGATCTTTTTCAAAAGAAAGACCTCCTAATCGATTGAAATTCGCAGGTCACACCCCGAGCGCTCTTTGCACAGACAAAGAAAGGGGTGCGGTTTTTAGAAGAAATACAAGGATTTTTTAACCCATATCTTACCATATATCTTATCATACTTTGGGGAATAAGAGAAGAGGTTGGCAGAAAATCTTTTGCCGCCGTAAATCAGAACAGCAGAATTTCCGCTGCGGTGCATAGAGCCTTTCAAACTCGGGCAGAATGTAGGAGATGCCTGCAAAACCACGAGGCAGAATCTTTACGAAAGAAGGATGTACCATGACCAAATTGACCTGCCATGTCACCACCTGCGCCAGCAATCGGGACAGCTGCTGCTGTCAGCCCGCCATCAAGGTGCAGGGAAGAAGCGCCTGCCGCTGCGACGAAACCGAATGTCAGAGCTTTCAGAAGAAGGGTCAGGCGGAGGTGACCAATTCCACCCAGTTCGATAGCCCGAACGAAGCGCTGACCGTCAAATGCACCGCCCAGAACTGCCGCCACAACCGGAGCGGCGACTGCACCGCGGCGCAGATTACCATTGACGGCTCCGGCGCCCAGACCCGAAACGAGACCAACTGCGGGAGCTTTCAGGAGCGATAGGCCAAAGTAAAAAAATCCCGAAACGCTGTGCAGAATCAGACAGCGTTTCGGGATTTTTGCAGTCAAAAAACTTAGTCGGGTGAGACGGACTTGGAGTAGGGGGAGCGGGCAGGCGGCTTGTCCGAACGCGGATGGGCAAAGCAGACCGCTCCCACCCACTGTGCGCCGGCGGCATACAAAGCCTCCGCACACTCGGAGAGGGTCGTGCCGGTCGTCACCACATCGTCCACCAGCAGGATGCGCTTTCCGTACACCTGCTGCGGACAAGGCACCGTGTAGGCTCCCTTCAGGTTGCTGCGGCGCTTTTCTGCACTCAGGGTGTGTTGGGCGGCGGTGTTCTTGCGCTTTTCCAGCAGAGGAGCACAGGGGATTTTCAGCCGCCGTGCCAGATGAGCGGCAAGCTCGTCCGCCTGATTGTAGCCGCGTCTACGCTGCTTGAGCGGGTGCATGGCAACGCCGCAGATACAGTCGGGACGGCAGGCTAGGATTTTTCCTCCGAGCCGCCTTGCCATCAGCTCAGCCATGGTGTCCGCCAGCTGAGGTTGGTTGTGGAATTTGAGCCGATAGACCGCGCGGGCAACCGACTTGGTGTAGGTGGTGTAGATGAGACACAGCTTCAGCTTTGGCAGGGTGAGGGTCTGCGCCGGACGCAGCTGTTTGCGGCAGTCGGAGCAGTACAGATGGTCAGTCCTGCGGTTGGGCGGCAGAGGTTTTGCACAAAAGGCACAGCGCAGCGGCCAGAAAAAGTGCAGCAGATTGCGCAGCGTCAGAACCACGGTCATCCCAGCACCTCCTTTTCTCGGCGGCAGGGCTTACTGCAAGCCGATGAGTGCCGCACCGATGACTCCGGCATCGTTGCCGAGCTTGGCGATACATACCTTGGTGCGGTTTTTGGCAAAGCGGTCGAAGCAGTAGCGGTCCAGATAGCTGCGGATTGGGCGCAGGAGATTTTCTCCCTGCTTGGAAACGCCGCCGCCCAGACAGATCAGCTCCGGCTGGAGGGTGTTGACCGCATTGACCAGCGCTTCGCCCAGATAGGTGGTGTACTCGTCCACCGCCGCCTGACCGGCAGGGTCACCCTGAGCTGCCGCATCAAAGCAGGTGCGTCCGTCCACCTTGTCCAGGTCGGAATCGCACAGCTTCCACATCAGCGAGTCGGGGTTTTTCTCCATGTGCTCCTTGGTGGTGAGAATCAAGCCGGTTGCCGAGCAGTAGATGTCGATGCAGCCGCGTCGTCCGCAGGTGCAGGGACGGCCATTGACATTGATGGTGGTGTGGCCGAATTCGCCGCCGGCAAAGCCGTAGCCGTTATAGATTTTGGAATTGATGATGATGCCCGAGCCGACGCCGGTGCCCAGCGTGATGGCAAGCATATTGCGGATGTGCTCGCCGCTGTCGGTCTTGCCGGCACCTGCCATAAATTCGCCGTAGGCTGCCGCATCGGCATCGTTTGCCAGAAAGACCGGCAGGTGCAGCTCGTCCTCGATCATCCGCCCGATGGGGACATTCTGGAAGTGCAGGTTGCTGGCGAAGATGACCTCTTTTTTCTCGTTGTCCACGATGCCCGGACTGCCGATGCCGATTGATTCGATCTGGTCAAGGCTCAGCCCTGCCTGCTCGACAGCGGCTCTGGCGGTCTGTGCCATGGTGTGGGCAATCTGCTCGGCAGGTCTGCCGACATTGGTTTTGTCACTTGCCTTGGTCAGAAGATGGAACTGCTCGTCCACCACGCCGGCGACGATGTTGGTTCCGCCAAGGTCGATTCCGATATAATATTTCATGCAGGGATGCTCCTTCCGATTGGGTCTTGGTCCCGTGCGGAATCCGCAGGGGGAGAGTATGACCTTATCATAACATCATGATAGGAAGTTTTCAATTCTTTTTGACCCCAAAAATGAAAAAAGAGCAAACTTTTTGTTTTCCCGGCGGCTGCGGCAGCCTCTTTCCCAATGGCAAAAAGAGCGTTTTTAAGCCAAAAGTTTCCCTTTTGGGCAGGGAGGGGCTGCCAAAGAGGCGGCATTGACGAACAGGGTGCAAAACGGTATAATAAAGTGATAAGAATTTTTGGGGGACGGAGGAAAACGGATGGACCAGACAACAACACAGCAGGACGCCTGTACCAGGGTTCGGGTGTCCCGGGAAGAGATGATGCACCAGTGGGGGATGATGGAGGAAAACCGCCGCCTGCTGGCAAACAGGATGGGACGCACTCCTCGGGCGTGGGTCCGCACCTTTGGCTGTCAGGGCAATGTGGCGGACAGCGAAAAGCTCATGGGAATGTTGCTGGATATGGGGTGTGAGCCGGCGGACGGCGAGGAGGACGCAGACATCATCCTCTACAACACCTGCGCCATCCGCGAGAATGCCGAGCTGCGCCTGATGAGCATGGTCGGCCAGCTCAAGCGGCTCAAGGGCCTCCACCCACAGTGCATGGTCGGGCTGTGCGGCTGCATGATGCAGCAGGAATCGGCGGTCAAGAAGATTTGCACCAGCTATCCGTTTGTCGAGCTGGTGTTCGGCACCCATGTGATGTACCGCCTGCCGGAGCTGATGAACCGTCTGCTGCACGGCGAGCGCCGCGTGGTGGACTGCTACGAAGGCCCGCATCGGGAAAACCGCATCGCCGAGGAGCTGCCGGTCAGCCGCGCTCCGGGTGTGATGGCATCGCTGCCGATTATGTACGGCTGCGACAACTTCTGCTCCTACTGCATTGTACCCTATGTGCGCGGACGGGAGGTTAGCCGCGAGCCGGAGCAGGTCATCGAGGAAGCCCGCAGCATCGTGATGCAGGGCTACCGCGAGATTCTGCTCTTGGGCCAGAATGTCAACTCCTACGGCAAGGGTTTGGAACAGCCGGTTAATTTTGCCCAGCTGCTCTCCCGCATCGATGCCATCGAAGGGGATTTCCGCATCCGCTTCATGACCTCGCACCCGAAGGACTGCACCAAGGAGCTGATTGACTGCATCGCCCAAAGCAAAAAAATCTGCCACTGCATCCACCTGCCGGTGCAGTGCGGCTCCAACCGGGTGCTTGAGCAGATGAACCGCCGCTATACCCGGGAGCATTATCTGGAGCTGATTCGCTATGCGCGGGAAAAGATGCCGGATGTGACCTTCACCACCGACATCATCGTGGGCTTCCCCGGCGAAACCTACGAGGACTTTTTGCAGACGCTGTCGCTGTGTCAGGAGGTGCGCTACCAGAGTATGTACACCTTCGTCTTTTCGCCCCGCCCCGGCACCCGCGCCGCCCAGATGGACGACCCGATTCCGTATGAGGAAAAGACCCGTTGGCTGGGTGAGCTGCTTGCTGCCCAGCATACCATCAGCGAGGAGGACAACCGCGCGATGGTGGGCAGTGTGCAGAGGGTACTGGTCACCCACCCGTCCAACCGCTTGGAGGGCTGGATGTGCGGCACCTGCGAAAACGGCATGAACATCCACTTTCCGGCGCAGGATGTCCTGCCCGGGAACTTCGTCTCGGTTCGGGTGACCTGCGGGCTGCGCTCGGAGTACGAGGGGGAGCTTGTCTCAACAGGATTGTAGGGCAACTGCCTTTTACAATAAATAAACAGAAATCTGGAGGAACAGAACAATGGACGTTATCGAAATGGCAAGAGAGCTGGGCAAAGCAATCCAGCAGGATGAACGCTACAAACGCATCGACGCTGCAAAAAAAGCAAACGATGAGGATAGCCAGCTGCAGGAGCTGATTGTAAAATTCAATCTCAAACGCTCTGAGCTGAGCAACGAGATGGCACAGGAAAACAAAACCCCGGAAAAGCTGACCGCACTGGACAAGGAGCTCAAAGAGCTGTACGCTGAGGTCATGGCAAACCCGAACATGGTAGAATTCAACGCTGCGAAGGGCGAGGTTGACGTGATGATGAACTTCATCAGCGAAATCCTCTACGGCTCGGTCAACGGCGAAAATCCGGACACCATCGAGATGCAGACAGGCTGCGGAGGCAACTGCTCTAGCTGCGGCGGCTGTCACTAATCCCAGAAACTAACCGTTTCGGCAGCCAGCATTCCCGCATTTGGGGGTGCTGGCTGTCCCTCTATTGTGGAATCATCAATCCCCGGCGGGGACTGCCGGACAGAAAGGACGACCGAAGATGGAACGAAAGATTTCGAGTATGCCGGTGGATGTCAGCAAGCTTTCGCCGATGATGCGCCAGTACTGGGAGGTCAAGGAACGCTACCGCGAGCAGCTGCTGTTTTTCCGACTGGGCGATTTTTACGAGATGTTTTTTGACGATGCGATCATTGCTTCCCGAGAGCTGGAGCTGACCCTGACCGGCAAGGAGTGCGGTCTGCCGGAGCGCGCCCCGATGTGCGGCATCCCGTACCGCGTCTGCAACGAGTATATCGCGCGGCTGGTCAAAAAGGGCTACCGCATCGCAGTCTGCGACCAGGTGGAGGACCCTGCCACCGCCCGGGGACTGGTGCGCCGGGAAATCATCCGGGTCATCACACCGGCTACCGTGTTGGAAAGCAATATGCTGGACGCCGGTACCAATAATTATCTGTGCGTTGTCTGCCGCGAGGGGCAGCAAGGCGCGTTTGGAATCGTTTTTTCGGATGTCTCCACCGGCGAGGTTCACGCTGCGGTCATCGACAGCGACTGGGAAAAACGGGTGCTCGGCGAGCTGGGACGGTTTTCTCCGGCAGAGGTGCTGCTCAATGCCGAGGCGGCAAGCTGTTCGAAGCTGACGGACTTTTTGGTTGACAAGCTGGGCATCAGCGGCGAGCAGCTGGACGAGGAAGCCTTCGAGGTCAGCACCTGCTGGCAGCGGGTCTCCCAGCAGTTTGACGACAGCCAGCTCGAGCAGCTCACCGGGGAGGGCGCTTCGCCGATGGTCTGTGCGCTGGGCGCGATGCTCCGCTATTTGCAGGAGACCCAGAAGCGCGGGATGGAAAATCTCAAGCATCTGGAGATCTACTCGGACGAGCAGTACATGAAGCTGGATTTGACCGCGCGGCGCAATCTCGAGCTGACCCGCACTCTGCGTACCGGCGAAAAGCGCGGAACCCTGCTGTGGGTGCTGGACCGCACCAAAAGCCCGATGGGCCGCAGGCTCATCCGCTCGGTCATCGAGAAGCCGCTGTTAAGCCCGACTGGCATCAACAAGCGGCTCAATGCGGTCGAGGAGCTGATGTCCGACCCGATTCGTCTGGACGAGGTCGGCCTTCAGCTGCGGCAGATTGCGGATTTGGAGCGGCTGATGTCGCGCATCGTCTACGGCTCGGCAACCCCGCGCGAGCTGCGGGCTTTGCAGGCAACGGCAGAACGACTGCCGCAGATCAAAGAGGCGGTGGGTCAGGTTCACTCGGCCTATCTGCAACAGCTGATGGCGCAGATTGACCCGCTGGACCAAGTCGGCGAGCTGATTGACATTGCGCTGGACGAGGACCCTCCGGCGGTGCTCAAGGACGGCGGTGTCATCCGTCCGGGCTACAGCGGCGAGCTGGACTATCTGCGGGAGCTGGTTCACGACAACAAGGGCATCCTTGCCTCCATCGAAGCCAAGGAGCGGGAGCGCACCGGCATCAAGAATCTGAAAATCGGCTTCAACAATGTCTACGGCTACTATCTGGAGGTCACCCGCTCCTATCAGGATTTGGTGCCGCCGGATTACATCCGCAAGCAGACCCTGACCAACAGCGAGCGGTACATCACCCAGGAGCTCAAGGAGCTGGAACAGACCATTTTGGAGGCAAAAGACCGCATCGTGGTGCTGGAGGCAGAGCTGTTCGATGACCTGCGAACCAAGGTTGCCCAGCAGAGCAAGCTGGTGCAGACCACTGCTTCGGCGGTTGCATGGCTGGACTTGTATGCGAGCTTTGCACAGGTGGCAATCGAGCAGAACTACTGTCGTCCGGTGGTGGACCTCTCCGGAAAGCTCGATATCCGGGACGGACGGCATCCGGTGGTCGAACAGATGCTCACCGACACGCTCTTTGTCGCAAACGACCTACAGCTGGACAAGGGCGCAAATCAGGTGGCCATCATCACCGGGCCGAACATGGCGGGCAAATCCACCTATATGCGGCAGGCGGCGCTGATTGTGCTGATGGCGCAGATTGGCTCCTTCGTGCCGGCGTCCTCGGCGCAGATTGGCATCGTGGACGGCATCTACACCCGTGTGGGCGCTTCGGACGATTTGGCATCGGGCAAGTCTACCTTCATGGTGGAGATGAGCGAGGTGGCGCAGATTCTGGAAAATGCCACCGAGAACAGCCTGCTGATTCTGGACGAAATCGGGCGGGGAACCTCCACCTTTGACGGAATGAGCATCGCCCGCGCAGTGCTGGAACATATCGCAGACCGCCGCAAGCTGGGTGCAAAGACGCTGTTTGCCACCCATTACCACGAGCTGACCGCCTTGGAGCAGTCGCTGCCCAATGTCAAAAACTACAACATCGCCGTCAAGCGCAGCGGCAAGGAGATTTTCTTCCTGCGCCGCATTATGCGGGGCGGCACCGACGACAGCTACGGCATCGATGTTTCCCGTCTGGCGGGGATTCCCGAGCCGATTATCCAGCGCGCCCAGCAGATTTTGCAGGAGCTGGAATCGGGCAAGACCGGCGATGACCCCAAGAGCAAGACCCGAAAGAAGCCGCAGACCGAGCAGACAATGCTGCCCGACCCACAGCAGAGCGAACACGAGGAGCTGGTGCGCCGCCTGCGGGAAATCGAGGTGGAGAAAATTACCCCGGTGCAGGCGCTGGTGCTGCTGTCCGAGCTGAAAGCGAGAGTTTAGGCGTTGCCGCCTAAACTCTCGGAGTTGGTGCGAAGCACCAACTCCCTTGGTGCAAAACACCAACACCAGGAGTTGTGGCAAAGCCACAACGTCCAGATACTGAATAAATTTGGGCTTGTGGTGCGAAGGCACCAACTTCGAGACAAGAAGAAATCTGGGTTTCCAGAACAAATGTACCGAAATTTTGAAATCCCTGCATGACAGGAAAGAAGGGTTGTACGATGGTATTTTTTGCTGACAGACTGTATCAGCTGCGCTGTGAGAAGGGCTACACCCAAGAGGAGCTTGCTTCTCTGCTGGGCTGTATGCCGCGGATGATACAGGATTATGAGGAGGGCAGGCTCTATCCGCACGCAATCGCGATGACAGACCTTGCCGACCTGTTCGATGTTTCGCTGGACTACCTCATGGGCAGGACAGAAAACCGTCAAATCAATCGATGACAAGAGAAAGGAGCTGACAGGAATGGGCGTGATCCAGCTGCTCGATGAGCAGGTCTCCCAGCTGATTGCCGCCGGCGAGGTGGTCGAACGGCCGTCCTCGGTGGTCAAAGAGCTGGTGGAAAATGCCATCGATGCCGGTGCATCCAAAATCACGGTGGAGATTCGCCACGGTGGGGTTACGCTGATTCGTGTCAGCGACAACGGCAGTGGAATTTTGCCGGAGGATGTGCCGATGATGTTTGTGCGCCATGCCACCAGCAAGGTGCGAACCCGAGAGGACTTGGGCTGTATCGCAACGCTGGGCTTTCGCGGCGAGGCGATGGCCTCCATCCATGCAGTGGCGCGGGTCGAGGTGCTCACCCGCTGTCAGGGCAGCGAGGAGGGGGTCTGCTATCGGGGCGAGGGTGCATCCTTGGGCAAGGTGACTCCGGCGGGCTGTCCGGTCGGAACCACCATCCGCGTGTCCGACCTGTTTTACAATACCCCTGCCCGCATGAAATTCCTCAAGAAGGATGTGCAGGAGGGCAACTCGGTGGCAGGTGTGGTCGAGCGCATCGCCCTGTCCCACCCCGAGATTTCCTTCCAGCTGATTCGGGAGGGCCAGACCAAGCTGCACACTCCCGGCGACGGCAGATTGCGCTCTGCCATCCATGCGGTCTACGGCAGAGAGTTCACCGAAGGGCTGGCGCAGGTGGACTACACCTCCGGTCAGATTCGGGTCAGCGGCTATGTCACCCTGCCCTCTGCCAGCCGTGCCAACCGCACCATGCAGACCTTTTTTGTCAACGGCAGATTTGTCAAAAGCGTCACCGCCCGCACCGCCTTGGAGGAGGCGTACAAGCACGCGATGATGGTCGGCAAATTTCCTGCCTGCGTTTTGGAGCTGACCATCCCGGTCACCGAGACGGACATCAATGTGCATCCGGCCAAAATCGAGGTGCGCTTCACCAACGAGTGTCCGGTCTTTGATGCGGTGTACGATGCGGTTCGAGCCGCGCTCAACCAGCAGGACCGCTCTCCGCTCGAACAGGCGCGAGCCAAAAAGCCGATGACCGTCTTTGATTTACAGCGCCGCCCCGAGGTGGAGCAAACAGCTCTGTCGGGACGGACACAGGTTCAATCTTCCGAGCGGGCAAAAGCGCAGTCGAAGCTCCCCGAACGGGTGACTTCGCAGGAGTACCGACGGATGATGAATCTGCCGAAGGCACAGCCCGCCGCAGGGCGCAACTCCCGCTTGGACGAGCCGCTGACCTTCCGTGACCACGAGCCGCAGACCGTTCAGTGGGAGCAGGAGCATCCACTGCTGTTGGCTGAGGAGCCGCATTTTACCCCGAAGCCGACCCCCGAACCGATTCCCGAGCCAATCCCCGAACCGATTCCCGAGCCAATCCCCGAACCTGTTATAGAACAGCCGACCGAGCCGACCCCCGAGCCTGCTTTGGAGGAGCCTGCTTTGGAGGAAGCTCAGGAGCAAGCGCCGCTTCGTCTGCTCGGCGAGGTGCTGGGAACCTATCTAGTGCTGGAGGGCAGGGACGAGGTGATTCTGGTGGACAAGCACGCCGCCCACGAGCGGCTGATTTTTAACCGCCTGCGCTCCGGCGACCTGACCGCCGACCGTCAGCTTCTGCTCGAGCCGGTGGTGCTGCGGCTGAGCCGTGAGGACTATCAGGGTGCGGTGCAGAATCTCAGCCTGTTTGAGCAGGCGGGCTTCTCGGTGGAGGATTTGGGCGACGGCGACCTGATGGTGCGCGAGGTCCCGATTCTGCTGACCGGAGCAGAGATTCGGCAGATTGTGGAAAGCACCGCCCACGACCTTGCCCGCAGTCGCAGAGACCTGACCCCGCAGGCGCTGGACGAGCTGCTGCATTCGGTGGCGTGCAAGAGTGCGGTGCGGGCAAACGACCAAAACCACCTGCTCGAGCTGTGGGAGCTGGTGCAGCTGTTGCAACACGACCCCGAGGCGCGCTACTGTCCGCACGGGCGTCCGGTAGCAAGGGTGCTGTCCCGCAGCCAGCTCGAACAGATGTTTGGACGGCAGGGCTAGCAGACAGGGAGGAGACAAAACGCGATGGAACAAAAGATACCGCTGGTGGTGCTGGCAGGGCCGACCGCTTCGGGCAAAACGGCAGCAGGGGTGCGTCTGTGCCAGCTGCTGGACGGCGAGGTGGTCTCGGCAGACTCGATGCAGATTTATCGGGGTCTGACCGTAGGCACCGCAAAGCCTCTGCCCGAGGAGATGCAGGGCATCCCACACCACCTCATCGATTTTCTGGAGCCGACCGAGCCGTTCTCAGTGGCGGATTATGTGGAGCTTGCCCATCGGACGATTGCCGACATCCACGCGCGGGGCAAGCTGCCGATTGTGGTCGGCGGCACGGGACTGTATCTCTCCTCGCTGGTGGACAATATCCAGTTTGCCCGGGAGGACGGGGACGAGCAGGTGAGAGCCCGTCTGCGTCAGCAGGCTGCCGAGCAGGGGGTACAGGCGCTGTGGGAGCGCCTGCGTGAGGTGGACGAGACTGCCGCCCAGCGGATTCACCCCAACAATGTCGGCAGGGTGGTGCGTGCGCTGGAGGTCTATGAGACCACGGGAGTGCCAATCTCCCGCCAACAGGAGCTGTCCCGCAGTCAGCCCTCGCCCTATCGGGCGTGTATGCTGGCGCTCAACTACCGCGACCGTCAGCACCTGTACGACCGCATCAACCTGCGGGTGGGGCTGATGGCACAGCAGGGCTTGATTGAGGAAGCCAAGGAGCTGTTGGAGCGCACACCCGGCGCGCTGACCAGCTTGCAGGCCATCGGCTACAAGGAGATGGCACGCTATCTCAGCGGGGAGGAGAGCTTGGACGAAGCGCTCGAACGCATCCGCATGGAATCTCGGCGCTATGCCAAGCGTCAGCTGACCTGGCTGCGGCGGGACGAACGCTATCGGTGGTTCTATCCCGACGATTATGAACAGCCCGAACAGCTGTACCGACAGATGGAACAGGAGGTTCGCAGCTTTTTGTGCGGACAGCAGGACGCATAATCCCACCATTCGACAAGATTCTTCCGGTTTACCGGTTATTATGATGGAACAGGAGGTCATACCATGCTCAATCTACAGGACTTATTTTTAAACCAGCTGAGAAAGGACCGCACCGTGGTGACGGTCTATCTGACCAACGGCTTCCAGCTGCGGGGCTGTGTGCGGGGCTTTGACAGCTTCACCATCATCCTCGAAAACGAAGGCCGCCAGAACCTCATCTATAAAAACGCAATCTCCACCATCACCCCAACCCACCCGGTGCGGCTGCTGGATGCTGCCGATTCGACCGAGGAGCAGGGTCAGCAGTAGGCGTCCCGTCGGTGACAGGGGAGGAATGAAATGTCCGGTTATCAGAGTAATCAAACCAAAAACAAACAATTTATCGCCATCGGCTTCGGCGTCTTTCTGCTGCTGTATCTGGCAAGCCAGCTTTGGAGCCTTGCCGCCTCCAGCCTGCGAACCGAGCAGGTCCTCGACGACACCATCTATGACTTTGTGCGGGCGGACGGACTGGTGTTCCGCAGCGAGGAGGTCATCCCCGCAGTCTCCGGCGGCGTGACCGTCTACAACTGCTCCGACGGCGAGGAGGTCGCCAAGGGTCAGGAGGTCGCGGCGGTGTATCGGGACAAGACCGTCTCGATGGTCAACAACCAGATTGACCGCATGAATCAGGAGCTGGCTTCGCTGCAAAAGGCACAGACGGTCAAGGCAACCCGCTATTCGGCAGTCACCAACCTGTCCGCCCAAATCAACGAGCAGGCGGGCAAGATTGTGGACACCACCGCCGGCGGTGTGGTGGAGGGCATCGAGACCAGCCGAGAACAGCTGGTCAGCCTGCTCAACCGCAAGCGCATCGCCCTCGGCGAGGAGGACACTTTCGCAGAGCGCATCACCCAGCTCAAAAGCGAGATTGCCTATCTGGAAAAAACCAAGAAAAAGGAGCAGGGCCAATCCATCCCGGCTCCGGCGGCCGGATACTTCTGCAAAGAGGTGGACGGCTACGAGACGGTGCTGACCGCAGCGGCGCTCGAGGATTTGAGCTACGAGATCTTCCAGCAGCTCATGGTGACCGAGCCGCAGCAGGTGGGAGCCGCCAGCGGCAAGATTGTCACCACCCACCTGTGGTATGTTGGGGTGGATTTGGAAAACGCGCAGGCGCAGAAGTTTGAGACCGGCGACAATGTTCGTTTGGATTTTAAATTCGCCAACGGCCAGACCGTCGCCGCCAAGGTGGTTCGCATCATCCCCGACGGCAAACGGCAGAATTCGGTTATTTTATTTGAATGTAAGGATGTCAGCGACCGACTGCTCAAGGTTCGCAGTCAGAGCGTGGACATCATCTTCACCACCTACTCGGGCCTGCGGGTCAGCTCGAGTGCGCTGTACCACGAGCAGAACATTCCCGGGGTCTATGTGCTGGACAAGACCACCGTGCGCTTCAAGCCGGTGGAGATTATAAAGGACAACGGCAACTTCCTCCTGTGCGAACCCAGAGAGGGCACCGATGATGCCCACACCCTCAACCGTCTGGATCTGGTCATTCTGGAAAGCGGCGGCATCGAGCTGCGGGACGGCAGGTCGCTGGACGAGGAAACCGTAAAAGGAGTGGAATCAAATTATGCAGGCTCTTAGCAAACAGGAAGTAGCGCAGAATGTCAGCGCTCTGCAAGAACAGATTTGTCAGGCGGCAGCCGCCGCCGGACGCGACCCGGCGCAGGTGCGGCTGATGGCAGTGACCAAAACGGTAGACCCCGAGCTGGTCAACGCCGCCATCGATGCCGGCATCACCCTGCTGGGCGAAAACAAGGCACAGGAGCTGTGCGCCAAATATGACAGCTACCACAAGGACGGGGTGGAGATTCACTTCATCGGCCACCTGCAAACCAACAAGGTGCGCCAGATTGTGGACAAGGTGCAGATGATTGAGTCGGTGGACAGCCTGCCGCTGGCGGAGGAAATCAACAAGCGCTGTGCCGCGCTCAACAAGCAGATGCCAATTCTCATCGAGGTCAACATCGGCAGAGAGGAGAGCAAAAGCGGCGTATTGCCCGAAGATTTGCCCGCACTTTTGGAGGAAATCTCCAAATTGCCTGCCGTCAGCGTCCGCGGCTTGATGGCGATTCCGCCTGTCTGTGAAAATAATGAGCAGGTTTCGCAATATTTTTACCAAATCCAGCAACTCTTTATTGACATAAAGCAAAAAAAATATGATAATATCAATATGGAAATTCTGTCTATGGGAATGTCCGGAGATTATCAAACTGCAATCGCATACGGTTCGAACGTCGTCCGCATCGGTACGGCGATGTTCGGCCAGAGGAATTATAAAAGGAGCTAAGTAGATATGGCACTGAGGGACACGTTAAAAAATCTGTTTGGGATTCCAGAAAACGAGTACGACGGCGAATATGACGACGAGGTGCAGAGCAATCTTGCACAGAATACCGAAGAAGAGCAGGTACCGCTGACGGCAGCTCCGGGCGGCAAGCACAACCGCGTGGTCAATATCCATGCCACCACCCAGCTCGCAGTCGTTCTGGTCAAGCCCGAGCGCTATGAGGATGCGGCTTCCATCGCCGACCACCTCAATGCGAAAAAAACAGTTGTGCTCAATCTGGAGCAGACCAGCAAGGATGTCTCCAGAAGGCTCATCGACTTTCTGTGCGGTGTGGCATACGCCAATAACGGTCAGATGAAACGTGTGGCAAACAATACCTATATCATCACACCATACAATGTGGATATTATGGGCGACCTGCTCGACGAGCTGGAAAACAACGGCGTCATCTTTTAACGACCGATGGAACAGAACAACCATGCGGCACAGCTGAGCCAGGCAGAACAGCTGTTCTGTGCGCGCATCGAGGACATGGCACGGCAGCTGCACCGCGATGCGGCGCCGTGCTTTAGCCGTTTTTTGGATGAACGGGAACAGGCTCTGGCACAGCAGACCCTGCGCAGGCTGGGCTTCGGCAGCGACCGCTTCTGCTTTTGGGCAGGCTTCGACTGTCCGCCCGGCGCACCCGGACGGCGGATGCTCGGGCTGTTTCCCGATTACCTTGCCCTGAGCGAGGGCATCACCTCCGACATCTGGGAGGAGCAGTTCCCCATCTGCTCCCTGACCCTGCGCTGGCGCAGACAGGACGCAGTCACCCACCGCGACATCTTGGGCTCGCTGATGGGGCTGGATTTTAAGCGGGAGCTGGTCGGCGAGATTCTGGTCGGCGAGGACCACGCCGTGTTGTTCTGCACCCCCACCGCCGCAGGGGTCATCGAACGGGAGCTTTCCCGCGTCGGACGGGTCGGCGTGCAGGTGCAGACCGGCTTTCAGGAGCCGCTGCCGCCTGCCTTTTCGCTGGAATACCACAGCGGTACGGTCAGCTCCATGCGGCTGGACTGCGTGGTTGCCATGATGCTCAGTCTCAGCCGCGAAAAAAGCGCCGCTCTGATTGAGGGCGGACAGGTCAATCTCAATTTCTTGGAGGAACAGCGCTGCGCCTGCCAGCTCAGGCAGGGGGATATTCTGTCGGTTCGGGGCCACGGCCGCTTCGTGGTTTGGGAAATCGGCACCAGCAGCAAAAAGGGCCGACTGCACCTGACAGTCGGGCGTTATATTTAGAATACCACGACAAGCAGAATGCTTTCGATATGATACAACAAGCTCAAAAAGGGGAGGTTTATGACCATGTTGACTCCGGAAACAATCGCCTCCAGACGGTTTGACAAACAGATGGGCGGTTATAAACAGGATGAGGTGGAAGCGTTCCTTCAGCAGGTAGCGGCAGAATATGCCCGCGTCCTGCGCGAAAAGGAGGAGCTGGAGCAGAAGATGGATGTTCTGGCGGAAAAGGTGGAGCAGTACCGCGAGGATGAGGACAGCCTGCGCTCCGCCCTCATCGGCGCCCAGAAGCTGGGCGACAGCGTCATCCGCGATTCTAAGGCAAAGGCGGATTACATCCTGCGCGACGCCAGAGAAAAGGCAAACCAGCTGATGGAAAACGCACAGAAGAGCATCGAAAAGGAGCAGATGGCGCTCATCAAGATGCAGAAGGAAGTCACAAAATTTAAGAACAGACTGCTGACCCTCTACCGCCAGCATCTGGAAATGATTAGCGCCCTGCCGGAATATGACGAGGAGCCGCAGCCTCAGCCGACCGAAGAACCGATCGAGGAGCCGCTGACCTCTGCCGAGACCGCCGCAGCGCCGGCAGAGCCGGAGCAGGCAGAGAGCTTTGAGCAGGAGACGGCGATTGATTTTGGCGCATCCTTATCCGATGCCGGCAAGGATGCCGACAGCCTTGCATCGGTCAGCGCACCGCCTGCCCCGGCTGCCCGCAGCCAGAGCAGCTACTCCTACAGCAGCTCCAATTCCGCAAACACCCAGAACCCGTCGGAATCCCGATTCGGGCCGCTCAAGTTCGGCGAGGGCTTTGATGTGGAGCGGGACAGCGCCGCAAAGGGCGGACTGTTCTCCCGCAAAAAGCACCGCTGATTGCAGATGACACCCTTTCCGGACGGCGCTGACTGTGGTGCTGTCCGGTTCAGATTTTCATTTTTATCAAAAGAGGAGAGAGGACGAAATGGCTCAGGACTACAACAAAACCCTGAACCTGCCGGTCACCGAGTTCAACATGAGAGGCGCGCTGCCGCAGCGTGAACCAACATGGCTGAAGGAATGGCAGGAAAAAGATCTGTACCACAAGATGGTTGAAAACAATGAGGGCAAGCCGCTGTTTATGCTGCACGACGGCCCTCCTTACGCAAACGGCGACATCCATCTGGGCACCGCGCTCAACAAGGTGCTCAAGGATTTCATCATCCGCCAGAAGAATATGAGCGGATACCAGGCTCCGTATGTGCCGGGCTGGGATACCCACGGTCTGCCAATCGAGCTGAAGGCCCGCAAAAAAGCAGGCGTTTCCAGCGACATCGGCCCGGTCGAGCTGCGGAAAATCTGCCGCGAATTTGCGCTCGAATCGCTGGACGGTCAGCGCAGCCAGTTTAAGCGTCTGGGCGTTCTGGGCGATTGGGAGCATCCTTATGTCACCCTCGACCCGGAGTTTGAGGCAAAGCAGATTGAAATCTTCGGCAACATGGCGCTCAAGGGTTACATCTACAAGGGACTCAAGCCGGTTTACTGGTGCCCGGACTGCAATACTGCGCTGGCAGAGGCAGAAATCGAGTACGAGGAAGACCCATGCTTCTCCATCTATGTCAAGTTCAATGTCAAGGATGACAAGGGCAAGCTGGCTGCGCTGGGCGTAGACCCTGCCAAGACCTCCTTCGTCATCTGGACCACCACCACCTGGACTCTGCCGGGCAACCTGGCAATCTGTCTGGGCCCGGACTATGAATACTGCGCTGTCAAAGCAAACGGCGAGTACTATATCATGGCAAAAGAGCTGGCTCCTGCCGCAATGAAGGCCGCTCAGATTGAGGATTACGAGCTGATTGGCTCGGTGACCGGCAAGGATTTGGAATACATCACCTGCCAGCACCCGTTCCTCGACCGCGATTCTTTGGTTATCGTAGGCGACCATGTCACCCTGGAATCCGGTACCGGCTGCGTTCATACCGCTCCCGGACACGGCGTGGAGGACTTTGAGGTCTGCGTCAACCACTATCCGGAAATCAAAATCGTTGTTCCGGTGGACAATACCGGCCATCTGACCGCAGAGGCAGGACAGTTCGCTGGACTTTCCACCGACGATGCCAACAAGGCAATCGCAAAACATCTGGAAGAAACCCACAATCTGTTCGCTGTCGAAAAGATTGTTCACCAGTATCCACACTGCTGGAGATGTAAAAAACCAATCATCTACCGCGCAACCGAACAGTGGTTCTGCTCGGTCGAGGACTTCAAGGAAGAAGCCATCCGCGAGATTGAAAAGGTCAACTGGATTCCAAGCTGGGGCGAGGGACGCATCCGCAACATGGTCTCCGACCGCTCCGACTGGTGCATCTCCCGTCAGAGACTGTGGGGCGTGCCGATTCCAATCTTCTACTGCGAGCAGTGCGGCCAGTTCCACATCGACGAGGCTTCGATTCAGGCGGTCTCCGACCTGTTCCGCAAGGAAGGCTCGGACGCATGGTGGACCCACGAGGCAAGCGAAATCCTGCCGGCAGGCACCAAGTGTAAGCACTGCGGCTGTGAGCGCTTCCGCAAGGAAACCGACATCATGGACGTTTGGTTCGACTCCGGCTCCTCCCATGCGGCAGTCCTGATGGACAAGCCGGGGATGAAATGGCCGGCAGACCTCTATCTGGAGGGTGCAGACCAGTACCGCGGCTGGTTCCAGTCCTCTCTGCTGACCTCGGTTGCATGGAAGGGCGTGGCTCCGTACAAGGCGGTCTGCAACCACGGCTGGGTTGTTGACGCAAACGGCAAGACCATGCACAAATCGCTGGGCAACGGCATCGACCCGCTGGAGATTACCGACCAGTACGGCGCAGACATCCTGCGTCTGTGGGTTGCTTCCTCCGATTACCATGCGGACATCTCCCTGTCCAACGACATCCTCAAGCAGCTCTCCGAGGTTTACCGCAAGATTCGGAATACTGCCCGTTATATTCTGGGCAACCTTTACGACTTTGAGCCGGACACCTGCTCGGTCGAGGACAGCCAGCTGCACGAGCTGGACCGCTGGGCTTTGGCAAGAATGGATGAGATTGCCAAGGGCTGTGCAGCCGCTTATGACCAGTATGACTTCCACCTGATTTATAACGCAATCCGCAACTTCTGCACCATCGACCTGTCCAACTTCTATCTGGATATTATCAAGGACAGACTCTATGTCGAGAAGCCGGACTCCGTTTCCAGACGCGCCGCTCAGACTGCCATCTACCGCATCCTGCGCGACATGACGCTGGTGTTCGCTCCAATCCTTGCCTTCACCTGCGAGGAGATTTGGGCAAACCTGCCACAGTCCAAGGACTACAACCCAACCGCCTGCGTCCTCAACGAGATGCCAAAGGGCGGCCAGAGCTGCGAGAGCGCAGACTTCATGGCAAAATGGGAGCGCATCCGCACCATCCGCAACGATGTGAACAAGGCTCTGGAGAACGCCAGAAACCAGAAAATCATCGGCAAATCTCTGGAGGCAATGCTGACCATCACCGCAGACGGCGAGCTGTACGACTTCCTCAAGGCAAACGAGGCAATCCTCGAGCCTGTCTTTATCGTCAGCCATGTCGAGCTGGTGCAGGGTGCAGCCGAATCTACCGGTGAGGTAGAGGGCTTGCAAGTCACCGTCAGCAAGGCGCAGGGCGACAAGTGCGAGCGCTGCTGGAGCTACAGCAACACCGTCGGACAGGACAGCAACCACCCGACCCTGTGCGCACGCTGTGCAGCGATTATCGGCTAAGAATTCACACGGTTCAGAATTCACACACTGCGGTGCAGGAAGAATCTCCCTCCTGCACCGCAGTTTCTGTGTTCTCAGGTTTGGGATTGTCCCTCTCCTGCGGACACCCCGTCAAAAGAAAGGAAGATACCATGCTCAATTATATCTGGCTGGGGATTGCGGCACTGCTGGTCGGACTGGACCAGCTGGTTAAATACTGGGCGGAGCATACCCTGCGCCAAGCCCAGACCATCCCGCTGATTCCGGAGGTCTTTCACCTGACCTATGTGCAGAACTTCGGAGCCGCCTTCAGCACCATGCAGAACCGCCGCTTTTTGCTCATCGGGATGACCGGTATCCTGCTGGTGGCAATTCTGGTGCTGCTGGCTACCCGCAAGCTGCGCTCCCCGGTGCTGGTTGCCAGCTGGAGCCTCATCCTCGCAGGAGGCACGGGCAACCTGCTCGACCGCATCTTCCGCACCGGCGGCTATGTGGTGGATTTGTTTGATTTTTGCCTCATCAACTTCCCGGTCTTTAATGTGGCGGACATCTATGTCTGTGTCGGCACGGTGCTGTTTATCATCTATTTCCTGTTCTTCGAGCGCCGCGAGCACCAGAGCTTTGAGATTCGTCAGGAGGTCAAACGGCATGAGTAACCGCTTGCAGCTGACCGTACCGCCCGAGCAGTCGGGTCAGCGCATCGATAAATTTTTGCAGGAAGCCCTGCCCGAGCTCAGCCGCAGTCAGGCGCAAAAGTGGCTGGCACAGGGGATGGTGGAGCTGGACGGCGCACCTGCCGGAAAGAACGACCGCCTGAAAGCCGGAGCGCAGCTGAGCGTTCTGCTGCCGCAGTCGGTGCAGGGGGAGGAGGAGCCGGATTGGGATGCTGTCCTTCACCCGCAGACAGAGCCGCAGCCGCAGGAGATTCCGCTGGACATCGTCTATGAGGACGAGCATCTGCTGGTGGTCAACAAGCCCAAGCACATGGTGGTGCATCCCGGTGCGGGCAACAGCGAGGGAACGCTGGTCAATGCACTGCTGTGGCACTGTGGCGAGCATCTGGCACGCTGCAACGGCATCGAGCGCGCGGGCATCGTCCACCGCATCGACAAGGACACCAGCGGCTTGCTGGTCTGCGCCAAGGACGACCGGAGCTATCAGGGGCTTGCCGAGCAGATTCAGGAGCATACCGTTGACCGCTTTTATGAGACGGTGGTCTACGGCAATCTCAAGGAGGACGAGGGCACCATCGACCTGCCCATCGGCCGCAGTCTGAAGGACCGCAAAAAGATGGCGGTTCGGCTGGACTGCTTGCAGCCCGACGGGACGGTGGAGGGCGCACGCACGGCGGTGACCCACTATCAGGTTCTGCGCCGCTACAACGGCTTCACCCACCTGCGCTGCCGCTTGGAGACCGGACGCACCCATCAGATTCGTGTCCATCTGGCTTATCTGGGCTGTCCGGTGGCAGGTGACGAGGTCTACGGCCCCAAAAAGCCGATTCGCCGCTTGGAGGGACAGTGCCTGCACGCACGGGCGCTGGGCTTCACCCACCCGATTAGTGGCGAACGGCTCTACTTCGAGTCGGAGCTGCCGGACTACTTCACCTCGTTTTTACGCACACTGGTGCCCCGTGAGGAGGAATAACCATGAAGGAGCAAACTGCCCGCTTTGACGGGCTGCTGCTGGTGTCGGACATCGATGGCACCCTGACCGAGCTAACCGAAATCCCACAGGCGAACATTCGGGCAATCCACGAGTTTATCGAACAGGGAGGCGTCTTTACCCTGTGTACCGGACGCCCCCGCTGTGCGCTGCGGCCCATCCTCCGCCAGCTGGCGGTCAACGCCCCGGTCATCACCATCAACGGCGGCTGTATCTATGACACGCACACCGGCGAGATTCTCTCGGAGACGCTGCTGCCCGACCATGTGCGGGGTTTTGTCTTTGAACTGCTCGAACGCTTCCCGCAGATTGGTGCGATGCTCGTCGAGCCGGACAACTACTGGGTCATCCGCTGGGGGGACGAATCGATTGAAGGGGTGGCACAGCGTCGGGATATGTACCGCCGCGAGGACTGCTGCCGCCGCTATACCGAGCAGGACGGCCCGAGCGCATGGCACAAGGTGGTGCTGATTATCCCGCCGGAGCAGATCCCCACCGTGCGCGCCTACATCGAAGCCTGCCATCCGCAGGGCTTCTACCCGGTGCAGAGCGACGAATTCTACCTCGAGCTGGTAGCGGACGGGGTGGACAAGGGCAAGGGGATGCAGATGATTCGCGACCGTCTGGGCCTTGCCGCAACCGCTGCCATCGGCGACCGGGAAAACGACCAGCCGATGCTGTGCAGGGCGGATTTTTCGGCAGTTCCGCAAAACGCAGACGAGAATCTAAAAAAAGAGGTTGATTTTATCTGCGTTTCGTGCGAAAATGGAGCTGTAGCAGATTTCATCCATCAGCTGGAACAGGCATACGTTGCAGAAGAATAAATTTCTGGAAATTTTATTTCCCCGGAAATCATATTCTGGGGCGTATGAGAGGATAGAGTAAAGGAAAGGAATGAACCCACACATGAACATCAACTCCAAAAAAGAGCTTGCCATCACGGCTTGCAAGGTGCGTATGGGGATTATCGAAGGAACCCACAGCGCAAAATCCGGCCATCCGGGCGGCTCTCTGTCGGCAGCAGACCTGCTGACCTACCTGTATTTTCACGAAATGAACGTTGACCCAAGCCAGCCGCAGAAGTCCGACCGTGACCGTCTGGTGCTGTCCAAGGGCCATGTGGCTCCGGCGCTGTATGCGGTGCTGGCAAACCGCGGCTTCTTCCCGGTGGAGGAGCTGACCACCCTGCGCAAAATCGGTTCCCGCTTGCAGGGCCATCCGGATATGAAAAAGATTCCGGGTGTCGATATGTCCTCCGGCTCGCTCGGACAGGGCATCTCCGCTGCCTGCGGCATGGCAAAGGCTGCCAAGCTCAAGGGCGAGGATTGGAGAGTCTACACCGTTCTGGGCGACGGCGAGATTCAGGAGGGTCAGGTCTGGGAGGCTTCGATGTTTGCCGCTCACTACGCGCTGGACAACCTGTGCGTCATCGTGGACAACAACGGCTTGCAGATTGACGGCAATATCAAGGACGTCATGTCCCCATACCCGATTGATGAAAAGTTTGCTGCCTTCGGCTTCCATGTCATCAACATCGATGGCCACGACTTTGACCAGATTGAGGCTGCCCTGAACGAGGCACGCACCGTCAAGGGCAAACCGACCGCCATCATCGCAAAGACCACCAAGGGTAAGGGCGTCTCCTTCATGGAAAACCAGGCTTCCTGGCACGGCACTGCCCCGAACGACGAGCAGTATCAGACCGCAATGGCTCAGCTGCAGGAACAGCTGAACGCTCTGGAAGCATAAGGAAAGGAAGGGGAACAAGATGGCAGAGATGAAAAAAATTGCAACCCGCGAAAGCTATGGCGCAACCCTCGCGGAGCTTGCATCGGAATATCCGAATCTGGTCGTATTGGACGCTGACCTTGCAGGTGCGACCAAGACCGCAATGTTTAAAAAGGTTTGCCCGGAACGCTTTATCGACTGCGGTATCGCAGAGGGCAATATGATGGGCGTGGCAGCCGGACTGGCAGCCGCCGGGATGATTCCGTTTGCCAGCTCCTTTGCGATGTTTGCCGCTGGCCGTGCCTTCGAGCAGGTTCGCAACTCGATTGGCTACCCGCACCTGAATGTCAAAATCGGCGCAACCCATGCCGGCATCTCGGTCGGCGAGGACGGCGCAACCCACCAGTGCTGCGAGGACATCGCACTCATGCGTACCATCCCGGGCATGGTGGTCATCAACCCGGCAGATGATGTCGAGGCTCGTGCCGCAATCCGCGCCGCAGTCGAGCATCAGGGCCCGGTTTACCTGCGCTTTGGCAGAATGGCAGCTCCGGTCTTTAACGACCCGCAGACCTACCGCTTCGAGATGGGCCGCGGCATCACCCTGCGTGAGGGCAAGGATGTCACCGTTATCGCAACCGGTCTGATGGTAGCCGAGGCAATCGAGGCAGGCCGTCTGCTCGAGGAGAAGGGCATCGACGCAAGAATCATCAACATCCACACCATCAAGCCGCTCGACGAGGAGCTGTGCTGCCGTGCAGCCAAGGAGACCGGCAAGATTGTCACCATCGAGGAGCATTCGGTCATCGGTGGTCTGGGCGATGCAGTCTGTGCCGCAGTCAGCGCAAGCGGCTGTGCTTGCCGTGTCGTCAAGATGGGTGTTCAGGACCAGTTCGGCCACTCCGGCCCGGGCGGCGACCTCATCACAGAATTCGGACTCAGAGCAGCAAACATTGTCGAACAGGTTTGCGCGCTGATGGCATAAGCAACACACAGCATCGGGGACGGGGCTTTTGCAGGCTCCGCCCCCTTTTTGTCAGGAAGGAAAGGAAGGACGAGGATGGAAAATGTCAAGATGCCGCAGGGGCTTTCCCGCGAGGAACGCTGCCGCTGGGCGGTGATGCGGGTGCGTGCGCTGATTGCCGGAGAGCGGGATTGGGTGGTCAACCTTGCCAACGCTTCGGCGGCGATTGCCGAAAGCTGGGAGCAGGTCAGCTGGGCTGGCTTCTACCTGCTGCGGGGCGAGGAGCTGGTGCTGGGGCCGTTTCAGGGCTTGCCAGCCTGCCGCCGGATTCAGATGGGCAAAGGGGTGTGCGGCACAGCGGCACAGCAACGACTGACCCAGCTGGTGCCGGATGTCCACCAATTCCCCGGCCACATCGCCTGCGACGGCGGCTCTAATTCGGAGATTGTGGTTCCGATGCTGCTGGGCGACCGCCTGCTGGGTGTCCTCGATTTGGACAGCTACCGCTTCGAGCGCTATGGCAAGCCCGAGCAGACTGCCCTCGAACAGATTGCCCAGCTGCTGGCACAGGGCTGTGATTGGGACAATCTGTAATACGGACAAAAAAAGAGGAGAACCGACTGAAAATCGGTTCTCCTTTTTTGGTAATCTCTCTTAATATTGACGGCGCAGCTTCTGGAAATACTCGTGTGCCTGCGGGGTGGTCAGATACTGCTCGTACTGCTCATACAGCCATTGTTCCAGCAGGGCCATGCTCTCCTGCTTCATCTCGAACTCGGTCTGGGTGACCAGCTCGCTGTGCTCCAGATTAAAGTCGCCGTACCAAATCTGCGCCAACAGCCGTTCGCCGGGAGTCAGCTTGTAGTTCATCCCGTGGCGGCTGCCGGTCAGCTTGTTCATGCTGGTAAAGTAGGTGATTGTCGGGATGTAAAAATCCCGCACCGGATATTCCATCTTGCTATTTCCCTCCAAACAGTCGTGCCAGCGGGGCAACCGCCTTGCCCAGATTTTCCACGGCGGTGTTGAGCGCCTGAATGTCCACCTGCTCCAAGACCTCGACAGCCCGCTCAAGCTCCTGCACGCTCTGCTCCATCGCGGCGCGTCCCTCGTCGGAGAGCGATTCCAGACTGTCAATCAGGTGGGCAGGGTCAGCCTCACGCACCTGCTCGCTCAGCTGCTGTACCTCAGCAAGGGTGTAGTCGGCATTCTCCAGCGTTTTGATGCTGTGCGGCACCAGGGTGACGGCTGCCACGACAATCGCCGCCAGCGCGCCCACAGCGCATCCTGCGGTCAGCTTCATCAGCTGCTCCATCCGGCGGTTGTGCTCCTGCTGGCTCTGCAACAGGTCTGCCAGCTGCATATCCTGCGGGCTGTCCGGCTCTGCCTGCTGCATATCCTTGATTTCTGCCAGTTTTCCCATCAAAAATCCCCTCCTTTTGTTTCGGGTGAGCCTGCTTCTGCCTTTACTATATCACATTCGTACGGAGGGATGATAAACATTTTGTAAATTTTGACAATGCTAATCCTAGTGACAAATGTTAAGATTTGTGGTATCATAGGTAAAGGGAGAGGTGGCGTCCGAGGTTCGTCGGTCGGACGCTGTGGTGAGAGAGAGAAGAGTCGGGAGCCCTGTTGTGGGAAACGGGGAACAAAGTAGTCTGTCGTCGGGTGACGACAAATAGAGCGGATCCCCCCAAGCTGATTGGGGGGAAATCTCCTGTGGGGAAACAGGGAACGAAGTATCCTGTTGTTGCGTGGATGAATCGCATACGGAAAACAGGGCAAAGAAGAGCCGGAGAAGCTAGAACGCTTCTCCGGCTCTCTTGCTATTTATTCTCGTATTTTGGCTCGCAGGTGATGTTGATGCCCAGACGGCGGAACACCTTCTCGTCCACCTGAGAGAGGATGACCGACGAATGAACCTCACAGCCACGCAGACGGCTCAGCTGCTCCATCGCCATCTCGGCGGTCGGATTGGTTGCCGCGCAGATGGACAGCGCAATCAGCACCTCGTCGGTGTGCAGTCTCGGGTTGCGGTTGCCCAGATGGTCTACCTTCAGGTGCTGAATCGGCTCAATGATGACCGGGGAGATGAGGTGGATGTCGTCGCTGATGCCGCCCAGCCGCTTGAGCGCATTGAGCAGCAGCGCAGAGGCAGCTCCCAGCAGGTCAGAGGTCTTGCCGGTGACAATCGAGCCGTCCGGCAGCTCCATCGCCGCCGCAGGCGCACCGGTCAGGGCAGCCTTTTGCAGGGCAGGAGAAACCACACTGCGGTCGTGGATGGTGACGCCCGCCTTCTTCATCAGCAGCTCGAGCTTAAAGACGGTGTCCTCGCTCACCGTACCCTGACGCTGACCGCACAGAGCGGTATAGTAGCGGCGCAGGATTTCCTGACGGGAGGCCTCGCACACCGCCTCGTCGTCGATGATGCAGTTGCCTGCCATGTTGACGCCCATATCGGTCGGGGATTTGTACGGGCACTCGCCCACAATCTGTTCGAACATGGCGCGCAGTACCGGGAAGATTTCCACATCACGGTTGTAGTTGACGGTGGTGGTGCCGTATGCCTCCAGATGGAACGGGTCGATCATGTTCACATCGTTGAGGTCGGCGGTCGCTGCCTCGTAAGCCAGATTGACCGGGTGGCTCAGCGGCAGATTCCAGATTGGGAAGGTCTCAAATTTGGCATAGCCGGCATTGATGCCGCGCTTGTGCTCGTGGTACAGCTGGCTCAGGCAGGTTGCCATCTTGCCGCTGCCTGGCCCCGGAGCGGTCACAACCACCAGTCCGCGGGAGGTCTGGATATACTCGTTCTTGCCGTAGCCCTCGTCGCTGACGATGTGGGCGATGTTGGACGGATAGCCCTCGATGGGGTAGTGGCGGTAAACCTTCAGTCCCAGCGATTCCAGACGCTGCTGGAAGGCCTGTGCCACAGCCTGTCCCTGAAAGCGGGTCATGACCACGCTGCCGACATACAGCCCAAAGCTGCGAAAGATGTCGATGAGGCGCAGTACATCCACGTCATAGGTGATGCCCAGGTCGCCGCGCACCTTGTTCTTCTCGATGTCCGCCGCATTGATGACGATGATGACCTCCACCTGGTCCTTGAGCTGGAGCAGCATCCGCAGCTTGCTGTCCGGCTGGAAGCCCGGCAGCACTCGGGAGGCGTGGTAGTCGTCGTACAGCTTGCCGCCGAATTCCAGATACAGCTTGCCGCCAAACTGTGAGATGCGTTCGCGGATGTGTTCGGACTGGGTGTGCAGATATTTGTCGTTGTCAAAACCGATTTTGTTCATAGCTCTACTCCTTTTCCAAAGCTGAGGCCCTTCGGACCAGATTGACGAGCCGCACACAGAAACGGCTCTGCTCATCCCTATATTATACAGGATTGCCGGGGATATTTCAAGAAAACCGGATGAATTTTGGAACAACCCCAGAAAAAAAGCCGGTGCGGCCGAGCGCGTTCCAGACGCGCTGTTCCGAAATCCGGCTGGATTTTTGTTATCGATAGCGGCTCTTGGCAAAGCCGATGATGCTGAACACGATGGCTGCGGCACTGATTACAGCGCCGACGATGCCCAACACCATTCCGGTGATGGCAAAGCCGTTGATGGCGATTCCGCCTCCGGAGGCAAGGACGCTGAACACAACGGCGGTGATGCCGGTGACGGCACCGACAATGCCCAAAATCATCCCGGTAATCGAGAATCCCCTCATGCTGACCCCTCCCCTCGGTGATTGCTTCTGTCTCTATTATACGAGGGCGAGGCCAAAAACACAAGGGTCAGCGGTTGGAAAATTTGCTGCTCTATCATCTTGGTGCCTGCTTTTTCCGCTCGAGCATTCCCCGCAGCTCCTCGGGGGTGTGCGGAAAATCCTCCGGAGCCAGCAAGCCCCGCTCCTTGAGCAGCTGGGAGGTTTGCAGGATTTCCGGCTGTTCGAGGTTGGCAGCCTCCAAAATCTCCCGGTCGAGGAAGATGTCGTTCGGGGTGCCGTCCGCCAGAATCTTGCCCTGGTTGAGGATGACCACCCGCTCCGCCCAGCGATAGGCGCGTCCGGTGTCGTGGGTGGCAACCACCACCGTGATGCCTGCGGCGGACAGCTCCTCCAAAATCTGGTCAATCATCCGCGCGTGCTTGGGGTCAAGTGCGCTGAACGGCTCGTCCAGAATCATCAGCTCCGGCTCCATCACGAGGATGTCCGCGATGGACACCCGCTTCTTCTGACCGCCGCTGAGGAAGTGAACCGGCTTGTCCCGCAGCGGCTGGATTCCCAACCGCTCGCAGACCCCGTCCACCCGACTGCGAATCTGGTCCTCGGGCATCCCGAGGTTGTACAGCCCGAAGGAGATTTCTCCGGCGACGCTGGCGCAGAACAGCTGGTTGTCCGGCTCCTGAAAGACGATGCCGACCCGCCGCCGCAGGTCCAGCAGTCCCTTGCGGGAGTAGTCCAGCGGCTTGTCCTGATACAGGATTTGCCCGCCGGTGGGACGATAGACCCCGTTCAGGTTGAGGAACAGGGTGGATTTGCCCGA
Source organism: uncultured Oscillospiraceae bacterium (assembly GCA_900547015.1). Lineage (GTDB taxonomy): Bacteria > Bacillota > Clostridia > Oscillospirales > Ruminococcaceae > Negativibacillus. The sequence continues at coordinate 2,832 of URFD01000003.1, read as the reverse complement.
GCCGTTGGAGCCCATCAGGGCAAGACGCTCGTGGCGGTGCAGCTTCAGATTGACCTGGTCCAGTGCCAGCGTCTGGTCCGCATAGCGATAGCTCAGATTGCGAACCTCCATCAAAACTTCCTTCATCGTGTATTCAGACCTCCTGGACGCATCCTCCTGCCTTGGTGGACGCACTGTACCCATTCACCCGAAGGGGATTTGCCAATAGGCCGGACAGTGCCACCTGAGAAAAAAGGAACGCCGTTCTCATGAGGAAGGAAAGGATAGGAGTGGAAAACATCCTTCTTCCTTTCTTTCCTTCTTATTCTTCTTCTTTTTGTTTTTATTCTTTCATTGTTGCGGCAAAATAGCTGCCGGAATATTGCCCGTAATCGGAAGGGAAGCTGCCGGAAAGCTGCCGCCCTGTTGGAGCAAGGGCAGGGGACTCGGGTTTTTGGCTTGTTCCTGCCATTTGGTCATAGTGTTCGATTGTTAACAGCGTATACTGCGAGGTGCTGCGGCTGACGATTTCGCCGCTGGTTTCCAGTCGACGCAGAATCGTACGCACCTGCTGGACGCTCAGCCCCGTTTCGCGGGAGAGTCCGGCAAGGGTACACACTCGTTGACCGCGGCAGATGGTGATGCCGTGCCACTCCTTTTGGGAGTAGTTGGCAGTCAGCAGCAGGTGCAGATACAGGCGCATGGTGTTTGGCTCGTCGTACCACTGCCAGTCCAGAATGGTGCGGGGTAGCATGATAAAACCGTATTCGAGCATGGATGATCCACTTCCTTTCACCCATACCCCGATTTGCAGCATTAATTGCCCTAAAAAGAGCAACAATCCTGCATTTTTTTGAAAAAATTTTATCTTTGGTGGTTTTATCCAAAAATCCCCAGCACACACAGGGCAATCAGCCAGAGCCCGCAGCCCAGCCATTCCACCGAGGTGGCAGGGTTGGTGTCCTCCAACACACGAATCTGACCGTCATACAGTCGGCTTTCCATCGAATCGTACAGGGCAGAGGAGCGCCGCATCGCACGCACCAGCAGCACCGAGAGCATCTGGCCCATGCAGCTGAGCTTCGAGCGGAAATTCCGGTTGCCCAGACGGCAGTTCTGCGAGGTCTGGATGGCGTCGGAGATGTCCAGCAGCACGAAGATGGCGCGGTAAATCAGCAGCATCAGCTCCAGAATCAGCCACGGACAGTGCAGCCGCCGCAGGACGGTCAGCAGGTCGGTCACCGGCGTGGTCAGAATCAGGAAGTACAGACAGCTGACGCTGGAAAAGGCAACTGCCATCAGCTGTGCCCAGTGGCGAAGCGAGCTTCGGGTGATGCCCAGATACCGCGAAAACAGCGGCAGAGCCACCAGCTCCTGCGGCTGGGCGGACACCGAGAACAGAATCGCAATCGAGCTGAGCGCCAGAAAGCACAGCGGCCCCAGCATCATCCGCAGATAACGCCGGGGTGTCAGATTGGCACAGCGCAGGGTGCAGCCGGCCATTACAGCCAGCGTGACCACGCACACCGCAGGCTGACGGCTGGTCACACAGATCAGCAGCGAGCCGACGGAAAACAGCGATTTGAGCCCCGGGCTTTTTTTTCGGATGGGGGAGGAATAAGCCAGTTTGTCAAGCAGGATCATGGCAGGAACGCCCTTTCTGAAAAGGGGCGAAGGCACCCAAAATGCCTTCGCCCGATTGGTTTAATCTTTTTTGAATTTCTTTCTGGCAACCAGATAGCCAAAGCCGAAAAACAGGACGCCGGAGCCCAGAGCGGACTGCAAGCAGAACAGCAAGCTTTCGGTTTCGCCGCCGGGTGGTTCGAGGATGCTTTCAGCCCATGGCTCGTAATCCGGGTCAATATCCGCAATGGCATCTTCCGCAGCGCCATCTGCACCGCCAAATTCCGAATCCTTAATTTTCATCAGCGGGAACACCGCGATGATAACGCAAAGCAGCAGGAGAACTGCAATGGTCTTTTTAACAGATTTGCTCATAATCTTTGAGTCCTTTCTATCTGAAATGAAGCTCTCATCATCGGCAAAGCAGGAGACAAAGGGAAGGGGAGAAAGGGGATCTCCCCTTCCCTGGAACCCGAGAGTGATTCCCCCGCCGACCAGTTAGGGGGCTGGTGCAGCGGCTCTCCTGCAAGGAGGGTGAGAGAGGGGCAAGCAAATTAATAGTTGGAGTAAGCCAGCTCGGACAGCTCGTTGGAAGCGTAGGATTCCAGAGCCAGAATGACAACAACCGACAGCAGGCCTTCCACGATTGCCAGAGGAATCTGGGTTACTGCAAAGATGCCCATGAAGGTTTTGATGGAAGCCATCACACCGCCCTCTGCGCTTGGATGAGCCAGACCCAGCTGTACGCTGGTGACGCAGTAGGTGAACAGGTCGCCTAAGCAGGTAGCTAAGAATACGGAAACCGGTTTATTCACCTTGCATTTTCTGCAAAGACGGAAAACGCCGTAGCTCAGGAATGGGCCGGCGATTGCCATCGAAAAGGTGTTTGCACCCAGAGTGGTCAGGCCGCCGTGTGCCAGCAGCAGAGCCTGGAACAGCAGAACGATGATGCCGATGACGCTCATGGCAGCAGGGCCGAACAGCAGTGCGCCCAGACCGGTTCCGGTTGGGTGGGAGCTCGAGCCGGTAACGCTAGGAATCTTCAGAGCGGACAGTACGAAAGCATAAGCACCTGCCATCGCCAGCACCAGCAGCACCTTGCGGTTCTGGGTAATGGTTTTTTTGATGGAAAGGAAGCCGGCTACCAAAAACGGCAGGCACAGAACACCCAGATCGGAAGAGCGTCGTGTAGGGAAAGAGTGTAGATCTCGGTGGTCGCCGTATCATTAA
>URFD01000002.1 GCA_900547015.1 uncultured Oscillospiraceae bacterium | reverse complement strand
GTTTTGAGTTTGGGGATGTTTTGTTTCCTGAGAAATACATTTCCCAGGAAATATTGCTCGGGAAATACATTCCCGAGACTTGTGCTACTGTTTGGCGTAGAGCAGCAGAGGATAGACCTTGCGGTCGCGTTTTCGCAGCAGGAAATAGCCGAAGATATTGACAGCACCGATGCAGATGATGGAAAACCAAACCCGGCTCATGGCGAGGGTGTCTGCCATTCTGCCCACTGCCTGCTGACCGGTCAGCTGAAACGCTCCGGCAAAGATGGTGGAGAAGGAGGATAGCCTGCCGCGATGGGAAGCCGGAATGCGGCGGGTCAGGTAGGGCTGCTGGCCGATGGTGTGGACGATTTCGCCGAGGGTGAAGATGACCATCGCCACATAATACAGACCCAGCAGGTTTTGCCCCCAAACGAAGAAGGAGTATCCGGCGATAATCAGCACCTGCCCGAACATCAGCTTGGTGACGTCCTGCATCTTGGAGACCCATTTGGTCATCAGCGGTGTGCCGACAATGACCACGATGGCATTGACGCTGGTGAGGGTGCCGAACAGGACTGCACCCTGCGCGGAGTAGAGCTGTTCCAGATTCAGCGGCAGCAGAAAATTGAACTGGCTGTAGACCAACGACCACAGTCCGCCGCAGATGAGGAACAGATAGAGCAACGGATTTTGCCGAAGTACCTTCCAGATGCTGTCGCTCTTCTGGCCTTGTTCATAGCGGGAGGCTTCGGATTCCTCCTGCACCGGGGTGACATCTTTGATGAACAAAAAGATGAGAACGGTCGAGGACAGGGTTGCAATACTGCTGATGAGAAAAGCAAGGTTGAGGTGGTCGGCAAAGAGGAATCCGCCGAGAATCGGCGACAGAACCAATCCCAGATTGGTGCCGAGGTAGTTTAGGCTGTAGGCCTTATCCCGGTCCTTGGAGGAAGAAAGGTCCGCCACCAGCGCGTCATAGCTGGGCCATTCCATCAGAGCAAAGATAGCGGCGATGGTCAAAAGCGGAATCATCTTGCGGTCCACCGGCAGGAAGTAACACAGAAAATAGGTCCCCACCGTCACAAGGTCGCAGAGAATAATCAGGTTGCGCTTGTTGAAGCGGTCTGCCATCTTGCCGCCCAGCACCATGCAGGGAAGCTGAACAAAGCCCAGCACCATCATGATGGTCGCAACCTCGGAGGCAGAGTAGCCCAACTTGTTTTTGAGGATGAGGGTCATCATCGGCCAAACCAGTGCGCCCATATTGGTGACGACCCTTCCCCAAAAGAGAATGTACATTTCTTTTCGCAAGCCCATGTACTGCTTAAAAAATCCCATGCAAAGTCACCTTCCTTTTTCCCGAGTATAGCACATTTGAGGAAAGTCCACAAGCCGAAACCATCTGTCTTGCAAAATCGTCCGTCGGTGTGGTATCATCGAATCAGAGCTGAAAGGGAAGGGGAGGAAAACAGGATGAAGCATCCACAAAGATGGAGAGACTGCATGGACCCGCACGAGCTGCCGCTGCGCCGGTTTGCCGTTCGGGAGGTTTTGGGCTATCCGCACGCGGGAAACGATGTTTTTCAGGTGACCGGAATCTACTACGGGCAGGAGGTGGAAGCCTATATCAAGGTGGCAAGACAGCAGGGAGCGGACCTTCGCAACGAAATCCAGACCATCCAAGCCCTCGACAACAGCCTGTGTCCGCAGATTTTGGATTATGATGAACGGGACTGGTCGTTTGTTGTCACCCTCGCAAAGCCCGGAGAGCGGCTGTCCGCCATTGTGGGCGAAAACAGCAGGATGGAGTCGATGGAGTATCTGTATGAATACGGCAGGACACTGGCGAATCTCCATCAGACGAAGGGAAGCTTTGCGCCGGTGAAGGACCGCCGCTTTTTCCACCTGCCGGATGAGGAGCTTCTGCGGAAGAATCAGCTGGAATTTGTTTGGCAATATCTGTGCTCCCATCAGCCCAAAACGGTCAACCGGTGCTTTTGCCACGGGGATTTTCATTATGCCAACCTCCTGTGGCAGAACGGACACGTTTCTGCTATTCTGGACTTTGAGCTGTCCGGCATCGGGAACCGGGAATTTGACGCGGCATGGGCGGTCATCCTGCGGCCCGGACAGAAATTCCTCAAGACACCGCAGGAGGTCGAGCTTTTTGTGCAGGGCTATCAATCGTTGGAAAAGCTGGATTACGAGGCGTTTTGCTATTACATGGTGTTGATTTACTCGTATTTTTACCAAATTGGAGAGGATGAGCCCGAGTATCAGCAGACGGTTCGGGAAATTTTGCGACGGCTTTGCGCGCAATCGGACGGACTGGCAGAGTGAGAGAACAGGACGAAAGGAAGGGAACGGATGCGCTTATTGTTTGAGATGGTGCCGCAGAGCTGCAAGGAGGGCGCAAGAAATTTTGTGCGCCACTCCGCGCGCTGTGTTGCCATCGAGGATGGCAGGGTGGCGATGGTGTACAGCTACAAATATGATTATTACAAATTCCCGGGCGGCGGCATCGAGGAGGGCGAGACGAAGCTTCAGGCGCTCGTGCGCGAGACGCAGGAGGAGGCTGGTCTGCTCATCCTGCCGGATTCGATTCGGGAGCTCGGCTATGTCCATCGGGTGGAGCCAAGCGACCGGGTGGACTGCGACTGCTTTGTGCAGGATAATTTCTATTATCTGTGCCGGGTGCAGAGAGGGCTGGCTGCTCAACGGCTGGACGACTATGAGGCCGAGGAGGGCTATACACTGGAATGGGTGGAGCCGGAGCGGGCTATCACGGTGAATCGGACGGCGGACCACGGACCAACCAATCAGAATATGCTCGAGCGGGAGGCAAGGGTACTGGAACTCCTGCGGGACGAGGGATACTTCAGTGAAAAAAGAGGGCTTTGATTCCAAAGAAGGCACATAAAAAAGAGGCTTCCGACCGCAACGGTCGGGAGCCTCTTGTCAAAGGATTCGTTAGTCGATTTTGGACAGCGCAATCTGTTCCGGGGTGATGGGCAGTTCGCGGTGCCATACACCGGTTGCCCGATAAATCGCATGGGCGATGGCAGGGGCAGGGGTGTTGATGACGATTTCGCCGATGGATTTTGCACCGAAGGGCCCGGTCGGCTCATAGCTGTGTTCAAACTCAACATGCAGTCTGCCGATATCCTGACGGGTCGGGAGCTTGTACTGCATGAAGCTGGACTCGACAGGGCGGCCGCTGTCGTTGTAGGTCACGTTCTCCATCAGCGTATGGCCGATGCCCTGAACGATGCCGCCCTCGGTCTGGATTCTTGCCAGTGCGGGGTTGATGGGGATGCCGCAGTCCACGACCGCCATGTAGTCCAGAATGTCCACCTTGCCGGTGAGCTTGTCCAGCTCGATTTCCACCATGCCGACCATATACGGCGGAGGGGAAACTGGCGAGGAGTGGGCGGCGGTGGATTCCGCAGCGATGTTGTTGCAGGTCTGAGATTGATAGGCGATGTCGGTCAGCGACACGGTCTGGTCGGTGTTGATGCGGCGAACCTGCTTGCCCTCAAAGACGACAGCGTTCTCCTTGCAATCCATCATGCCGGCGGCAATCGAGCAGATGCGCTGCTTGAGCTCGCCGCAAGCCTTCACAACCGCCTGACCGGTGATGTAGGTGGTGGAGGAGGCGTAGGAGCCGGAGTCGTAAGGGGAAACATCGGTGTCTGCGCCAAAGACGGCAACATCGTCCACCGAGCAATCCATCAGCTCTGCGACCATTTGAGCCAGAATGGTATCACAGCCGGTGCCCATATCGGCAGCGCCGATAATCAGGTTGTAGGTTCCGTCCTCGCTGAGCTTCACTGTGGCGGAGCCAACGTCCACATTGGAGATACAGCTGCCCTGCATCGCCATCGCGACACCGGCAGTCCGTACCTTGCCGTTGCCCATGTCGCGCACCTTGGAGCGTTCCTCCCAGTGGAACATCTTGCGGCAGTGCTCCATACAGCGGTCCAGAGCGCAGGCATTGGCAATTTCGTTATAGTAAGCAGGCATGACCATGCCCTCCCGAATCATATTTTTGTCGCGGATTTCGGTGGCATCCATTCCCAGCTGTTCTGCCAGCTCGCTGACGATGGATTCTACCGCAAAGATGCCCTGTGTTGCGCCGTAGCCGCGGTATGCGCCGGCAGCCTGATGGTTGGTGTAGACCACATCATAGCTGAAGCGGTGTGCCTCGAGCGAGCCGGTGTAGAGCGGAATCGATTTGTGGCCGGACAGCCCGACGGTGGTGGGGCCGTGTTCGCCGTAGGCTCCGGAGTTGGACAGGGTGTACAGGTCCATCACGCGGATTTTGCCCTCCTTGGTTGCGCCGAGCTTGAGGGTGATTTCCATCTCGTGGCGGGGAGAGCCGGCAATCTGGGCTTCCTCGCGGGTGTAGCAAATCATAGCCGGACGGCCGGTTTTCATCGCAACGAAGGCAGGATAGATCTCACAGACGGCAGTTTGCTTGGCGCCGAAGCCGCCGCCGATTCTGGGCTTTTCAACACGGATTTTGCTCTTGGGGATGCCCAGCGCGCGGGAGAGAATCCTGCGGGTGTGAAAGACAATCTGGGTGGAGGAGATGATATGCAGACGGCCGTAGCGGTCGAAGTCGGCATAGGTGGTGAACGGCTCCATCATCGCCTGATTGAAGGCCTTGGTGTGGTAGGTGCGCTCCAGCACGATGTCGCAGTCGGCAAGGATGCCGTCCACATCTCCGTGGGTTTCGCAGGCACTGGCGACCATATTTCGTTTGGGGTCTCCGCCCACATCACAGGGAGGGAACCAGTCCTCCTCCGGGTGAACCAGAACCGGGTTGTCCTTTGCAGTGCGGAAATCCAGCACAGCCGGCAAAACCTGATAGCGAACCTTGATGAGCTTCATCGCCTTGAGGGCAGCCTTCTCGGTCTCGGCGGCGATGATTGCGACAGCGTCACCGGAAAAGCGCACATGGCGGTCCAGAATCAAGCGGTCATAGGGGGAAGGCTCCGGGAAGGTCTGACCGGCGATGGCAAAGCGGGTTTGGGGCACATCCTCCCAAGTGTAGATGTCCACAATGCCGGGGACCTTTTTGGCGATGTCGGTCTGGATTTCTTCCACGATGGCGTTGGCATGGGGAGAGCGCAGAATCTTGACCACAAGGGCATCCTTGGGGGTCACATCATCGGTGTAGACCGGCTTGCCCAGCAGAAGCTGCATCGCATCTTTTTTGCGAACCGATTGGTTGATGGCTTTATAATTTGGATGTTCCATAGTTGCCTCCTTATGCCTTGCGGGAATCGAGGTAGCTGCGGATGCCTCTGAGCTGTCCGTCATAGCCGGAGCAGCGGCACAGATTGCCTGCGAGAAAGGCACGAATCTCGTCATCGGTCGGGTCGGGGTTTTCCCGCAGCAGGGCGATGGTGTTCATGACAAAGCCGGGGTTGCAGAAGCCGCACTGGTCGGCACCCTGGTCGGCGATAAATCCAACGAAGTCGGATGCCTCCTCCTGTAGTCCCTCGAGGGTCTGTACCTCGTGACCGTCCGCTCGGACAGCCAGAGTGGAGCAGGACAGGAGGGGCTTGCCGTCCATCAGCACGGTGCAAAGTCCGCAGTTGGAGGTGTCGCAGCCGCGCTTTACGCTCAGGCACCCTTTTTCCCGCAGGAAATCCAGAAGGACGGTGTCCGCCTCCACCGAAGCGGTGATGGCTCTGCCATTGAGTTTCAGCTTGATTTCCATATTACATTCCTCCCAGTTCGGTCATACAGCGCTCGGTCAGAACCCGGATTAGATGGGTGCGGTAGGCGGCACTGCCACGAAGGTTTCCTCCGGTTGGGGTGTGCTCTGCGACAAAGGCGGCAAACTCCGCAGGGCTGCCGGGGTTGTCGCTGCAGGTCAGGATTGCTTGGGAGGGGCGGGCTCCGATGGAAGCGCGGTACTCGTTGCCAATGCAGGAGACAGCGCAGGCAAGCACCGGAAAGTCGGTGCGCTGGTTTCGCATCGAGGTGTAGGCAATCCGACAAGGGGATTTCTTCACAATCAGCCGCACCAGAAGGTCGCGGTCTTTTTTCATTTCAACAAATTCTCTGAGCGGGACGATGCCGCCCTGATACAGCCGGACATAGGTATCCAGCGCCAGAAAGACGGTCAGCACATCCGAGAAGCCAAACCGCCCCCAAATGCTGCCGCCCACCGTTGCCATATTGCGGAACTGGACTCCCACGATGTCCTTGACCGCATCCGCAACCGCGTGGTGTGTGTAGGTGTTTAGTCCTGCGTGCAGCTCCAAGTCGCGCAGGGTGACCATAGCGCCGATGGAAAACTGCTCGTCGGTTTCCTCGATGGCATCCAGCCCCAGGTCACACAGGTCGATGGCAGTGCCGACTGCGCCGCTGCCCAGCCGGAGCCAAAGCATCCCGCCCAAGATGCGGTTGCGTTTATTCTGATTCAGATGCCATGCTTCTTCTAAAGACTGCGCACGGACATAATTCTGTATGGTGATCATAAGCACCGGCTCCTTTGCAAAAAAATCGTATCATACCAAGTATAGTATAACATTTTCGGTTGATTTTGGAAAGTGGATTTGTTACAATAACGTTGTATTTTCAAAACAACAACAGGAGGACAACCCATGAAACGATTGATTTCGATGCTGCTGGCATTGACCATACTGCTTTCTTTTGCAGGCTGCAACAAGGCGCCGGAGGCCACTCCCAAAGCAGCTCCCGAAGCAAAGACAGAACAGGAAAAAGAACCCGAGGCTAAGACAGAGCAAGAAAAAGCGCCCGAGGCGGCAGAGCCAGCCAGCCTCTACCCGATGACCCTGACCGACCAGGCAGGCCGCGAGGTGGTCATTGAGGAGGAGCCGCAGAAGCTGGTCAGCGGCTACTACATCTCGACCAGTCTGATGATTGCGCTGGAGCTGGACGACAAGCTGGTGGGCATCGAGGCCAAGGCAAACAAGCGCCCAATCTATTCGTTGGCGGCGCCGGAGCTGCTGGAGCTGCCGAATGTAGGTTCCGCAAAGGAATTTGATTTGGAGGGCTGTGCTGCGCTGGAGCCGGATCTGGTGGTTTTGCCGCGCAAGCTCAAGGATGCCGCAGAGACACTGGAAGGCTTGGGCATCGATGTTCTGCTGGTCAATCCCGAAAATCAGCAGCAGCTCACCGAGATGATTGAGCTGATTGCCGCTGCCACCAATACCCAAGAGCGTGCAAAGCAGCTGCTGGACTTTACAGCCAAGCAGCAGAGCGAGCTGAAAACACTGCTGGAGGGTGCGCCGACCCCAAGCGTTTATCTGGCGGGCAACTCTGACCTGCTCTCCACCGCAGGAAATGCGATGTACCAGTCTGCCCTGATTGGTCTGGCAGGCGGTGTCAACGTAGCGGCCGAGCTGGAGGATTCCTATTGGGCGCAGGTTGACTATGAGCAGCTGATGAGCTGGAATCCCGATTACATCATTCTGGCCTCCGATGCGTCCTATTCTCCGCAGGATGTGCTGGCTGACCCGAATCTGACAGACTGCACCGCCGTCAAGGAGGGCAGGATTTACCAGATGCCGAATCAGGCAGAGGCATGGGACAGCCCGGTTCCCAGCAGTATTTTGGGTGCGCTGTGGATGGCAAACGTCCTGCACGGCGACCTGCTGAGCGACGAGGAGTGTGCGGCAAGAATCGGTGAATACTATGAAACCTTCTACGATTTCGCCTACAACGAGAACTAAACGGTACTGTGCAGCCGGAGCGACCCTTTTGGTCGTTCTGGCTGTTGCCGGTTTATTCGTCGGAAAGTACCCGCTGTCGATGCAGCAGCTGGTTGCCGGCGACCCGATGCATTGGCGCGTCTTTCTGACCCTGCGGTGCAGTCGGACGGTGGTGGGCGTGGTTGGAGGCTTTGCTCTTGGAGTAGCCGGCTTTGTCTATCAGACGGTGTTCGGGAATCCGCTGGCATCTCCGGATATCATCGGGGTTTCCTCCGGAGCCAGTGCCGGAGCTGCCGCCGGAATTTTGTTCTTGTCCGGAGCCGCCGCTGTGACCGCCTCTGCCTTTGCAGGCGCTTTGCTGGCAGTTGTGCTGGCGCTGGGCTTGTCGAGCTTAAACCGAAGCGGCAAAAGCAGCACCATCGTTCTGGCGGGGATTGCGGTACACTCCCTTGCCCAGACGGTCTTGATGTGTCTAAAGCTCACCGCAGACCCGGAGCGGGAGCTTGCCTCGATTGAATATTGGATTATGGGGAGCTTAAACGGAATCAGCGTCCACTCCATCGGAGGAAATCTTGTGCTGTGTGCGCTGTGCATGGTGGTCTTGTTTCTGCTCCACCGCCAGATCATCCTGCTGTCTGCCGAGGAAGGCGAGGCGAGGATGTTGGGAGTTTGCGTCCAGCGACTGCGTCTGGCAGTGCTGATGATTGCGACCCTTGCGGTGTCGTCGGTGGTCAGCCTGACCGGACTGATTAGCTTTGTCGGCTTGCTGGCTCCCCACGGGGCAAGGCTGCTGACCAAGGAAAACCGCATGGGAACGATGCTGCTCAGCGGTTTGCTGGGCGGAGCGCTGCTCTGCGGTGCGGACATTCTGGCGCGGTCGGCAGCGGCGGCGGAGCTGCCGGTCAGCATCTTCACCAGTATTCTGGGTGCGCCGTTTTTGATTTTTCTGATTGTGCAGGGGAGGCAGAGAGGATGAGCTTTTTTTCGGTCGAACAAATCTCTGCCGGATATGGCGGACGAGAGATACTCCGGGACATCTCCTTTGAGCTGGGACAGGGCTGCTTCATGGGGATTCTCGGGGCAAACGGCTGCGGCAAGACCACCCTGCTCAAATCCATCTGCGGCATCCTGCCGCATCGGGGAAGGTGCCTGCTGGAGCAGACGGTGCTGGAGGAGCTTTCCGCGCGGCAGCTTGCAGGGCGGGTCGGCTATATCCCGCAGAGGAGCGGCATCTCCATCGACATTTCCGTGCTGGATGTGGTGCTGATGGGCTTTAATCCGCAGCTGGGACTGCTGGAACGACCCGGCAAACGGATGAAGGAGCAGGCCGCGCAGGCCTTGGAGCAGGTGGGGCTGGCTGGAAAAGAGGAAGAAAACTATCTTTGCCTGAGCGAGGGACAAAAGCAGCTGTGTATTCTGGCGCGGACGATGGTTTCCGAGAGCAGACTGCTGCTGTTGGATGAGCCGGAAAGTGCGCTGGATTTTCGCTATCGGCATCGGATGCTCAAGCTCCTGCGAGGATGGGCCGCACAGGAAAGGCGTGCGGCGCTGGTGACTCTGCATGACCCCAGCCTTGCGCTGAATGTCTGCGACCGTCTGCTCCTGCTTTCGCAGGGCGGCGTTCTGGGAATCTTGGAGCCGCAGACCGATTCCTTGGAGCGGATGGAGCCGCTGCTCTGTCAGGTGTACGGGAAGGTTAGTCTCCAACGCTGCCAAAACCGCCGGGGAGAATCCCAGCTTGTGATGCTCAGTGAGGAGGAATTAGCGGATGAGAGCGATTACGAAAATCATCTTTCTGGACGAACAGGGTGAAAAGTTTTTTGGCGAGGGACCTGCCCGTTTACTGCACGGCGTCGAGGAGACGGGCTCGCTGCGTGCTGCGGCGATGTCGATGAACATGGCATACACCAAGGCCCTGAAGCTGATTCGCAACGCGGAGGCGGCGCTGGGTTTTCCGGTGATTTCCAGGAAAACCGGAGGCAGGGACGGCGGAGGAAGCAGACTGACAGAGGAAGGAAAGGAGTGGCTGTGTCGCTATGAAGCCTATCGGGATGCCTGCAAGCAGGCTAACAGCAGACTGTATCTGGAATTCTTTGGAGAGCAGCGGAAAACGACACCTGATTCTGACCGGAGCTAGAGGCTGTGGAAAGACCACCCTGCTTCATCGGCTCTTTCCCGAGCCGATGCCGGGTCTCACCAGCTGGGCCGAGCCCGGCAAAGCGGTCTATCTGCGGGAAAATCGTTCCGGGAAAACGATGCAGGTGGGTGCATTTGACCCCTCCCTTCCGGGGCCCGGCAATCGGATGACCCCGATGCAGGAGGGCTTTACAGAGCTGGGGGTTCCGGCTCTGCTGCGCTGTATGGATGCAGACAGCCGATGGGTGACCGTCGATGAGGTCGGCTATCTGGAATCGGGGTGCGAGGAATATCAACAGGCCTTTCGCGCCCTTTTGGAGCATAAGCGGGTTGCAGCGGTGGTTCGCAAGCAGCCGCTTGCCTTCTTGCAGGAGCTGTGCTGTCGGGAGGATGCGCTGGTGGTCGATTTGGACGACCCGTTTGGTGCGATTGGCTGTGTCATTATGGCGTCCGGTCAGGGCAGACGCTTTGGCTCCAACAAGCTGCTGGCGGATTTTCACGGGGAGCCGATGATTGCACGGATTCTGGATGCGACCGAAGGCATCTTTCTTCAGCGAGTGGTGGTGACCCGCCACGAGGAGGTTGCCCGTCTGTGCAAAGACCGCGATATCCCAACGGTACTGCACAGTCTGCCAAACCGCAACGATACGGTTCGGCTGGGCTTGGAGGCAATGCAGGGACTGGACCGCTGTATGTTCGCACCGGCAGACCAGCCGCTTTTGCGCTACGAGACGGTGCAGGCGCTGGCTTTGGCGTCAAAAGGCTCTTCGCAGCTTTGGAGATTGAGCTGTGAGGGGGTTCCCGGCTCTCCGGCGGTGTTCCCCGAGTGGGCCTTTGCGGAGCTGCAAAACCTGCCGGAAGGAAAGGGAGGGGGAATTTTGCTCAAAAAATATCCCGAACGCTTACGCACGGTAAGGGTTCGGGATGAATCTGAGTTACGGGATGTCGACCGTCCGGAGGACTTGGCTGAACTATTGGAGCAGTAAGAAACGCTGCTCCTTTTTTATGCTGCTTGCTGCTCTTCCTTCGGCAGCAGGACGTTCAGCAGGATGGCAACCATAGCGGCAGGAACGATGCCCGAGCCGCCGAAAATCAGCTGGATTGCCTGCGGTGCGTGGGCAAGGATGCTGGTATTGGCGCCCATGCCGTAGCCGACACCCAGAGCGACCGACACGATGGACAGGCTGTGTGGGGTCAGCGGCTCCTTGGTAATCAGCTGGATTCCGCTGATGACGATGGAGGAGAACATCATGACGGCAGCTCCGCCCAGAACTGACTGCGGCATGATGGAAACCACAGCGCCCAGCTTTGGACACAGACCGCACAGGATGAGGAATACCGCACCGGTGGAGATGGCAAAGCGGTTGACCACCTTGGTCATCGCAACCAGTCCGACGTTCTGGCTGAAGGAGGTGTTGGGCAGAACACCCAGAAGGGCAGCGAAGGAGGAGCCCAGACCGTCACAGATGACGCCGCCGGACAGCTCCTTGTCGGTGGCTTCACGGCCCAGACCACCCTCCATAACACCGGAGATGTCGCCGACCGTTTCTACCGCGGTGACGATGAACATAATCAGAACGGGCAGGATGGCGCGCAGGTCAAAGATTGGCTTCACAGGAAGGAACTTTGGAATCTCGAACCAGGAAGCGTTTGCAACCTTGTCCCAATTCAGCACCCATGCCTTGGTGTACTCCACGCCCTCGGCGGTGACGCCGGTGGTAGGCAGGATAAAGCCCATGATGAAGGCGGCAAGATAGCCGCAGATGATGCCCAGCAGGATGGAGGACGAGCTGGTGAAGCCCTTGGTGCAGTGCTTAAAGAACAGAATCATCGCAAGGACAAAGAGGGCCAGCAGCAGATTTTCCATCGAGCCGAAGTCCAAAGCGTTGTTGCCGCCGCCAAAGGAGTTGATGCCGACCGAAATCAGGCTCAGACCGATGGACATTACGACGGTGCCGGTCACGACCGGAGGGAAGAACCGACGCAGAGGCTTGAGGAAGAAACCGAGGATTCCTTCAAAGATGCCGCCGATGATGGAAGCGCCCATGATGGCTCCGTAGGCGAGGACACCGCCGCCCATGGTAGCGGCAACCGAGTGAAAGACACCGATGAAGCCGGAGGAGGTACCCATTACGATTGGAACCTTGCCGCCGATAGGGCCGATGGAGAACAGCTGAATCAGGGTGACGATGCCGGCAACCAGCATTGCATTCTGCAACAGATGCAGCTGAAGGTCAGCAAACTCACCGCCGGCAATTCCGCAGGCACCGGTGATAATCAGCAGGGGGGTCAGGTTTCCGACGAACATGGCAAGTACGTGCTGCAAGCCGAGCGGAATCGCCTGCTTCAAAGGCATTTTGCCGTCGAGCCGAAAGGCGGCCTCAGACAGCTGGTATGTTTTCTTCATGAAAAGACCTCTCTTTCTTTTTTCATGCAGATAAGTATACCATCTCGGCGGGTAGAAGTAAATTGTGAAATGTGCAAAAAATGGTCTGGATTCGGGGAAAAAACGGGAAAGAAGGCCGAATTTGCCAGCAGTTTTTTGGGAAAAGGTAAGGGCGGTTTTGCACCGCAACAGACAAAAAATCTCGAAAAGCCCCCAAAAGAGAATCGTGACCGGGAAAATGGACTACCCGCCGCGGGTAGGGAAGGGGAAAACAAACCGTGCTATACTGAAAAAAATCGTCGGGAAATTCGGAGAAGGGCAGGAGACTCGTGGCGGTTTTTTCTCCTTTATGATATAATGGAACCGAGGAGGATGAAACAATGAGAAAAAAATTCACATCTTTTTTGATGGCGATTCTATTATTATGCTGTACGGGCTGCTCCGGCTCAATCAACAAGGAGGGAGCGCCGACCACGATTACGGTTTGGCACGTCTACGGCGGACAGACGGATTCTCCGCTGAACGACCTGATTGAGGAATTTAACCAGACGGTCGGAAAAGAACAGCAAATCAATGTACAGGTCACCTCGGTGTCCAACACCAATACCATTCATGAGCTGGTGCTGGCGGCGGCCAACAAGGAGCCGGGTGCTTCGGAGCTACCGGACCTGTTTATCTCTTACCCCAAGACGGTGACGGCTCTGCAGGACGACAGCATTCTGGTGGACTATCGGGACTACTTCAGCGAAGATGAGCTGTCCGCCTTCCTGCCGGATTTTGTGGAGGAGGGGATGGTGAACGACCGTCTGGTTGTACTGCCGGTGGCAAAATCGACCGAAATCATGTATATCAACAAGACCCTGTTCGACCGCTTCTCTCAGGCCACCGGTGTGACGATGGAGGATCTGAACACTTGGGAGGGTCTGTACAAGGCGGCGGAAATCTATGCGGAATGGACCGATGCCCAGACACCGGACATTCCGGGAGATGCCAAGTCCCTGTTTGTCCACGACTACTACTTCAACTATTTTCAGGTCGGGGTGGAATCGCTCGGCGAGGATTTCTTCGAGGGGGACAAGCTGGCGTTCGGGCCGGAGCTTCGGAAAGCGTGGGAGCCGCTGGCACAGGCAGCGCTCAAGGGTGGCATCTGGCTCAAAGGCGGCTATGCCACCGAGTCCATCCGCACCGGAGACAGCATCGTCAGTGTGGCATCCTCTGCCAGCATCCTGTACTATAGCGATGTTGTGACCTATCCGGACAACACCTCAGAGGACATCACCATCATCTCCAAGCCCTGCCCGGTCTTTGAAAACGGAGACAAGCTGGTGATGCAGCGCGGCGCAGGCTTCTGCACTGTCCGCTCCACTCCGGAGCGCGAGCAGGCGGCAGTGACCTTCCTCAAGTGGCTGACCGAGCCGACGCACAATGTGGAATTTGTCACCAAGACCGGATATATGCCGGTGACCAAGGAGGCCTTTGAAAACGAGCTGCCGAAGGCCATCGAAGGGCTGGAAAGCGAAAAGTACAAATCGCTCTATCAGGCCTATCTGGATACCCAACGGGACTACCAGTTCTATGTGCCGCCGCATCTGGAGGCCTATCTGGATTTGGAAAGCACGCTGGAAGAAACGGTTCGGGCGCAGCTGACCCTGGGCCGCAAGAACTATCTGGATGCCAACGAGACCGGACTCGAGCAAATCAGCGAGGAGCGGTTTGAGATATTCCGGGGAATTATGGAGCGATAACGCAGGAGAGGAGGGAGCAGCGTGCGAAACAAGCTCAAAGAAATTCGGGCGCTAAATGCCTTTGCCCAAAAGCAAAGCGTGGGGATGCAGAGAAAGCTGATGCTGTACTGGGTGTCCATGATTCTGGTGGTCTTTGCGGCGATGATTCTTCTCCTGTCGATTGCGGGGACCTTTTCCCGGGACGATGAGCGACTGCGCGAGATGATGGAGATTTACCTCAAGAGCACCCAAGACTATCTGGACAGCCATTTGGAAACGCTGACCGCGCAGGGCTTAAATCTCTCCAAGGAGCTCAGTCGGGAAATCGAAGGGGCGCTGGTACACGAGGGCATTTCGATGCAGGAGGTCAACGACAATCCCGCAGAGCTGCTGCGCTTGCAGGAGGTTGTGTATCCGCTGGTCAGCAAGACTCTGCAAACGGTGAACTGCAATGGTGCGTATGCGATTTTGAATGCGACTGCCAACACCGGACTGGAGGTTGCAGACCACTCCCGCAGCGGTGTCTATCTGCGCTACTCCAACCTCAGCGCCAGCAAGCCGGTTTCGCCGACGGTGGTCTACTTTCGGGGGATTCCCGATATTGCCCGCCAGAAGGATTTGGAGCTGCACAACCGCTGGAATCTGGAATTTGACATCGACAAGATTCCGGGCTGTCAGGAGCTGATGAACACCCCGTCCCCGCGACCTGCGGAGTCCTATTTCTGGTCCAGACGGGTCGAGCTCAGAGATACTTGGGAGTCTGCTATGCTGCTGTGTGTGCCTGTCGTGGGCAGTGACGGGACGCTGTACGGGGTTTGCGGTGTGGAAATCAGCGCGCTGTATTTCCAGTATTCTTACCCAATCGTAGAAAGACAGTACGGCTCCGGTGTCACGGTGCTGGCGCCGGTTCAGGATAACCGCCTTCTGCTTTCGGAGGGCTTGGTGGGCAGCGTCAGCGGTACCTATATGGACGGACAGGAAACCCTCACCATCCATCAGGGACGCTATTACAACGAGTACGATGCCGGTGACGAGCGGTACATCGGTTTGCACCAGACCATGCAGATTCCCAGAGGGGAGGACACCGTCTGGGCGTGTGCAATCCTAGTGCCGCAGGACAGCTATGCTGCCTATACTGCCGGGGTGCAAAAGACTTGGGTGATCGCGGCGCTGGGTGTGCTGCTGGCTTTGCTGCTGCTGTCGTTCTTCCTGTCACGGAGCTTTGTCCGACCCATCATCGACAGCCTGAAGCGGTTCCAGCAGGAGGAAACGCTCGGACAGGGAACCACCTCCGGAATCTCGGAGGTGGACGAGCTGGCAGAATTTCTGAATCTTCGGGCGCAGAACCAGCGGCTGGAGCAGGGAGAGCTGCCGCCCAACATCGCAGACCTCTTTGACCTATTCATCGAGCGCAAGGACCTGCTCACAGAAGCCGAGCGGAATATCCTGCGCTACTATATCGACGGCTACGAGGTTTCGGAAATTCCGGACCTAGCGTTTATCAGCATGAGCACCGTCCGCAAGCACAACCAGAGCATCTACCAAAAGCTGGGGGTTGACTCCCGGGATGAGCTGATGCTTTATATCGACCTGCTTCGCCGATGCGGAAGATTGCAGGAGCTGGTTTAACATCATCTGAGCAATCAAGCAGGGCGCACAAAATCGGAGGGTCGGTTTTGTGCGCCCTTTGCTTCAGGAAGTTCCCTTTTGAAAAAGAGGGAAAAAGTCATATACACCCATGCGGTTTTTCTGCTATAATAGGGGGGAAAAGGAAGGAGGCGTGCGATATGATCAACCTGTTGTCCAGCCATCTGGAGGACTGCTCCACGCCGCAGTATTTCTGCTTTGCCATCCGCTGCGAGGTGTGCGGCGAGTTTTGGTACAGCAGCAGCATCCCGTTTTCCAAAGCGGCACAGGCGGCGGAGTATCGGGAAAAGAGAGAATTGTATGACGCAATCTACCAGAGGGAGAAACAGCGTGCCCGGCTGGCTGCCAGCAAGGAAGCCAGAGAGCGGTTCAGCCTATGCCCGATTTGCCGACGGCTGGTCTGCGATTCCTGCTTCCTCATCTGCGATGAGATGGATCTGTGTCGGGAGTGCGCCGAACGGATGAATGAACACGGGGAGCCGGTGGCGCCATGAGGATTCGTTGGTTTGCCCTTCTTCTCCTGCTGTGCCTGCTGCTGACCGGATGTGCGGCAACGACCTCTGGCGGGCGGGTGATTTCCGAAGCGGAACATTCCCAAGCCTACAGTGCGGCTCTGTTGCCCTACCTTCCCGGATATGAGGAGGGACAGCCGCGGGATAACCTGTATGCCGAGGTGACCGCAGGAAATGCAATCATCTGCTTCGATGTGCAGGCGGTGCCTGCCATGGAGCGGGGCGTTGGCAAATACTGGTATCCTCATGTGCTGTCTACGATGGTGATTGCGGTGGACCGCAACCGAACCAACGCCGCCATCACCGGCTGGAACAGCCTTTGGGAGAGCGGAGTTTCGGTCGGAATCGGAAGCGATTCCACAATCCGCAATATGCTGGTGCTCGGGTCGATGTCCTATGGCCTGAACAATGAGAAGCCGGAGAAAGAGGATGCGCTGATGCTGATGCGCCACCTCTATCAAAACGGACATTTTAGCTGCAACGACCCCGATGCGCCGGTTGTGCTTTGTCTGGATTACGAGGCTGCCGAATGGAATCGAGCCGGCGGAAATTATGAAATCATCGTCCCGAAGGAAGGAACGCTGTCCTTTACAATGGGATTGCTTTCCGACCTTCCGCTGACCGTTGAGCCCGGCTTCAACGAAGCGCTGCTGTCGGCAGGCTTTCCGCTGGCGGACGGTCGCAGGCCGGAGGGCTACCCCGCAAGCTACAAATCAGCCCGCACACTGGACCAGAGGGACTATGGCTGGTTTTTGGACATCATCGAAAGCAGTAGCCGGGATCTGCGCCGTCAGGTTTTCCACACCCGACTGTACACCACCGCAGACCTTCGGGAGCACACCCTGTTTGCCATCGCGATTATCTCGATGATTCTGATGTGGAGGGAGACGGTTTCCCACCGCATGGTTCGCCGCGATGTCCGTCAGGTCGTCAATTTGATGGGCTGGCTGATGGTGGGCTGGCTGATGCTGCGCCTGTTCAAATATCAGCTGCTGTCGGACGGACTGCTGTGCCGAATGTGCTGGTATGGCTACTATATCTTCCAACTGGCGTTGCCGGTCGCACTTTTGTATCTGTCGATGCTGCTGGATGACCCAAAGGAGGAAAAGCGTCCGCGACACTTCTGGGTGCTGCTGGGCTGCTATCTGATTTCGGTGCTGCTGGTGATGACCAACGACCTCCACCAGCTGGTCTTTTGTTTTGAGCCCGGCGGAAACTGGGGAAAGGACTACCATTATGGCCCGGGATATTGGGCGGTCGAAATCATGGCGGTTGCCTTTTTGCTACTGGCAATCGGCAGGCTGTTCCACAAGGGCCGGCGCAGCGCCGATTGGGGCGGCAAGGTTTTTCCACTGTTGTTCGGCGCAGGGCTGCTGGCGTATGCCGTAGCCTATATTTACCGGGTGCCGCTGGCGTGGGAGAGCGACCTTACGGTCAATGTCTGCATCCTGTCTGCCCTGTTTTTTGAGACGGCGCTCCACGCAGGGCTGATTCCGGTCAACCTCCAGTATCAGCGGCTGTTTGCCTCGGCGCCGATTGGGCTGGTTCTGCTGGACCAGGAGGGTCACACGATGCTGTCCTCCGGTGATGCGCCGCCGATTTCCCGTTCCGTCTGGAAGCGTCTGCTCACCGATATGGAGCATCCTCTGCTACGGGACAACGATACCGAATACCACGCTGTCCCGATTCATGGCGGCATGGCGGTGTGGAGAGAGGACATCTCCCAGCTCAACCGTTTGCAGCGGGAGATTCAGGATGTGCAGACCCGTCTGGAGGCAGCCAACGCTCTGCTGCGCGAGGAGGGAGAGGTCAAAAAGCGTCTGCTGATGGCAGAAACAAGCCGACAGCTCTTTGAACAGCTCGACCGCGATATGGAGCGGCGCGTCGAAGCGCTGGCACACCTCATCGAAACCCTGCCGGAATCGCAGGAGCATCGGGAGGCGACTGCCTATATTACCCTCTGCCTGTGCCACATCAAGCGCAGGTGTAATCTGTTCTTCTTGGTTCGTCAGGGAGAGCAGCTCCTCGGAGACGAGCTGAGTATCTATCTGGATGAGCTGACAGAGCTGGCACGCTATGCGGGCCTGCAAATGCTGATTCGCTGTGGCCATCGGGGAGAGCTGGATGTCCGCAGTGCCGCAATCTGTTATGATTTTGCCTTTGAGACCATATCATGGGCGCTCAAGGAAGCCGCCTCTCCGCTTATGGGGTATCTGGAGGTGGAGGGGACAAATCTGGCCTTTCGTTTTCTGCCGGGCGGCGACCCGATGCAGTGGCATTTTTCGCAGGAACTGACAACAGCGGTGTCCGCATTGGGCGGTCAGATTTTCTGTAAGGACTTGGACGATGCGATTGGGGTCTGCATGACCCTTCCGATGGGAGGTGAGGTTCGTGGCTGAGTTTTACCGCTTTCCCAGCTGGCTGCTGACAGCGCTGGTGATGCTGGTTTCGGTGTGCATCATCCTGCAAACGCTGGCAGGGATGTACAGCATCCGCCGCCTGCACACCGGATGGGTTCGCAGGGCGGAGAACCAGATGGAGTTTGCCATTCTGCTCGTGCTGTTTTTCTTTGCGGCAATGCTGGCACAGGTGCAGTACGCGCTGTTCTGCGGCTTTCTGGCTCCCAGCGCCTACGGGCTTCAGCGGCAGCTGGTGTTCCTGTTGGCGGCGGTGCTGAGCAACCATCGCCTCGGTCGGAACCGAATTGATCTGGCCGTTCTTTGCCGTGGGTGCGTCGGCAGTCCTGCTCCCGATTGTGGAAAACATCATGGGGCCGGCCTATCCGGTCGTCTTTATCGCGAGCATCCTGTTTTTCCTGATGCGCAGTATTCACATCTGTCTGCTGCGGCGCAGGGAGCTGGATACCCAAATCTCCTCCATGTCGGTCAAGGAGGCCATCGACAAGCTGAATACCGGCCTGCTCTTCTTTAAGCCGGACGGAGACATCCTGCTTTGCAACAGCCGGATGGAAACGCTGGCGCCGCAGCTGACCAGGTATCCGCTGCAAAACGGAAGGGAGTTCCAGCAAAGTTTGGAGGACGGTCTGCTGCCGGTCGGCTGTGTGCGGGAGGTTCTGGGCGGTCAACAGGTGTTTCGCCTGAACGATACCTCGGTGTGGAGCCTTTCTCCGCACGACATCCGGCTGGGCCGCCGTTCCTATGTCCTGCTGACCGCCGATGATGTGACCGAGCGCTGGGATGCGGTGGCGCTGCTTTCGCGGCAGAACGAAGCGCTGGAAAAGCGCGGACAGGAGCTGCGGCACACGATACAAAATCTTCAGGCCATCTGCGAAGCGGAGGAAATTGCCCGAAGCAAGGGCCGGGTTCATGACCTGTTGGGTCAGCGCATCAGCCTTCTGCTGCGGGCGCTGCGGGAAAATCAGCAGCCGGACGAACGACTGCTGACCGATTTTATCCGCAACCTGCCCACGGCGCTCCGCGAGGAGCAGACCTACAGCCCTGCCAGCCGCCTGCAAACGCTCCGAGAAACCTTTCGGGGCATGGAGGTGTCGGTGGAGTTTCGCGGAGAGCTGCCAAAGAACGAGCAGGTCGCAGCCAACTTTGCCGAGATTGCTGTGGAGTGCGTCACCAATGCTGTCCGCCACGGCTTTGCCACCCATGTACAGTTCCATTTCTTTGAGAATGACTGCTGGCGCATGACGGTCACGGACAACGGACTTCCTCCGGTCGGAACGATTCGGGAGGGCGGAGGCATTTCAGGAATGCGCCGAAGGGTTAGTCAGCTGGGAGGCACGCTCGAGCTTTATACGGTGCCCCGATTTAGAATAGAAATCTCTGTGCCAAAGGAGACTGTGCAGAAATGACGAAAGTTTTGATTGTGGAAGACCACGCATCCATGCGGGAATCGCTGACCGCGGCGCTGACTGCGTCGGGAGAGTTTTCGGTGGTGGGCGAGGTGCCCAATGCCGACTATGCCCTTGATTTTTGCAGGCGGCTGAGCCCAGATTTGGTGCTGATGGATGTGTGTACCGAAGGCGGTGCCTCCGGACTCAAGGCAGTGGAGGCGATTCGTGAGGAATCGGAGGAGATTAAAATCATCGTTATGACTGCCTTTGACGAGATTACCTACATTCCGCGAGCCAAGGCAGCCGGAGCCAACGGATTTGTCTACAAAAGCCGAAGCCTGAATTATTTTCTGGAGGTGGCACGGGAGGTCATGGCAGGCGGCAGCAGCTTTCCGGAGCCGAAAACGATTCCGATGCCGCATGGAGAAGCTCCGTTGACCGACCGCGAGATGGAGGTGCTGCGGCTGATGTGCAAGCACATGACCAACAAGGAGATTGCACAGGAGCTGTTCATCAGCGAAAATACCGTCAAGTACCACAAGATGAATATGCTGGGCAAGACCGGCTTTTCCAAGGCGGTGGACTTGGCCTTTTACATGATTTCCAACGGATGGATTAACCCCCTGTATTAAACAAACAAAAAATTTCCCAGGAAAAGCATCGGGAAAAACCGATGTTTTTTCGTATTTTTTGCAAAAACTACCCGCTACGGATAGGGTAAGTTTTGGAAAAGATTGCTATAATGAAACTGGAAACAAAGAATGAGACGGGGAGGTGGAGAAGCTGAAAACAGTAGTCTTGATTATGCGGCGGGCATCGCTGGCGCAGGGACTCATGACCAAGGTTCGCAATCTCCCCGACCTTCAGTTGTGTTACGAGCCGGACTACGCCAATGCAGATGTGGCAATTCGCACCCATCTGGCGGTTGGCGCTCTGCTGGAGGTCACCGAGGATGGGCTGTGCGACATCGATTTTTGCTTAGCCCTGTGTACCTGGCTGCGGAAGGTCACCCCGCACTGTCGGCTGATGCTGATGTGTCCGGAGGAGCAGCAGGAAACCGTCCGCCGTGCCATCCAGGCAAAGCAGCAGGGAGAAATCGACGACTTTGTCTTTTACGATGTGTCGATGGACTACCTGACCGCCAGCCTGCAAACCCTCTAGCCAAACAATACCTACGATTCACATTACAAGAGAGGTGGAAACCACATGAAGGATTCTGTAAAAAAGACGATGAAGAGCGCACTTGCCCTGCTGTTGGTGTTCTGCCTGACAGCCTGTGGAAGTGCTTCGGTGGCAGGAAACAGCCAGCCGAAGGTCTCTGCCGAGGAAGAAAAGACTGCCGATGCAGGACCCGCTAAGGCAGGAAAGAGCTTTAAAAGCAAGGCAAATCCGGCGGCAAATCCAACCGTCAAGGTGGAGGATGACAAGACTACCCCGGCGGCGGAAACTGCATTTGTTCCGCAAACCTCCTTCCCGCCGATTGATACCTCCTCCGAGGATAGCCTGACCGAATCGCTCAAAGGTACCTACTGGAAAGCAATCGAATGTTCGGTGTATGACCCCAATTACGGAAGCGAGACGGTCAGCAAAATGCCAACAGATATCTGGTGGGCGGACCTCTTCTTAAACGAGGACGGCAGTATGCAGTTCCGCGAGGTCGTTGACAACATCTACGAACGCTATATCCTCGATTACGGGCGCTGGTGGGCGCAGTCGGCAGAGATGCTGTCGGTGGGATGTGTCGTATCGGATATGGCCTACAATCTTCCAGAGCAGGCGATGAATGTTTATATCCGCGGAGACGACGGTTTGATTTTAGACTTTAACGGCAAAAGGCTGATGTTTTTTGAACAGGCAGAACGGCCCGCACCCGGCGAAGAAGCCTGTCCTGCGGATTTACAGGGAATCTGGCAGATGACCCAAGAGGATGTCGGCAACGGACAGTATGACCCACGCGAGCAGGGCAAAGCCTCCCTGCTGTCCTTTGAGAATCGTTGGGACTCTATGGGTGAAGCCGAAAGAGTAGCAACCATCTATCAGGCAAATTCGCTGAACACCAACCATCCGGAATATACTCAGAAGGAAGAGCTTTCCATCGAGGTTCTGGACGAACCGCTGTATCAGGGATTGGGCAATCCGACATGGAGCGCTCACATCAACACAACAGATTATGATGTTTCCCTGAGCGACCGCAACACCCTGTACCTTCAGGAGCGCAACGGCTCCTCGGTTGTCCGCACCGCCATCTACGAGAAAACCGAATGGGTGCCCGAAGACCTACAGCAGAACATGGAGAAACCGGACGGTGCCATCATTTACTACTACCCCAATCCGCCAAAGGAATCTCTCGCACACCTTCAGGCGATACCGCCAGCAGAGCTGGAGCCAAACGCACAGGACTTGCTGATGCTGATTGGTGTCGGGTATGTGGATCAACGGGTACAGTTCTATACCGGCGAACCGGTTTGGAACGACGATGGAACCTTGCAGGATTGGAAGCAGGATAAAATCCTGTACGACGGAATCATCAAGAGTGGGAAGGTCCTGAAGTTTTTCCTGACGATTCCGAAGGACGCGCCGAAATTGTGCATGGGAATCAAAGACAACTACCATCAGGATTGGAGCTACTGGCCGATTACCGAGATGAATGGGTATCAGGTAGAGGCAGGAACCTTCCTGATAAGCGGACAATAACGCGGTACGAAAGGAAGGCGAGGTGGAATCCGCATGAAGGACACAGCCCGAAAGACGATAAAGAGCGTGCTTGCCCTGTTGCTGGTGTTCTGCTTGACAGCCTGTGCAAAGGCCCCGGTAGCGGGTAACAACCAGCCGAAACATTCTGCCGAGGAAAAAACGACTGCCGATGCAGGAGCTTCCACCGAATGGATGCCGGAATTCTTGCAGGGGGATTGGGAGTATATGCCCTCCAGAAGCGTGGTTTACTATCGCTGCAATCCGTCGGATGCCATTTGCTCCGAGCTGGAAGGAATACCGATTATCGAGATAGAGCCGAACGGAAGCGACGAGCTGCTGCTGATCAGCTGTACCAGCAGTACGCAGATTGAAATCTGTACCGGCGAACCGGTTTGGTATGAAGAAGGAACCATTCGCACATGGAAGGTCGATGAGGTTGTGTACAGCAATACGCTCGATTACAAACAGGCAAACCGCTTTTCGCTGACCATCCCGACCGGACCCCCAAGGTTATGCCTGCGGTTCAGGAGTGAGGGGAACGACTCGTACGGATACAGCCTGAGCGAAACCGGCGCAGCCCAATGGCACTACTGGCCAATCACCGAGATGAACGGATATTCCATACAGGGAAGAACCTTCATGGAATATCGGTTATCATAAACAAAGCCAATCAATAGTATTCCAATATAACCAATGAAAGCGAATCAAAAAATGGAGAGGAGATTATACTATGGGACTTATGAAAGCTGCATTAGGCGCCGCAGGCGGCGTAATGGCGGATCAATGGAGAGAATACTTCTACTGTGAAGCAATCTCGTCGGACGTGCTGGCCGTCAAGGGTAAAAAGAAGGTGACCGGACGCTCCAGCAACACAAAGGGTGACGACAACATCATCACCAACGGCTCTATCATTGCGGTAGCAGACGGACAGTGTATGCTGATTGTCGAGCAGGGTCAGGTCGTAGATGTCTGTGCTGAGACAGGCGAATATATCTACGATATGTCCACAGAGCCAAGCGTGTTCTCCGGTGATCTGGGAGAATCCATCAAAGGCGTATTCCAGAATATCGGAAAGCGTTTCACCTTCGGCGGCGAAGCTCCAAAGGACCAGCGCATCTACTACTTTAACACCAAGGAGCTCACCGGCAACAAATACGGTACCCCAAGCCCGGTTCCGTTCCGCGTGGTAGACCAGAGAGCAGGCATCGATATAGACATTGGCATCCG
The DNA here is from genome assembly GCA_900547015.1 of uncultured Oscillospiraceae bacterium. Lineage (GTDB taxonomy): Bacteria > Bacillota > Clostridia > Oscillospirales > Ruminococcaceae > Negativibacillus. Next base: position 20,639 of record URFD01000002.1, on the reverse strand, counting down.
CTGCTTTGGCGAATACAGCATCCGACTGAAAAACCCTCTGCTGTTCTACACCAATGTCTGTGGTAATGTCAGCGAGGACTACAAAACCGAGAACATCGCAGGCCAGATGAAAACAGAGCTTTTGACCGCTCTCCAGCCTGCATTCGCAAAAATTTCCGAAATGGGCATTCGTTATTCCGCTCTCCCGGGTCATACCCTGGAGCTGGCAGATGCCCTCAACGAACAGCTCTCCTCCAAATGGCGCGACCTGCGAGGCATGGAAATCGTATCCTTCGGTGTTTCCAGCGTCAAGGCTAACGAGGAAGACGAGCAGATGATCAAAGAGCTGCAGCGCAACGCAGCCTTCATGGACCCTACCCGTGCAGCAGCACATCTGGTAGGCTCTCAGGGCGCAGCGATGCAGGCAGCAGCTGCCAACACCTCGGCTGGTCCTGCTATGGCATTCATGGGAATGGGCATGGCTGGTCAGGCAGGCGGTATGAACGCACAGAACCTGTTCCAGATGGGTCAACAGCAGCAGATGCAGCAGCAACAGATGCAGCAGCAGCCACAGTGGAAATGCTCCTGCGGCCATATGAATACCGACCGCTTCTGTAGTGCTTGTGGAAAACCACAGCCAGCACCGGAACCGGCACCGGCAGCAGAACCAGCACCACAGCCTGCGGCACAGGGTTGGACCTGTAGCTGCGGTCAGAGCGGCATCACCGGAAACTTCTGCCCGAACTGCGGCAGCAAGAAACCGGAGCCGAAGCCTGCGGCTGACAGCTGGCAGTGTGCTTGCGGAAATGTTGTCACCGGCAAATTCTGTCCGGAGTGCGGCGCAAAGAAACCGGAAGCAGCACCGGCACAAGAAGGCTGGGTATGCTCCTGCGGCGCAGTCAACAAAGGCAAATTCTGCCCAGAGTGCGGCGCAAAGAAACCGGAAGCCGAGCCTCTGTACAAATGCGACAAATGCGGCTGGGAGCCGGAAGACCCAAGACATCCTCCGAAATTCTGTCCGGAATGCGGAGACCCATTTAACGACGGCGATATCCAGAAATAAAGAGGAGCCAACGAGTCGCAGTCTTCTGCGCTGGAGCGTGTTTCCTGTCCCTGCTGTTGGGTAGCTTGCACTGATACCAACAACAGCAGAGAGGGGTTGCACGATGCAGCAGGAAGCGACCCGGACGGGTACACTCGCCGAGTGACCGACGACCGCCCCGGCGGCATTGGTCGCGAACAGACAGATTCTTATCAAGCGCTTACCGGAGATTGAGCCGGAGCTTGGTCCTGACGAGCCGAAGCCGAAGGAATGGCATCGTCCAAGCCTCAAAGAACAGAATGTCCCGTTCCTGCGGAGCATCGGGGAGGAAATCTTCCTCTCCGATGCACAACCCGCAGCCACACAACAGAAAGAGTTCAAATTGCCTTTTTGGTGGAGATGGAAGATGGCAGGCAGCAGAGAAAATGCTCGCAATGCGTTTCCCAAAATATGCAGCGGCGCCCCAAACCGGACGGTCATGGTCTCGGCAGTCCATTCGGGAAGCCCCTTTGCAGCAAACCGGAAATCGAGCAGCGAGGATGTTCCTCTCCTTTCGTCCGACACCCCACCACAACCCAAACCAAAACGAGACACTCTGCTACACTTTGACCGCTCGGATGAGGGAAAGCAGAAGCCAAAAATCTTCTGCATTCTGCGACCATTCCGACGGCGGGCAACAGGATAGAAACTGGACCCCCGAAGATTGTGAGTCCGCTTCAACATTCTCTGGAAATAGCTTGCTCCACGGTCACGGACCGAACGGAGCAAAAGAATAAATTTCATCGAAGTTCAACAAAAGAGGAGGCATCACTATGAAAGGTCAGAAATTCTTAAAAGTCACATCCATTATCATGATCGTCCTTGGCGTCCTTGGCATCATCACAGGCATCTTCGGTTTTCTTGGCGTTGGCGCACTGTCAATGGCAGGCCTCATAGAGAATGCAACTCTTCTCTATGTCAGCTTTGTCATCGTCATTGTGGCATCGATCATCGAACTGATTGCAGGTATCAAGGGCGTCGGCGCTTGCAACGCACCTGAGAAGGCAGGAGCCTGCGTAAAATTCGGCATTATCATCGCCGTCCTGAGCATCGTTTCCGCCATCCTCGGCGTAGTTGCCGGCAACGAGTTTAACGCATCTACTATCGTCAGCCTGCTCCTCAATCTGTTGCTGCCGGGCCTGTACGCTTACGGCGCAACCCAGATGAAGAACGGCACAAATTCCTAGCCGATTCGCCCTGGGGCGAAGGGCCTCATCAAACAGAAAAACGCTTGCGACTGCTGATTTAAGCAGAGCAGATAAAAAAGAAAAGTTGTTTTATCAGTAAAAATAAAGAAGGAGGCATCACTATGAAAGGTCAGAAATTCTTGAAGGTTACATCCATTATCATGATCGTCCTTGGCGTCCTCGGCGTCATCACCGGCATCTTTGGCCTTCTTGGCGCCGGCGCACTGTCGATGGCAGGTCTCATAGAGAATGCGACCCTTCTCTACATCAGCCTTGTCATCGTCGTTGTGGCATCGGTGATTGAACTGGTTGCAGGCATCAAGGGTGTTGGCGCTTGCAACGCACCTCAGAAAGCAGCTGCCTGCGTGAAGTGGGGCATCATCATCGCCGTCCTGAGCATTATTTCCACCATCCTTGGTGCAGTTGCGGGCAGCGAATTCAATGCAACCACCATCGTCAGCCTGCTTCTCAATCTGGTACTGCCGGGCTTGTACTCTTACGGCGCACTCCAGATGAAGAACGAGGCAAACGCATAATCAGGCAGATTTAGAAAGGAGATCCGGTCATGGGATTTTTTGGAAAATTGTTTGACAAGAAGGAATGTTCTGTCTGCGGCAGTGAGATTGGTCTGCTGGGCAACCGCAAGCTGGAGGACGGCAATCTGTGTAAAAACTGTGCCGCCAAGCTGTCTCCGTGGTTCAGCGACCGCCGCCAGAGTACAGTGTCGGAAATCAAAGAACAGCTGAACTACCGCGAAGCAAATCGACAGAAGGTGTCTGAGTTTCAGACCACCCGTACTCTGGGAGAGAACACCAAGGTGTTGCTGGATGAAAATGCCGGACTGTTTCTGGTCACCTCGGCAAGAAATCTGGCAGAGGCCAATCCGGATGTTCTGGCATTTTCCGACGTGACCGGATGTCAGCTGGATATTGACGAAACCAAAACAGAGATTGAGTACAAGGATGCAGAGGGAAACCGGCACAGCTTCCAGCCTGAGTGCTATGCCTGCTCCTACAACTTCTACATTGTAATCAATGTCAACAACCCTTATTTCAGTGAGATTCGTTTTAGACTCAACAGCTCCGAAATCGACAACGATGAGAAAACCCTGCTGGATGGACCAAACGCCGCGCCGGCGCGCGGCAATGTCCGTCCGGGTATGACGGGCAGACCGGGTGCTGTAGGTGGTCCTGCGGGCCGGATGGGAGGCGGATACCCGACCTCCAATGCAGAGGAAGTGCAGGCCAGCATGGAATACCGCAAATATGAGACAATGGGAAAAGAAATCCGGGATGCACTGCTTGAGGGCAGACAGCAGGCAAGAAATCAGTCGGCTGCACCGGCAGCGGCTCAGCAGGAAGCCCCGAAGTCGGACACTCCAAACGGAACCGTAACCTGTCCGTACTGCGGAGCAACCACAACACCGGATGCCAATGGCTGCTGTGAATTCTGCGGCGGTTCTGTCAAAGGATAAAGCAGAGCAATACGAAAAAAACATACGGAAAGGAGTATGGTGGGAATGAAAAAGATGATACGAGTATTAGCATTGATTCTAGTAATTGTGATTGCGTTTGGCTTGGCTGCCTGCGGCAGCAAGGATGCGCTTGCCGGTACTTGGTCAGCAGAGCTGGGTGCAGATGGTGTGATTACCTGGACCTTTAACGGCAGTGGCAAATGCACCATGCAGAACGCTTATGTCAAGCAGAACGGCACCTACACCATTGACGGCGACCAGCTGACGGTGACCCTGGAGATGTGGAGCGAGCCGTCCACCTACACTTTCTCCGTGGATGGAGACAGCCTGACCATGAATGAAAATTCGGGCTATGGCATTAGCGGTACCTTCACAAAACAATAGGAGGAATGGTAAGATGAAGAAAATCATTTCTTTGTTCCTTACAGTCCTGTTGACGCTGTCCTTGACCGCCTGTGGCGGAGAGCCGAAATCTCCCGCCGATGTCAAAGGCGAAGTCTATGAAACCAGCTTGATTTCCGTGTTAGTTCCGGAAGGCTGGATGGCGTTTCCAAGCGCAGATATTTTTGACGAATACCCTGACGAACCGGGTGACCCGCACGGGATTCGGATTCACAAGGGTGCGAAAAACGAATGGAGCCAGTTCACAACACCGGGCATCCAGATTGAGTACACCCCGGCTGATAAGCAGTTGATGGTTCTGAAGGACTTTTATGAGGATGCGGAGGACTTGGAGCCTCTGACCACCGGCGATTACACTTGGCAGGGCTTTTCGGCTACCTCGCTGAGCACGAAATTATTGGTGCTGTGGGTGACCGAGCCTTATCAGATTCAGGTCTCCATCTTCCCGGAAATGGGTAAGAAGCCAATCACCTTGCAGGATGCAGATGTTCAGGCAATCCTCATGAGCATCAAGGTCAACGGAGAAGAACCTGCGACATCCGCAGGTTCGACCGAAACCACCGAGCCGGCAACGGCAGAAGGCACAACCACCGAGCCGACGACAACAGAAGGCACAACCACTCAGCCGGCACCGAGCGGCGGCAGCAAAGCGAAGGGTGCGCTTTCGATGGGCAGCGAGGCTACAACTGCTCCGTCTGCAAACACCGAAACAGCCCCGGCAACACCTGCGGCGGCTTCCACCGGCAACGCACTGCTGGATTGGTGGAACGGCGACTGGTACGGTCGCTGGACCATAACCGGCGGCGACGGAGCCTATGAAAAGATGAACGGTCAGTGGTGGGATGTCTGCGGCAACATCAGCATTGGCGACGACATGATGGGTACCGTCCTGCTGTGGGACGAGGACTACACCAAGGAGGAACCGATGGTTTGGGCCGCTGTCAGCCTGAGCGAATCCGGCACCGGAGAACACGGCGCGATTCTCTCCGAGGGCGGATGGTTCACCGACCAGGAGCTCAAGCACGCAGACTGGATTGTAGACCCGGGTCTGGCAGAGAAGGACAACATGATTTGGCTGGATGGCTGGTGCGAAAGCAAAGACGGCGAATATCACTATGACTTCTATCTCCGCCCGTGGGGAACCAAGTGGGACGATATGGAGCAGTCACAGCGCCCGGCCAGCTATGACAGCTGGTACCTGCCGATGATCAATGCAAACAAAGCGATGCCGGACAGCATCGGAGCAGATGCACAGGCAACGATGGCTCCTGCAGACAATACACAGGCGCAGGCAGGCGACGGCGACTACGGTCTGTCGAATGCGTCCGCAACCGGCGCGACCACCTTGGAAAAGATGCGTGCGCTTTATGCAACGCTCAAAAAATCCAAGATTTATTATGCCGAAGCCCGCGACGCGCTCGGCTGTGACGGCGTTCCTTGGAAGGACCGGGAAACGACCTGGAGTGCCGAGACGCATGGCTACAAATGGGAATCGAAGGAAGAGGACGCTTTTCTCTATATTATCTTTAAGGTTGAAGACGGAAAAGAGCAGTATACATCCTGCACCTACTCCCGAAATGTCAGGGAAGCAGAATAATTGTGTAAACCGGCTCCCGCTCCAATCTGGGGCGGGAGTCATCTGGCGATGGATAAGGAGTGATGACCGTGAGGAAAATTGGAAGATGGATGGGAGGTTTTTTCATCATGGCCGGAATCCTGACCGCACTATTCGGAGCGACCGCCTGCGGCAACGCAGAGACAAAGGTCGTGTATCAATATCCTGAAACAGCAGTTTCGGATGACAACCTTCGTATCACCAAGATGGTTTATACTCCGGGTAAAATGAAGCTCTATTATACCGGAAAGAGATTTGATGACAACTGGATTTTGTGCTACGATGCGAATTTTAACCAGCTCAACGGAGAATATCAGTGTAAATTTGAGAGAAACGCTCTCACGATAGAGGCGGATTTTGCAGAAAGAATCAGCGGCTTGGCCATCAACGACAGCCAAAACGGAGCAATCTATCATCTGCGCTATCTGGATTCACCCCAGTTTGCGTGGATGATGACCATCACCTGTTACGACGCCGACCCGATTGAATGGGGTGACCGGGAAAAATATTACACCGAGCAGGAATTGCAGCAGCAGGAAGACAGCAAAAAGAGGCTCAAACAGAGAACGATGGAAGTGTACGAGCTGCTGAAGGGCAGATGGATTTCGGAGGATGGAAAGGAGAAATATGAAATCACCCTCAGCGAATCCGAAGACTATCTGTATGTAGAAAACAGCTGGTACCGGCAGGACGAAGAGCGGTGGGAAGGCTTTTCCATTTCGGTCGACCAAGCCTACATCGAGAAGGATACTTTTTTAAAGGAAGAGAATGGACTAAAAAGAATCACGCTTGTAAATGCCAACCGCTCAGCGGCGGGCGTTCAAATCATATATGACCAGCAGAAACAGGAAATCCAAATTGCAGACACAACCTATCATAAAGAATGATTCGGTGAAAATCGTTGACTGCTAACGCCCAAGGCTTTGGCACGACGGCGGCACCACCGGCATGGAAATGAGGGATTTTGATGACAACAAAGGTAACAAACTATCAGTGCCCGAGCTGTACCGGACCGCTTCATTATGTGGGAGCCTCCGGCAAGCTGGAGTGCGACTACTGCGGTTCCCAATACGAGGTAGCGGAAATCGAGGCACTCTATGCGGAGAAAGAGAAAAAGGCAGCAGAGGCCCAGCAAGCCGAAGCGGCAAAGCAGGCCGAAGCTCAGCAGGCAGGGGCCTCCTCCGACGGCAGCAGGTGGGACACCTCTGATATGCAGGGATGGGGTGCAGAGGGTGACGAGATGCAGGCATACAGCTGTCCGAGCTGCGGCGCGGAGCTGATCTGCGACAAGAGCACAGCGGCAACCTCCTGTCCTTACTGCGGAAACCCAACGGTCGTTCCGGGTCAGTTCTCCGGCGACCTGAAGCCGGACTTTGTGATTCCGTTCAAGGTCAGCAAGGAGGAAGCCATCAAGGCGCTCAAGGAGCATTACAAGGGCAAATTCCTTCTGCCGGGTACCTTCACCAAGGAAAACCATCTGCAGGAGATTCGCGGAATCTATGTTCCGTTCTGGATGTTCGACGGCGAGGCGGAGGGCGATGCTTCTTACCATGCGACCCGCACCCGCACCTATCGCTCCGGCGACTACGACATCACAGAGACCAAGCACTACGAGGTCTACCGTGCAGGAAAGGTTGCCTTCGAGAAGATTCCGGTCGATGCTTCCAGCAAAATGCCGGATGACCACATGGATTCGATTGAGCCTTACAACTATCAGGACCTCAAGCAGTTTTCCACAGCCTATCTGCCCGGCTTCCTTGCCGACAAGTTCGATGTGTCGGTGGATGACAGCATCAAGCGTGCAGACACACGCTGCGAGGGAACACTGGCGGCATCACTGCGAAACACCATTAAAAATTACGATACCTGCACCCTGACAGGCAACACCGTCACCCTGCACAAGGGCAAGGTGCATTATGCCCTGATGCCCGTCTGGATGCTGAGCACCAAGTGGAACGGCAAGGATTTCCTCTTTGCCATGAACGGCCAGACCGGAAAAATGGTAGGCGACCTGCCAATCAGCTGGGGCAAGTTCTGGGGTGTGTTTGCCGCAGTGGCAGCTCCTCTGTCAATCATAGGCTCGCTGCTGGTCAGATTCCTGTTGTAAGAAGGAGGGGAAATCGGATATGAAACAGAAGAGATATTCAATCCTCGCGCTGGTGGTCGCGTTGGCAGTGTTCCTTTGCCTGCCGGTGTCGGCTCAAACCTATGGCGTGATTTATGATGAAACAGAATCGCTGGGCTCCCAGTCGTTGACCTTGCAGGGAGAAACCAATCTTCCGGAATGTTCGCAGAAGCTTGGCCTTGACTTGCGGGTGGATGTTCTAACCGAAATCATTAACAACAACATCGGCGAAACGGCGATGGCACTCTATGACGAATACGGTTATGGTTATGGCGACAACAAGGAAGGTCTTACGCTGACCATCTGGATGCAGCCGAAGGACAACGGCAGCTATGCGATGCCGTCCGCCGACAGCTGGTGTGTCTATGGCGTTCTGGATGAAGGCAGGGGCGATTCCCAGGCGCTGTCCGATACCGTCCGCAATGCAATTCAGCCTTATATGGCAGAACGGGCATGGAACGGCGAGGACATCAACATGAGCGCAGTCGCACTCACACAGGCTGTGGATGCTATGATCGAGAGTGCAACCCAGTATGTGACGGCAAACTGTCCACCGGCAGGAGCGACAGAAGGCACCACCGGTACTGCGGATTCGGACACCGAAATGATGAACTATATCATCGACACCAGCGAAAAGCTCTCCTACGACCAGTGGAAGGAGCTGGAAAACAAAGCGGCAGACATTGCTAAACGCAGCAACTGCGGCGTCTATGTTTTCTTCGTGGACGACTACGCAGATTATGTGGACAGCGGGGATGATGTCGATGCGTTCGATGCAACCGCTGCCATCTATCACGAGTACGGCTTTGGAATCGGCAACGGACATGATGGCATTGCGATTCTGCTGAGCATGAAGGACCGGGATTACGCACTGTATTACTACGGCGCGTATGCGGAAAGTGTCTTTACCAATGAAGCACAGGCTGCCATCGAGGAGTCCTGCCTCGGTGATTTTGGCAACGATGACTGGTATCTCGGCACCTCCCACTATCTGGAGGCGTGCGACCTGTATCTGTCTCAGGCAGCCCCGAATCAGGTAGCCGCCACAGAAACGGTCAGCACATACAAGGAAGCCGCGGAGTATATCTTTGACCGAAGCAACCTGCTGACCGATGACCAGTGGCAGACTTTGGAGGCAAAAGCGGCGGACATCTCCGACCGCCATGAATGTAACACCTACTTCGCCCTTGTGGACGATTTCACCGTATACGGCGACGCGGTCGAAAAAGCAACCTACCAGCTGTACCACAACGAAAACCTTGGCAAGGGCAGCGGCAGAGACGGCATCATCGTCCTGCTGAGCATGAAGGAACGCGACTATGCGATGTTTGTCTACGGCAAACAGGCTGAGTATGCCTTCAATCAGTATGGACAGGAAAAGCTGGAAGATACCTTCCTTGGCGATTTCGGCGATAACAACTGGTACATCGGCATCAGCCACTATCTGGATTCGTGCGACGAATTTATGACCAAGGCAGAGTCCGGCAAGCCGGTTCAGCGTTCCTACTGGATTTGGTATCTCGTAGTTGTGCTCGGCTCCTGCCTGATTGCAGGTGCAGTATGTCTGGTTCTGAGAGACAAGATGATCAGCGTCCAGAAGAAGGTAGAGGCCAACGAGTATGTTACGGCAGGCGGCTTGACCCTGACCCAGCAGTATGACCGATACACCCACACCACCGAGACCCGCACCAAGGTCAAGAGCGAAAGCTCGGACAGCGGCAGTGGCAGTACTTCCAGCTACAGCGGCGGTGGCGGCAGCGGTCGAAGCGGAAAATTCTAACAGCAAGCAGCAACCAATCGACATCATGTTAATGCAGCTTTCCTTTGATTGGGCAGCAGTGTGACCGGCTGTGTACACCAAAGATCAAAAACGCTGGTGATGCAGCCGGCCCTGCTGCCCTCAAAGGTAGCAGAGACTTGATGATTTTGAGGATAACGACCGAGACACCGAAAGGGTGGTGATTGATTGGAAGAAAAGAATTACACGCAGGGCTATACAGCGGAAGGGCGAATCTGGATTGAGGTGCTTCGCCGCTCTGTGGTGTGTGTCGAGCAATTTGCCGGAGCTGCGGCCTACCTCGGCGAGTGCCAGGTGAATCACCTTGCGATGCTGCCGGAGTGGATTCGTCAGAACAACCCCAGATTAACCCGATGGGTGCCGTTTCTGGTGGAGATTCCGCAGCAGGATGTTGTCGGCGGCAGCAGCCTTGGCTGTGGGGAGCTGTTCTGTGTGCTTCCGCGAGACAAGGACACCAGCCTTACCGTGAGTCGGTTGACCTGGAACGGCGCTGTGCCGGTGCCGGGCGAGGTGCTCTACCACGACAAAAACGGCCTGCCGATTCTGCTGTTCTCTAATTCCGACCAGCCGGATGTGGAGGTCGTTCTGGAAAGAGACAACGGCACAAGGGTAACTTGGTACCCCCAGTGCGCTCAGCGAGCCATCGTTTTGCCGACGGACGAACGAGGGGTTCGGACAATCATGGATTTCTCAAACCACGGAATGGTTCAGGTGGGGATGTAATAGCCCCCTGCGACGAATGGAAGGAAGCAAAACCCAAGACTGCGCCTGCCGCCGAACGCGCGGACGCAGCAGAAAATCTGACAAGAAGGGAGCAAAGCTATGAAAAGATGGATGCAACCCATCCTGATGCTGTTTCTGGTGGCGATGGTATGCAGTATGACCGGCTGTGACAACGGCGGAAATGCAGATACCGGAAACACCACAACCACCACAACCACCGCAAACACCGAAGCTACAGTCCATGCAGCCAGTCCGGTCAAGAAGGACGACGGCGAAGCGGCTCAGGTCAGTGCAGACAATCCGGCTACTCCGGTCACACCGCCTGCCTCAAAGGGCAGCAGCAAGGCTTCGATGACAGAGACGGACGACAGCAAGAAGGATGGTGAACGGATGGGAGAAGAAAACAACGAACAGAATTACACGGAAGCAGAGCTGTCGATAGAATCGCTCCGTGATACGATAACAGGCAACAACCAGTTTGCCGCAACTGCGGCCTACATCGGTTATTGTGAGCTGGATGACCTTGTATTAGTCCCGAACTGGATTCGGAAAAACAATCAAGCCTTGGCCGAGGCTCTGCCGTTCCTGACAGAGATTCCGCAGGAGCGCATGATTGGCGGCGGCGATCGTGGCTATGGCCGTCTCTTCTGTATCCTTCCGCGCGACAAGGACACCAGTATTGCGGTGAACCGTGTGTCGTGGGAGGAAGGAGGCAACGGCATGGTGCCGGTATCGGGCGAGGTGCTCTACCGGGATGAAACCGGCCTGCCGATTTTGGTCTTTTCAAACTCCATCGAGCCGGATATTGAGGTCGTTCTTGTGACCAACGATGGCTTGGTCGTGACTTGGTATCCGCAGTGTGATGATCTCGGCGCCATCGTTTTGCCAAATGACGAGAAGGGCCTCCCGACCATCATGGATTTTTCAACCTATGGGGAGATTGATGGCTCGGACGATCTGGACACAGAGCTGCTTCCGGGATGGCTGCCGCCTACTGCTGAGGGCCTTGCGGACACCACTTGGAACTATGACAAGAACGGTGAACAATGGTGCATGGATCTGCACCGCGGCAGTACAAACCCGGAGTTTTTCGGCACACTCGAGATTGGCTGTCAGAAGCCGGGAGAAGAGCGGTACGAGATTCTCTACACCGGTTTTTGGAAAATGAACGATAACTACCTGGATTTGCTGATGACCGATACAGACGGCAACCGCACCGCTATCTACTACCCGGTCGAGATTGACCCGTCCGGAGAAAACCTTTACATCGAGGCAAACCCGAGCACCATGGAGACTCCGCCGTTTATGGAGAAAACGCAGGAATCTGCAATTATGACAATCAGCTTCGGTTAAGCTGAACACCCGGCGCAGGATGCCGGGAAATTGGAAAGGAGAAATTTTGAATGGGGATTTTTGATAAACTGAAAAATCCTGCGATGCCATCTGCCGCACCGACAGGAAGCCAAAGCGTAACCTTTACCTTTGCCGCACTGCCAGAGAGCCTTGCCGAGATGCAGGCTCTGCCCGAGGCGGCGCTGAGCACCCCGTTTCAGACAGCGGCACTGACCGTTCTGGCACTGTGCGCCTATGCCGCAGACCGAACCATCGGCTCGGAAATGCTCAACTGGCTGCGTGGTCCCCGTCCGCTGAATGGTCAGGACATTTCCTTCCTGAATGACCGTTTCCGCGATGGCAAGACCTATCTGCCGTTCACCTACTTTGTCGGCTCTACGCCGGACAACAACTATACCCCATCCCAGCCGTACACCATTGTGATTACCAGCAACCATATCTCTGCGGTGGAGCAGGGCTATATGAAGCTGTTTATCCCTTGCGGCGGTGCGGACGACCCGCGTCCGATCAAGCTTCGCCAGAGAGGCAGCGATGGAAAATGGTTCCTCTGGGAGCAGTATCTGCTCACCGGAGTTCGGATTCCAAAGGCCGCTGACCCGTGGGCATAACGGCGGCATCACTCCAAAAGGAGGGAGAAGCGATGAAAACAAAACTGAGATACCGCGTGCTGGCAGCAGCTGTGTGTGCAGCGATGCTGCTGGGATTGACCGCCTGCACAGGGGAAATGCTCAACCCGTCACAGCCGGAATCGGTGACGGCTCCTGAAAAGACACAGGAGCAGACCCAGGCTCGTCCGGCAAATGCCGTTACCGGCAAACTCAAAAAGGCGGAAACCCCGAAAGCAGATTCCGAGCAGACCAAGCAGGAGAATCCGACCGAGCAGGCAGCAGGCACAGAACAGCCGATGCCGGCGGGCGAGACACAGCAGACGGTTTCGGAGGACCTTGCCCGACTGCAAGGCTGTCTGGAAGGTTTCCCGGATACGGTACTGGCAGTCGCTTATCTGGGCAATCGGGAGCAGGGAGACACCACACCGCTTGCGGACTGGATTCGTGCCAGCGTTCCGGAGCTTGCGGAGCGGATGCCATTCCTTCTGGAGATTCCAGAGGACAGCGACCGTGTGCTCGGGGATGGCTATGGAGATTTGTACTGCTTTGTACCAAAGGATGACCACACGACCCTGTCGGTCAACCATGTCAAGTGGGAATCCAACGGCGCCGGCGTCTGGCCGGTAGCGGATGAAGTGCTGTACCGCGACGAATATGCCAAGCCGGTGCTGGTTTACTCGAACTATGAACAGTTCTGGGACGAACCGAATGTCCAGGTCGTCGCATGTCTGGACAACGGATACAATGTAGAATGGTGTCCGTACCGAAATCAGGACAACAATAACTCAATCGATGTTCCGACCGTCTGCACTTCTGGGCGGTACACCGGCAATTACATGGCGAAGCTGATGCTGGATCTTACCGACTTTGGCAAAGGCACCGAGCTGGACAACATCGAAAATTGGGATGTGTACGACTTTGCAAGATGGATGGACCCGGATGACTTTATGGATGACAGTATGAGCCCGGTCTATGACGCCGCCTTGATGAACACCCAGTGGCAGTGCGGCGAAAACTGGTACATGACCTTGGGACAGGGCAACTGTGACCCGGAATATTCGGGAATCATCGAGCTTTATGAGCGGTTCCCGGAAAATACGGAGTACCAGAAAATGTTTTCCGGCGTTTGGCGGATGGAAGAACGCTACCTGAGTATGCAGACGGCTTCGACCTCCGGCATGGGAACCTCCAGCGGAAGATTCCTGATTATGGTTTCGCCGTCCGGAATGGAGATGGACATCTTCCAAGACCAAGAAATCTTTAGCCGTCCACCATTCTTTGAGAATGATCAGACCGTTATGACCTTGACCATGATGGACTAGAACACCCGTATCACAACCATCGTCCGGCAGACGCGCTTGACAGAGGGGAGCAATTATGAAAACAGTTCTGTTTGTTTCATCCAATAAAATCCTGGGACAGGGATTGTCGGCAGCGATTCTGTCAAAGCCGGAGTTCGACTTCCGCTGGGAGGCACAGCTCCAATATTCGCAAGCCATCGTGGGAGCGGATGTATTTCACGCCGATGTGGTGCTTCTGGATGTTGCGGACCAGGTGGATATGAAGCGTGCGCTCGAAATCTGCCAGTCCCTTCGGCAGAATAGCCAGACAACCAAAATTTTGCTGCTGGTCAGACCCGAACAGGCGGCAGTCCGCGCACAAGCGGTGGACGCAAAAAATGCAGGTCAGGTAGACAACTTTGTTTTTTACGATAGCTCGCTGAGCTACCTGCTTGCAAAGCTGGCGGCACTGTAACAGGAACAATGATGCTAACATGAAAGCGGCTCTGAAGAAATTCCGAGCCGCTTTTTTGCGCCATTCTGTTTTAAATGGATTGTTTGATATAAAGAGGAAAAATCCTGTTCCAAAATCGGAACAGAGGCTTCCCGACAACCGCCTAGTGTTCGGATTTCTTCTCTGCGTCCAGCCGCCGTTCCAGTGCCGATTGCTTGGCAAGGATGATGTTCACCTTGTCGTACAGGTCTTCGATCATAATCTCGGTCTTGAGGTTCACCTTGTAGTCGTTCTCGGCTCTGCGGCGGTCTTTTTCCTCCTGACGGTTCTGGCTCATCATAATGAGCGGGGCTTGAATCGCCGCCACGCAGGACAGCACCAGATTCAGCAGGATGAAGGGGTACGGGTCAAAAGCGTTGGAAGCCAGCACCACATTGACCACCATCCACAGAATCAGGACACCGGTGAAGGAAAAGATGAATGCCCAGCTTCCGGCAAACTTTGCAATCGTGTCTGCCGCGCGCTGACCAAGGGTATATTTTTCCTTTGCACCCTCGGGCTTGACCGAAATCTGGCTGTCCGCCAGCAGGCCCAGAACCTCTTCGTCGGTCATGTCGTGCTCAATGCCCTTGAGCACCTCTTTTAACAGCTTTCGATTTTCTTTCATGACAATGTTTCCTCTCTTTCAGTTTGGCTGTTTAGTCGCAGGAAGAAGTCCGGCCCCTTTTCTGCAAACAGAAGGAGCGACACGCCCATCAGCAGGTCGGCGTGTACAGCGGGCTCGTCCAGCGGAATGGCAAAATCATCCTCGATTCTGCGGATTCGGTAGAGTACAGTGTTGCGGTGGGTGAACAGGGCATCACAGGTCTTTTTCAGCGAGCGGCAGCAGGTCAGATAGTGATACAGCGTTTCGCAGTACTGCGTGTCCTTTTCCTTGTCGTGGGCAGCCAGCGCCCGAATCTCTTTGGCAATCAGGTCGTTGCGCCCTTCCAGATTTTTTAGGAGCAGCAGCGTCCGCAGCTGAGCTACTGTGCAGACGTTGCCGAAGTGAAAGCGCTGGTCGCCCATCAGGGCCAGTGCCTCGTGAGCAGTGCGGTAGAGGATTGGCAGTTCAAACAGGTCATCCAGCCCGTCGGACAGAATCACCTTGAGATGAAACTCCCTTGCCAGCGAGGAAAATTCGCTGAAATCCTCCCGCCCATGAAGAAACAGGAAGACATCTCCCCGATACAGGAAGGAGTGGGATTGTGGAAAGCGGGCTTGAAGCTCGTCCTTCAGGTGCCGCTTGCTAAGATATTCGTTGTGGTAGGCGGTCATATCAATCAGGGCAAAGCCGGTTGGATGAAAGTTGGTCAGATAGGTTCCGGAGGCTTGCAGACGGAAATAGGGAGCGGAGGAAAAGCCGCCGTCCAGCAGGTGCATCAAAACATCCTCTGCGGTCTCAAAGGGCTTGTCTTGACGGCTTGCCTCGATGAACACCTGCTTTGCCAGAATCTGCTCGATGGTGCTCCAAATCTCCTCCGGGATGCTTTGCAGGTGACCGTCGGGGTCTACGCAAACAAGATAGCCGAGCCGAACCCCGGAGCTGATGAGCGGGGCAAAGCGGCGAAGGTAAGGGCTGTTGTCCAGCAGGACATAGTCGGCAGCTCCGGCAGGCAGCGCCTTGCTCTGGCTGATGATGGCGCCGAATTCATAAGTGACCTCGCCGTGACGGACAGCATCCTGAAAGACCGCGTCCGAGAATCCGAGCGGTTTGTAGTGTGCGGTGACATGAAAGGTATCATCCAGCACCAGAAGCGGACATTCCAGCAGAGCGCCGGCATCGGCAGCCAGCCCCTTCAAATCATCCTGTGCAAAAAACTCTGCCAGCAGTGCATCGGTGCTGATGTTTTTCCAAGTTGCGTCTCCCATGGGTCTCCTCCTTCTGCTTGCGTCTTTTCGTGCGGTTTGTGCTTTTAGCACAAGTGCGGTTTTCTTTATTATACCGCCGGTCCATTGTGGTTTCAAGCGGTCGGGACTATAATAAAGCCAGAAATTAAGAGATAGCAAAGAAAAGGACGGTGTGAATGATGACGAACTCTAAGACGATGAAGGTATTAAATATCATAGCAGGTGTGCTGTTGATTGCAGCAGGGGTCTATTGCTTGTGCAATCAGGACATAGCGGCGTTGACAGCGGGCCTGATGGTCGGTATCTTTATGCTGGTTTCCGGCGTGATTGAAATTGTGGTCTTTGCTGCGACCAGCGGCGTGCTGTTTGGCTCCGGGTGGCTGTTGTTGGATGGTATTTTGACGGTGATTTTGTCGCTGTTCCTGCTGTTCAACCAGTGGTTCACCATGATGTCGCTGCCGCTTCTGTTCACAGTATGGCTTCTGTTTTCCGGCATCTCGCGGTTTGTCAGCGCATTTGATTTGCGGGCCTTCGGGGTTCGCGGCTGGGGCTGGGTATTAGCCATCGGTATTCTCTTGATTCTGGCGGGTTTCCTTTGCATGATGGACCCGTGGGTCAGCGTTGCGGCGATCGGTTTGACGGTCGGGCTTGTGTTCCTGTTGGAGGGTATCAGCTCGATTGTCTATGCTTGCATCCCGCGTAACAGGTAAGCAACGCCTTCTTGCAACGCTTGCTGCAAGGCTGAGCTTTACATAAAATAATTAATCTGTCAACAAAACGAAATGGAGGAATGATTTATGCTGCCAGTAATTTACGGTGAAAATATGTTTGATGATTTCTTTGACAACAATGGCTTCTTTGGTACTCACAATCCGCTGTTCGGTAAGAATGGCAGAAACCTGATGAAGACCGATATTCGTGAGACAGATGATGCAAAAAGCTATCGTATGGCAATCGACCTGCCGGGCTTCAAGAAAGACGAAATCAGCCTGAACCTCAAGGATGGCTATTTGACCATCAGTGCCGAGAAGGGCATGGATAAAGAAGAAGAGAACAAGAAAGGTCGTGTCCTGCGTCAGGAGCGTTACATGGGTGCTTGCTCGCGTAGCTTCTACATCGGCAATGTCAAAGCCGAGGACATCAAAGCCAAATACGAGGACGGTGTTCTGAGCGTTCTGGTTCCAAAAGAGGACACCAAAAAATCCCCTCTGAGCACCGCAATTTCGATTGAATAATCTCATCACCCGTTCGAGAGCAAACGCCCTGCCGGAATCTTCCGGCAGGGCGTTTGCCTTTTTTGTATTGGTGAGAAAAAAGGAGGTCGCCTTTTGGTTTGCGGCTTTAGTTAATTTCGTCGATGAAGGCGATGTAATCCAAGGTTCGCAGAGCCTCGATAATCTGGCTGTGCCGCTTATATTTTTTCAGCTCTTGGCTGCTGATGGTGAAGGAGACGGTGTACACACTCAGCCCCGAATTGCGGTAGGCAGGATTCAGCTCGATGTCATCGATGCGCATTCCCAGCCGGCGGATGGTGGCAGAAAAGATTTGCAGGTCGGCTTTGTTCTTCAGCTCCAGATGCACCTCGAAATGGTTGGATTTATCCTTGAGGTACATTTCCAGCACCGGGAACAGCGACAGCCCACACAGCAGAGCGACCCATGCAGTCAGCGCGACGGTGTACATTCCCAGCCCGATGGCAAGCCCGATGATGCCGCAGCTCCACAAGCCAGCCGAGGTGGTCAAGCCCTTGATCTGTCCCTTGGAGCTAAAAAAGATGGAATAGCCCGACAGCATGGCGATGCCGATGATGACCGACGCGCTGATGAAGGCGGTGTCCAAGCAAAGCTCAATCATGGCGGCGGTGGTGGCTGCCAGCGAGATGATGATGAAGGTGCGCAGACCGGCGGAGTGCCGCTTGCTGGAACGCTCGAATCCGATGATGGCAGAGAGCAGCACCGACAGCCCGATTCGCAGTAAAATCGACCCGCTGTTGAGCTGGGCTGCCCACGGCCCCAGCAGGGATACCAAAAAGTCGTTTGTCATATCATTCTCCTCCTGTAATTGTGGTAGTTGTCGTACTCGTCAGCCGCCTCCTGAAAGGCCTGCTCCTCCTCGGTGGGCAGGTCTTTTTGCAGCTGCGTCTGGATGATCTGGATGCGCTGAATCAACTGCTCGACTGCGTTGGATTCTGCCTGCTTCGGCAGCTGCTCCTCCGGAATGATGTCCTCAAGCTTGGAGGAATACGAGCCGGACAGATACAGCGACAGCTTGGCGCAGGCAGGGCCGACCAGCTCATACAGCACACTGGAAGCCAGAATCACCGTTTCCAGCGCAACACCCATTTCGCCGCCCAAGGTGCGGGCGCCCATCGCGGCAAGTCCGATGGCAACGCCTGCCTGCGGGATGAGGGCAAGGCCGAGGTAATCGCTGACCTTTTTGGGCTTCTTGACCAGACGGCAGCCCAGCCATGCACCGGCATATTTTCCCACGATGCGGACGAAGAAATAGGCAATTCCCACCACCAACAGAGGAGTTTGACCCACTGCTGCTGCGGTGTCGGTCAGGGTGTCCAGCTGGAAATTGAGCCCCGAGCGGACAAAGAACAGCAGAAGAATCGGTGGTGTGAAGTAGTTGAGCTGCTTAAAGAGCTTCTCGTCGTCGGTGATGTTGATGTAAACGGTTCCCATGCTCATGCAGCCCAACAGCGGCGAAACGTCCATCATGGCGCAGATGCCGCAGAATGCAAACAGCAGGGAGATGGAGATGATGAGCCGGTTGTCCTTGGAGCATTTCTTCGGCATGAGCCACTTGAGAAATAGGCCGAACAGCCCGCCCAGCAGGAAAACATCGATGTTCATGATGACCGGCTTCACAATGCTGCCGATGCTGACAGAGGAGCTGCCGGTCTGGACGGTCAGCGCCAGCGAGATTGCCACGCTGTATGCAATCAGTCCAACCACATCGTCCAGAGCCACCACCTGCAACAGGGTGTCGACAAAATCGCCCTGAGCGCCGGTCTGGCGGATGGTCATGACGGTGGAGGCAGGGGCGGTGGCGGCCGCCAGAGCTGCCAGCACAACCGAGAAGGCAAGGTCAATCCCTAATAAGAAATAGGTAACGATAAACACCACCAGCGTGGCCATCAGGGATTCCAGCACGGTGATGAGGACGACCTTGGAGCCGTTTTTTCGCAAGGTGGACATCCGGAAAAATTCACCGGTGCTGAAGGCGATAAAGGCCAGCGCGATGTCCGACAGAAAGTCCATCCCGTCGATGACCGTTCGGGGAATGAGGTTCAGGCAGAACGGGCCGATGAGGATGCCGGTGACGATGTAGGCGGTCACATTGGGGAGCCGCAGCCGCTTGGTCAGCCGCGTCATCGAAAATCCCAAGAACAGCATCAGGGCAATTGAGATGATGGTGGTGGCAACATGGTTGCTGTCCATCACAGCTTGAATGGTTTGAATCAAAAGGATTCGCCTCCTCTGGTCCTTGCAGCTTGCAACGACCGTAATCAATCGGCAAGGAGCAAATCGCCGTCCGAATTGCCACCGGACGGGTCGCTTCCTTGCAATTTCGATGAGGATATGATACACTGTTTTTGTCATAAAGTAAAATGATTCTTTGTTCTGGATTCATAAAGAAATGGAATAGGAGGCCCGTATGATCAGTCCAAAACTTCGGACACTGCTGGCGGTAGCGGAGTGTCAAAATTTTACCAAGGCCGCGGCAGAGTTGTCCTTGACACAACCGGCGGTCAGCCATCATATCAGTCAGCTCGAGGAGGAACTCGGCGTCACCCTGTTCATTCGGGGAAAGGGCGGCCTGAAGCTGACGGCGGAGGGCGAGATTGTCGTGAAATATGCCCGTCGGATGGCGGCGCTCTATGACCGGATTCGGGCGGATCTGGCAGACCACGAACGGAAAATCCGTACCCTTCGGGTGGGCATCACCCACACCGCCGAGAGCAATATCACCGCAGAGGCACTGGCAAAATGCAGTGGGAAAGATGATGGGTTTAGTATAACGATTATTACCGATACCATAAATAATCTTTATAATATGCTGGGAAATTATGAGCTGGATTTGGCAATCGTCGAGGGAAATTCCAACGACCCGGCCTTCAGCTCGCTGGTGCTGGATACCGATTATTTGGTGTGTGTCATGGCGCCCGACCACCCTCTGGCAAAGAATGCGATGATTACCCTCCAGCAGCTCCGCCGCGAGCGGATGATTCTGCGTCTGCCGACCTCCGCCACCAGAGTGCTGTTCGACTCCACCCTGCGGAGCTTGGACGACAGCCCGGAAAACTATAATATCGTGATGGAGGTGGACAACATCGCCACCATCAAGGAGCTGATTCGCAAGGATTTGGGCGTATCGGTGCTGGCAAAAAGTGCCTGCGCCGATGAGCTTCGCAAAAAGAAGCTCGTCGCTCTGCCCATTGAAAATCTGAGCATGGCGCGCGAGACGCGAATCGTCTACAACAAGGACTTCACCAGCCACGACATTTTGCAGACCATCCTTCGAGTCTATCAGGAAACCCTGCGCGAAAACCGATAACCCCCGAAAGCGAGCGAACCGAAAAGCACCCCCAGCCGCATCGTGCGGCTGGGGGTGTCTTATGGATTGGGTATTGTGCGCTCAAGAGATTGCATACAAAAAAGCGT
>URFD01000001.1 GCA_900547015.1 uncultured Oscillospiraceae bacterium | reverse complement strand
CCTGCCGCCAATGCAAGAGCTCAAGTCCGGCCTCCGGAAAAAAATGAAGAAATCCTGCACCCGATTTCGTTTTGATCAAAAGATTTATAAGATAGCAATTGCTTTTCCTGACCCCTCATGCTACACTTAGCAGGAGAGTCCGCGCAATGCTGCGGGGCGCATCGGCATGATTTCCCGGGAAATATTTTGGATTTCTTGGGAATGATGATTTCCCGGGAAATGAAAAGGTTTGGTTCCCGGAGCCCAATTACAGTGAATAAGGAGAGTATGTTCTCTTGAAAAATCATCGAATTTTAAAACTCATCTCCGGTCTGACGGCGGTGCTGATGCTGGCATTTTCCCTGTCCGGCTGCGGTACCGAGCCTTCGCTGGTGCGGTATGACATTTCCTCGTGGGTCTATACGCTGGACCCGCAGTTTGCAGAGCGGGAAAGCGAGCAGTTGGTCATCTATAATATGATGGAAGGACTGATGCGCCAGCGCCCGGACGGCAAGCTCGAGGAAGGGGTCATCGAGCGCTATGAGGTGTCGCAGGACCAGAAACGCTATACCTTCTATCTGCGGGAGGGCATGAGCTGGGACGACAAGGACGAGCTGCCGGTGACGGCGGACGATTTCGTCTTTGCCTTCCAGCGGATTTTCAACAGCATCTACCCCTCCCCCTTCGCCTCGATGTACGGCGCCATCCAAAACAGCCAGCAGGTTCTGTCCGGAGAGCTGCCGGTGGAGCGGCTGGGCGTTCGTGCGGTGGACGAGCGGACGGTGGAATTTACGCTGGATTATGCGGACCCTGCCTTTTTGGAAAGCCTCTCCCACTCGTCGGCGATGCCGTGCAGTCGCCAGCTGTTCGAGGCCGCCAACGGAAAGTACGGCTCCACCATCAAGCAGAGTTATTCCAACGGCCCGTTCTTCCTGATGCAGTGGGAAAACGGCAACCGCCTGTATCTCAAGAAAAATCCCCGATACTACGATGTTCAGCAGGTGCAGTCGCCGGGACTTTACCTTTATATGGACCGCGATGTGCAGACCGCCATCCAGAAGGAAAAGGGAGAGCAGGCACCCTCCCGCTTCGAGCTGCTGATGAGCGGAAAATCGGACGGCTGCCTTGCCGACTATGAGCAGTACCGCCAAGCGCGCAGTGCCGGGATGACCTGTCAGGAGAGCCAGAGCATCGTCTGGGCGCTGACCTTCAACCAGACCCACACAGCCTTCTGCAACCAGCAGGTTCGGGAGGGCTTCCTGCGCGCGATTGACCGCAGTACACTGGGGCAGTTTTTGCAGGAAAACCGTCAGGAAAATCTTCAGGTCTGCGACCGGCTGATTCCGCCTGCAATCTCGCTGTTCACCCAGTCCTACACGGCGCAGACCACCGCACCCACCCAAAACACCCACGACCCGCAGGCGGCCTATCAGGCATACCGCGCCGGAATGGACGAGCTGGAGGCGGACACCCTGCGCAAGATTCAGCTGCTGGTGCCGCAGGACAGCAATATTCCGGAGCTGTGCGGTCTGCTCCAGCAGGCATGGCAGAGCACGCTGGCAATCTCGGTCAACATCGAGGAGGTCACACGGGACGAGCTGTCCTCCCGCCTGAGCCGCGGCGATTATCAGGCGACGCTGATTCCGCTGACCGCCTCCGCCAATACCCCGGCGGATCTTCTCAGCCGCTTCACCTCCACCTCGACGGCCAATGTGACCGCCTATCGGAACCCGGATTTTGATGCGCTGTTGGATTCGGCGGCAATCTCCCACGACCGCGCCCAGATTCTCAACCAGTATTCCGCCGCCGAATCGATGCTGATGGACGATGCGGTGGTCTATCCGCTGTTGGTCGAGACCCAATATTTTGTCCTCGGCAAGGATGTCACCGGCATCGACTACTACCCCTACGGCGGCAAGGTTGTCTTTCGGGATGCGCTGGCCCTGCGTTAGCCCGCCTTGACAGCCGCACCGCCCTTGCGCTATCCTTAGGGTAATCGGGGCGGCCTGCCCCAAATCAGCAAGGGGGAACCAATATGGAAAGAACGGTCACACTGCTGTATTTCAGCAGTACCAAAACAACCCAGCGCAGCCTTCGCGCCATCGCCCGCGGGATGGGCTGGCAGGTGCAGGAGGTCGATTTCACCCTTCCGCAGAACCGCAGTATGGACTACCACTTTGGACCACAGGATTTTGTCTTGGTCGGCTCGCCGGTATACGGCGGCGTGATGCCGCTGCTGGTGCGGGAGTATCTTGAGCAGCACATCACAGGAGACCGGACCGGCTGTGCGGTCGTTGCGGTCTACGGCAACCGCCACTACGATGACTGTCTGGCAGAGATGGAGGACCTGATGACCGCAAAGGGCTTTGTGGTCACCGCCGCTGCGGCCTGCATCGGGGAACATTCCTTCACCACCCAGATTGCGACCGGCCGTCCGGACGAGGAGGACCTCGCCAAGGCGGAGGCTTTCGGCAGACAGCTGGCAGAAAAGCTCCAAAATGCACCGCTGACCGCTCTGGAACAGGGTGTGATTCCCGGCAACCGCCCCTATCGGGAGCGCAAGCCATCCACACCGATGGCGCCGGAAACCACCAACGGCTGTATCCGCTGTGGAAACTGCGTCCTCAACTGCCCGGTCGGTGCAATCGACCCTGCCGACCCTACCCGTGTAGACGCTGGCAAGTGCCTGCGCTGTCTGTCCTGCGTGCGCCTGTGCCCGCTGGGCTCCAAGGCATTCCCGCAGGAGGGATTCCAAAAGACGGTGGAGTGGTGTCTGGCAAACTTCCGGGAGCCGCGCCGCGAAATAGAATCCTATCTGTAATCGTAAGAAACAGTTATACTGAGCGGAGAAATCTGCATGAAGTACCGCATCCAAAATGGGATAGCAGTCCTGCTCCTGTTGATTGGTCTGGCGGGTCTGCTGGAGTTTTTCTCGGTGGGTGGTGTAGAGATTGTCGGTGTCCTGCGGATTGCACAGGCAGACCGGGTAACGGTGGAGTGCTATCAGCTCCATCAATATGATGACCGCACCGTCTGCACGCTCGATGAGAGCCAGAAACAGCAGCTTCAGCAGCTCTTGGTGGACACGCGCTTTCGCCGCAGTCCTGCCGGCTTTGTCCGATTTTCCGACCAGAAGATGTACGAGATTCAGATTCAGTTTTCCGAGCAGGAGCTGCCCCTTTCCCTCCATCTGATTGGGGGAGAGTGGCTCTCGGTTACCAATCAGTTCGATGGACACCATCTTAAAATCTGCTCGGAGGATTGGGAGCAGAGGCTGGATGCCATTTTCAATCGATGACAAACGGGACAGGAGCTTTGCTCCTGTCCCGCTTTCTTATCTTGATTCTTCTGTCAGAGCGTTTGCAATATCGGCAAACTGCTGCATGGAAAGCTGCTCGGCACGCAGGCTCGCGCTCACCCCGGCACGCTCCAGCAGAGCGTTCACCTGCGCCTTGGGGAATCCCAAACCGGAGGAGAGGGTGTTGGAGAGGGTCTTGCGGCGCTGGCTGAACGCGGCCCGCACCACCCGGAAGAAACTGGCTTCGTCCCGGACCTCGACCAGCGGCTCTTTGCGGATGTCCAGCCGGATGACGGTGGAATCCACATCTGGGGCTGGCATGAAGGAGCCGCGGGAAACCTGAAACAGCACGGTCGGTTCGCAGTAATAGCGGACGGCAATCGATACCGCACCCACCTCACGGCTGCCGGGCTGGGCGCAGATGCGCTGGGCGGCCTCCTTCTGCACCATGACCGTCAGGGACTCGATAGGCAATCGGCTTTCCAGCAGGCTCATGATGATGGGCGAGGTGATGTAGTACGGCAGGTTGGCGCAGACTGCCACCGGCATTTCGGGGAATTCCTCCGCAATCAGCCGATGCAGATCCACCTTCAGCACGTCCTCGTTGACGATTTTAATGTTATCGTACTCCGCCAGCGTCTCGTCCAGAATGGGCAGCAGGCGGCTGTCGATTTCGATGCAGACCACCTTGTCGGCGCGCTCTGCCAGCTCGGCAGTCAGCACCCCGACTCCGGCGCCGATTTCAATCATGCCCCAGCCGGGTTGTGCGTTGCCCATCTCTGCCATGCGCGGGCAAACGGTCGGGTTAATCAGAAAGTTCTGACCCAGCCCTTTGGAAAACGAAAATCCGTGGCGGGACAGCACGTCCCGAATGACGGAAATATTGGAAAGATTGTCCATCAGAAACTCCTTTCGGGATTGCATTTCTCTGCAAAGTCATGCAGGTATTATATCACACTTTTCCTGATGCCGCCAGAGCACAGCCTGCCCGAACAGGAAAATATTTCCCGGGGAATATTTTCCCGGGAAATATCTTGGAGCATACCGCTCCGAGGCCTAGTTTGCTTCCTTTTCCAGAATGACCAGATAGCTGACCTCCGGTGCGGTTACAATCTGTTTGAGTCTCCATCCAGCCTTGGATTCGGCAGTGATGATCTGCGCGCAGATTTTGAACGGGGAAGCATCCTCCTTTCCAGCCTCCTGAGCCGGAACCTCAACGAATTTGTACTCATAGTTTGTCATGGGAAAAACCTCCTGTGATGATAGATTGGGCTTAAACGCCCAGATTCATAGGGCCAAAGCCCTTTGGCAGCAGCTGTGCTAATGTGTATGCCTTGTAATTGTCCGGGCTGGACGCGCAGAAAACCAGAAAAGTCTGCGGATTGCAGAATTCCATCATGACCTGACGGCAGACGCCGCAGGGGGTGGTGATGGGCAGCACATCCGCGCTCTGGTGCCCTCCGGCAACCGCCATGCAGATAAAGTCCCGCTTGCCCTCCGAAACCGCCTTGAAGAGCGCGGTGCGCTCCGCGCAGATGGTGGGGGTATAGGCGGAGGACTCGATGTTGCAGCCAGTGTAGATGGTTCCGTCCTGACACAGCAGAGCCGCCCCGACCGCAAAGCCCGAATAGGGGCAGTAGGATTTTTCTCTGGCATCCAGCGCCAGCTCGATCAGCCGTTTTTCATACATAGGCTCACCTCCTCCGGTGTTGATGCTCTGCCCTTATCGGGCGATTTGATTCCAAAAGGAAGAAAATTTCCCGGGAAATACGATTTCCAGATACTCCGCAACGGTGGCGGCAAGGTCGCCAAAGGAACTGCGGGTGTGCAGGTTGGAGCCGGGCTGTACCGATGCACCGGCGCACAGAACCGGAACATATTCCCGACTGTGGTCGGTGGATGGGGTGGATGGGTCACAGCCGTGGTCGGCGGTGATGATCAGCAGGTCCTCCGGACGCAGCTGCGGCAGGAATCCCTCCAACCACTGGTCAAAGCGGTTGAGCGCATGGGCATAGCCGACCGCGTCGTTGCGGTGGCCGTACAGCATATCAAATTCTACCAGATTGACAAAGCAAAGTCCGGCAAAATCGGTGTTGCACAGCCGACTGGTTTCCTGCATTCCTTCCTCGTTGGAGTGGGTCAGCACCTTTTGAGAGATGCCCTTTCCGGCGAAAATATCCGAAATCTTGCCCACCCCGATGGTGTCCAGTCCCTGCGCTTGGAGCAGGTCGAGCAGGGTGTCCTGCTTCGGAACCAACGAAAAATCGCGGCGGTTGGCGGTGCGGACAAAGGGGCCTTCCCCCACAAAGGGCCGTGCGATAATCCTGCCGACGGCATGGTCGCCCTGCATAATTTCCCGGGCAATGATACAATCGCGGTACAGCTCCTCCAGCGGCACTTTTTCCTCGTGCGCCGCAATCTGCAAAACACTGTCCGCCGAGGTGTAGACGATCAAATCCCCGGTTTCCAGATGCTGGCGGCCATAGTCCTGAATGACCTGCGTGCCCGAATAGGGGCGGTTGCACAGGATTCCTCTGCCGGTGCGGCGGGACAGCTCCTGTAGCACCTCGGGCGGAAATCCGTCGGGATAGGTCGGCATCGGCTTTTCGGAGACCAGCCCCATCAGCTCCCAGTGACCGGTGGTGGTGTCCTTTCCGGCAGACCGCTCCGCCATCCGCCCAAAAGCGCCCGCAGGCTGTTGGCAAGGCGCTCCGACGCGGACACCGTCGATGTTGAACAGTCCCAGCTTTTGCAGATTGGGCAGGTGAAGCTCACCGGTAGCATGACAGGCAGCCAGAGTATTGCTCCCGCTGTCCCCGTAAGCGGCGGCATCCGGCAGTTCCCCGATGCCAAAGCTGTCCAGAACGATGATAAACACACGCTTCATAGCAACGCTCTCCTTTGCAGAATATTTCCCGGGAAATCAGGATAAGGCAATATTTCCCGGGAAATGCTTGTTTTTCTAAATCAGGGAAAGGGCAACCTCCATCATCTGGGTGAAGGCATTCTGACGTACCTGAGCGGAAACGGCCTCGCCGGTGAAGGGGTTGTCGGAGATGGTCATCAGGCACAGCGCCTTCTTTCCGGCACGGGCAGCCTCGGTGTACAGGGCGGCGGACTCCATCTCGACGGCAAGCACGCCCATCTTCTGCCATTCGGGCAGACCTCCGGATTCGTCATAGAACCAGTCCGAGCAGAGCACGCTTCCCGCCTGATAGCGGATTCCCTTCTGCTCGCAGAACTGTGCGGCGCGCCGTGCCAGCTCGAAGTCAGCGGTCGGAGCAAAGTTGCCCGGCAGGTGGTATTGGGCGGCATAGTTCGAGGTCGAGCAGGAGGAGGTGGCGATGACGATGTCGCCGATTTTCAGCGAAGGGTCAACGGCTCCGGCAGAGCCGATGCGGATGATGGTGTCCACTCCGTAAAAATGGAACAACTCGTGGGAATAGATGCCCATCGAGGGCACTCCCATGCCGCTTCCCTGCACCGAGACCGGCTTGCCCTGATACTGTCCGGTGTAGCCGAGCATACCGCGAACCTCGTTGTAGCATACCGCATCGCTCAGGTAAGTCTCTGCCAGCAGCTTGGCGCGCAGTGGGTCACCGGGCATCAGGACTGTCTTGGCAATCTCTCCGTACTGTGCGTTATTGTGAGGGGTTGGAACATTGGACATAAAAACACCCTTTCTTTGGTCAGTTTTCCCCACATCGAGCGGTGGGGAGGATACCCCTATTATACCCCGAAACGGCAGAAAAGGAAAGCATCTGCGTTGGCCGAGGGCGCCATGCGGGATGAACAAATTATAAAATTTAGAAAAGAACTTGAACAAGCCGGGAGAATCCGATAAACTTACTGTAGGCAGGTCGGCACAGGGCAGCTGTCTTGTTAGGGGAAATCTTGCCGACAGCCGAACTAGGGAGGTAGAAACAGGATGAAACGTGTTGATAAAATGAACTATTATCTGGATATTGCCCAGACGGTGGCAGCAAGGGGAACCTGCCTGCGCCGAAATTTTGGGGCGATTATCGTTAAAAACGACGAGATTATTTCCACCGGCTATGTCGGTGCGCCCAGAGGCAGACAGAACTGCTGCGACCTTGGCTACTGCACCCGGGAGAAGCTCAACGTGCCGCGCGGCGAACGCTACGAGCTGTGCCGCTCGGTCCATGCCGAGGCCAATGCCATCATCTCTGCACCGCGCTCCGAGATGATTGGCAGCACCCTGTATCTGGTGGGGCTGGAATATAAGGACGGCAGCTATGTTGCCAACGCCAATCCCTGCGCGATGTGCAAGCGCCTGATCATCAACGCAGGCATCGAAAAGGTGGTCGTGCGGGATACCAAGATCACCTACCGCATCATCGATGTCTATGAAAGCTGGGTCAATCAGGACGCCTCGATGGAGCAGATGGGCTATTAGAGAGATAGAATCCCCCGATCTGATGGAAGAAATTCCAAGGGTTTGGGGAATTTTCTTCTGTGTAAATGCAAAAAGATACCAAAAAACAGGGCGAATCGTCCGCAGGCGGTTGACGCAGGGCCGACAAAAAGCTATAGTTAAAAGAAAGAAAGCCTGTGGAACCCACAAAAACGGAGGAGGAACCTTTATGAATTCACGCAGAAAAACCTTGTGCCGGGTGCTGAGCATCCTGTGTCTGGCTGCCCTTCTGCTGCCGATTCTGGCAGGAGTGACCGCTAATGCCGCCGGACGCGAAACCGGCCTTCCCACCAAGCTGTCGATTGGCGCTGAGCTGCCGGTCAAAAATCTGTACGACGCCGACGGAAACCCCGCGCAGCTCGAGCTGGGGAAATACACACTGGTGACCTACTGGGCAAGCTGGTGCTCGGACTGTCAGGAAGAATTCAGCCTCCTGCCGAAGCTGATTCCGGTGCTTAAGGAGTATGAGGGAGCCAAGTGGTACCTCATCGACCGCGTGGACGGCAAGCGCGAAACGCTGGAGACCGGCTCAGCCTTTATCAAAAAGAAAAATCTGGGACTGCCGGTGCTGTACGATACCGAGCTGACCGCCTTCCAGTCGCTGGGCGTCGCCCAGATTCCAACGACCGTCCTGCTCGATGAACAGGGCAGGGTGGTGATGTGCGACCCGTACATCATCCGCTCAACCAGCTATCTGCGGGCGATGCTGGACTGCGCCGCCAAGGGAAGGGATGCCGCAACCCTGCGCTATGTGAGCGAAAATCTGTTGAATTCGGATGGCTCGGTCAAGACCGCAACCGGCTCCTCCAAGATCGATTCCTGCGCCCAGAGCCTGCTGGCAGAGTATGCGGTGCTGGCAGGGAACGAAAAGCTACTTGCCCAGCAGAGCAAGTGGGTACTGAAGAACGGCTCCACCGGAGATTTGGGGGATGACCTGCGCCTGTATGCGGCACTGTCTGCAAGCTCGGACGGAGCGCAGGCGGCAAACCAGCTCAAGGAGAAGATTTCCCAGACCTATTTCCCGGGAAATACCATTTCCGGCAAGGTCAGCCTGAGCGATTTGAACCTGAAGGCATTGGCAACCGCCGCTCCCGAGCTTTCGGAGCAGGCACTGTCCATCGTCCGCAAGGGCTATATCAGCGCGGACTTCCCGCTGTACTACGGTCAGTATGATGCCCAGAAAAACACCTACAGCAAGGATGCCATCGATACGACCGAGGCGCTGATGACCGTCTACCATCTGGCACAGCAGGGTCGGGTGAAGCCTCAGACCATCCAGTGGCTAAAAAAGAAGGTCAAAAACGGAACGCTTGGAACCCGGTACAGCGCAAACGGCAAGGTGCAGGAGCGCTATCGGGACGAAACGCCCGGTGTGTATGCCCTCACAGCCCTGATTGCGCTGGAAACCGGCGAGCAGAAGCTGTTCACCGATGCCCTGTGCTGCATGGAGGAGTTCCGCACCTTCCAGAACGGCAGTGCAAAGAACGGCAGCTTCACCAGCAAGAGCAAAAATCAGTCATTCGAGCAGTGCATGGCGCTTCGCCTGTATGCCCAGATGCAATAAATGATTCGAACAGACCCGAAGAAACCTTCGGGTCTGTTGCTTTGTCCGATGATTTTTCAAAAACCTATCGACAAGTTTTCCCGTTTGTGATATATATTGGAGGAGAACGATTTCAAGATCCAAAAACGGCTCAGAGGAGGGTGCGTATGAACGAAATCGAATCGAAAGAAAATCAAATCATCCACGGGGTGATTTGGAAGCAGCTGCTGCTGTTCTTCTTCCCGATTGTGCTGGGTACCTTTTTCCAGCAAATCTACAATACGGCGGATGCCATCGTGGTCGGACGCTTTGTCGGGACCGAAGCTCTGGCGGCGGTGGGCGGCTCCACCAGCCAGATCATCAACCTGATCGTCGGCTTCTTTGTTGGCCTGTCCTCCGGTGCAACCGTTGTAATCTCGCAGTATTACGGCGCGCACGACCGGGAAAACCTCAGCAAGGCGCTGCACACAGCCTTTGCCTTTTCGCTGGTGGGCAGTGTGGTCATCACCACGGTGGGGCTAATCTGTTCTCCGATACTGCTGCGGGTGATGAACACCACCGAGGAGGTCATCGGCCCGTCCGCCACCTACCTGAGAATTTACTTCGGCGGAATCCTGTTTGTCTTTATCTACAACATTGGCTCGAGCATCCTGCGTGCGGTGGGCGATTCCAGACGGCCGCTGTACTACCTGATCGTCTGCTGCATCATCAACATCGTGCTGGACATTGTGCTGGTCGTCGGTCTGGGTATGGGCGTTGCGGGCGCTGCCATCGCGACCGTCTTTGCACAGGGGGTCAGTGCGGTGCTGGTCGTCATGGCGCTGTGCCGCTCGACCGACCTGTTCCGGCTGGAAATCCGCAAAATCCGTTTCCATCGGGAGGCGCTGGAGCTGCTGATTAAGATTGGTCTGCCGGCCGGCTTGCAGTCGGTGATGTACAGCTTTTCTAATGTCATCATCCAGACCGCGCTGAATGCCTTCGGCACCAACACCATGGCGGCATGGACTGCCTGCGGCAAAATCGACTCCTTCTTCTGGATGGTAATCAATGCCTTTGGCATCTCCATCACCACCTTTGTGGGTCAGAACTATGGCGCTAGAAAATTTGGCAGAATGAGAAAGAGCGTTCGCATCTGTATCGCGATGGCGGTGGGTGCTTCGATCTCCATCAGTGCAATTTTCATCCTGTTTGGCCGGTACGTCTATCAGCTGTTTACCACCGATGCTGCCGTCGTCGAGATTGGAATGCACATGATTACGATGATGGCTCCGGCGTATGCCATCTATGTCTTTATCGAGATTTATTCGGGCGCCCTGCGCGGAACCGGCGATGTGCTGGTGCCGATGCTGATGACCTGCGGAGGCGTCTGCGTGCTTCGAATCCTTTGGATGATGTTCGTCGTGCCGCTCAAGCCGGTCATCGACACCATCATCTACAGCTACCCCATCAGCTGGACGCTCACTGCGCTGATGTTTATCTTCTACTACCGCAAAAAATGCGCCCAGATTCCGGACACGGACGAATAAGGAAGAACAAAAAATACGACAAGCCCAAAAAGAGCCTGATGGAAAAATCCATCAGGCTCTTTTTCTACAAGGAAAAGCAGTCTAAGTCCTGTCCGTTGACCACCTTGCCGTCGTAGCCGGCATCCCGGATTTCGTCGAGGATGGCCTGACAGCGCCAAGCCATCTCCTCGTTGAGGTCTCGGGTGTTGTCCTGGACATTCATGTGGTAGATGCGGTGGTAGGTCACCAGCAGCTTTGGATGTGCCTGCTGGGCGATGGCGGCAAGGTCGCAGCTGAGGGTGTGTACCTCGCGGTGATACTTCTGCCACTTGGGTTCCCGGCAGGCGATGCCGGCGGTGTACTCCACCTCGTGCAGCAGGATGTCGCAGCCCTTTGCCATTTGTGCGGTGACAGCCAGCGGGGCGGTATCGCCGCTGATGACGATGACGCCGTCGGCGGTGGTGAAGCGGTAGCCGTAGCTTTCCAGCGTTCCGTGGCTGACCCGAAAGGCTTCGACCAAAACCCGCTCATCCTGATAGATGACCCCCGGCTGGATTTCGTGCGCCTGCACCTGATAGCCCACCGGGTTAGCGCGCTCGAAGCCATGCAGGCGAAAGTCGATGTCCACTGCATAGGCAGCGAGGAGATGCTGGGTCATGTCGGCAATCCCCTTGGGCCCAAAGACGGTCAGCGGCTCCTGACGCTCCAACACCCACGGGGTGAAGATGAGGTCGGGGTAGCCGGCGGTGTGGTCGGTGTGCAGGTGGGTGCAGAAGGCGCAGGTCAGCAGGTCGGGGCGCAGGGCATCGATGCCCTGATGATAGGCCTTGGCAGCCTGTCGCACCACCCCGGGGCCGAAATCGACCAGATAGGCCTTGCCGTCCACCACCACTGCGCTGGCAGGGCCGCTGGCATTCGGGCAGGCATTGGGGGTGCCGGTTCCGAGCAGAATCAGTTGTGTTGCCATGTTGTCTCCTCCTTCTGCCTAGTCGATGGCCAGCCGCTTTTCCAGCTCGAGGTCCGGGGTGACATAGGCGGTCTGGTAGCTGACATAGATGACCATGCCGGGCTTGGCGCCGCGCGGCTTTTTCACATTTTTGATGAGGGTGTAGTCCACTGGAACCTGCGAGGACTCCGCCGCCTTGGAGTTGACTGCCGCTAGAATGGCAGCCTGATGGAGGGTGGAGTCCGGAACCTCCTGCCCGTCGCTGACTACGATGGTGTGGGAGCCGGGGATATTCTTGGTGTGGAACCAGTAGTCCCGTCCGCGGGCCTCCTTCAGGGTCAGCTGGTCGTTCTGGACATTGTTGCGTCCGACCAGAATGGTGAAGCCGTCGTCGGAGCGGTAGCGCTTGGGGGCGAGCTTTGGCTCTTTGCCCTTCTTGGCGGCGCTGCCCTTCTTGCGCAGGTAGCCCTGCTCGGCAAGCTCGGCGCGGATGGCGGTCAGCTCGTCGTTGGTCTGGGCGCGGGTCAGCGCATCAAAGACCGAGTCGATATAGACCGCCTCCTGCTGGCCTTCCTCGATGAGCTCCCGCAGCTTCTTTTCGGCGGTGTCTGCCTTGCGGTATTCGCCATAGTATTTCTGGGCATTCTGCGCCGGGGTCTTGCGTGGGTCTAACGGGATGACAACCTCGCTCTGCGCCTCGTCATAGAAATTAATCAGCCGCGCGGTGCGGTCGCCCTTCTGGATGGAGTAGAGGTTGGTGCTGATGAGGTCCCCGTAGATTTTCCAAGTTTCGCGGTCGGAGCAATCCGCCAGCTCCTTCTGCTGGAGGCTCAGCTTGCGGGCGATGCGGTCGGCGGTGTTGGCAAGCACCTTGAGCAGGTCGGAGCTGCGGTGGCGCATCCGCTGGATGTTGTCCCGCTGGGTGTAGAAGTCGTCGAGCAGCTGGCTGTAGCTGTCGTAGGTTCGGGTGAACATACTGCCGCCGTACTGATGGATGTCCAAGAAGGAAAAGTCCATCGGCTTTTTGCGGGAGTCGATGACGCTGGTGGGGGTGCCGGTGTAGTCCCTTGCCATGAGAATGACCCGGGACAGGAAGAAGCGCAGGCGGTCAAAGTGGTCCGGGGTCATTTGGGAGATGACACGGTCGTCCCCGACAAAGACATAGTTTGCCACCTCGCGGCAGACGATGGGGGAGACGCCCTGCACCGCCGCCAGCAGCGCCTTGGACAGAGGGGTGTCCTTGCCCTCGATGAGGCGCTGTTCAATCTGCTCCGGGGTGCTGGTAATCAGGTCGAGCTTGTCCTGAGCCGGAGGCAGGGTATAGCGGACGCCCGGCAGGATGGGACGAACCGAGGACATGGTGTCGTCGATGCGCTTGATCGAGTCGATGACCCTGCCGTTCTCATCGATGAGGATGATGTTGGAGTGGCGGCCCATGATTTCGATGGCGACGGTCAGCTCGATGAGGTCGCCCATTTCGTTGCGGGTTTCAAAGATGAGGTGCAGGATGCGGTCAAGGCCGACCTGACGAATCTCCAAGAGCTTTGCACTGCCCAGATGCTTGCGCATCAGCATACAGAACATCGGGGGAGATTTGGGGTTTTCAAAGGAAGAGGAGGTCAGGTGCAGGCGCGGGCTGTCCGCACCTGCCGAGAGGTAGAGCTTTGCACTGCGCGCACCATCTGCCGCAGGCTCCCGCAGACGCAGGACGAAGACCATCTCCTCGCGGGAAAACTGGTGGATTTTATCCACCCGCGAGCCGATGAGACAGCCTTCCAGCTCATGTTTAATCTGACGAAGCAGAGCGCCATCAAGTGCCATAGGAAAATCTCCTTTCTGTCTATACAAAAGAACACGGTTCGAATGATTGAGAGGTAGGTGAAGGTCGGGTAGAAGGCCCGAACATTCCTATATTATAGCATAAAGGCGGTTTTGGCACAAAGGGGGCGGCAGGCTTTTTTCGGAGGAAGATTTCCTTCGTCCTGCGGCTTGGAATATCCTTGCACTTTTGGGCAAGAATAGAGGCAGAAATCAAAGAGAAAGGCAGGGACCCTCCCTATGAATTCGAACGAAACGCCCCTTGCTCCCCTTGCGTCCAAGCTGGTCATCGGCTTTCTGCTGGTGCTGTCTGCCGGACTGGCGGTCTGGGCAAGCGACAGCTACCTCAAGCTCACCGCCTGTCGTGCCGCATTGCAGAGCACCTATCAGCGGGCGGCAGACCTAGCCTCAGACAGTCTGGCGAACCTCTCCTCCGATTTGGTCAAGGGGATGTATGCCGGAACCTCGCCGCAGCTGTCGATGATTTCCTCCAAGATGTGGAAGGAGTCCGCCGAGGCGAAGTCCGCCCTGTCCACCCTGCCGGTCACCGACCTGACGCTGGAAAATACCAACCGTTTTCTGTCGCAGGCAGGCGACTATGCGATGTATCTTTCCCGAAAATTTGCCGCCGGAGAGGAGCTGACCGAGGAGGAACGCACCCAGTTTGCCGCCCTTCGGGAGTATGCCGACCGACTGAGCGAACAGGTGGATGAGATTGCCTGCGAGCTGCAAAGTGGCAGACTGCGGGTGGAGGAGCTTTCTCAGGCTGACCGGAGGATGGACCGTGCCGATGCTCCTGACAGCGAGGCTCCGGTCAGCGCCCTCAAGCAGGTGGAGGACGGCTTTCTGGGCTACCCGACGCTGATTTATGACGGGCCGTTTTCGGACCACCTGCTGGAAAAGACCCCGCAAGCAGTACAGGGTCAGCCGGAGGTGTCGACGGAGCGGGCACGACAGACCGCTCTGCGTGCTGCGGGCAGGGAGCTGCCCGAGCTGCGGGAGGAAAATTCCGCCCTGCCTTGCTATGTCTTTCATGACGGAGTCAGCGTCTCGGCGGCGGTCAGCCGACAGGGCGGACGGCTGTGCTACCTCATCATCGATAAGCCCGACACGCTGACCGAGCGACTGAGCTATGAGCAGGCGGCAGAGCGAGCGCGGCAATTCTTGGAGCAGCAGGGCTACCGCTCGATGAAGGACACCTACTACCAGACCGACAACGGCGTGATGACCCTCAACTTT
Source organism: uncultured Oscillospiraceae bacterium (assembly GCA_900547015.1). GTDB lineage: Bacteria > Bacillota > Clostridia > Oscillospirales > Ruminococcaceae > Negativibacillus. The sequence continues at coordinate 48,020 of URFD01000001.1, read as the reverse complement.
GCCTACTTTGAGCCGCAGGCGCAGGCGGTGTGCTACCCCGACCTCATCAAGGTGGAGGTCTCGTTGGAGGACGGAGCTATCCTCGGGATGGATGCCAGAGGGTATCTGGTCAACCACAGCGAGCGAACCCTGCCTGAGCCTACCATCGGCCCGGAGCAGGCAGCCCAATCGCTCAGCCCGATGCTGGAGGTGCAGAGCCAGCGCCTTGCCCTCATCCCAAGCTCGGGGCAGAAGGAGACGCTCTGCTATGAATTTGTCTGCACCTCGCCCACCGGCGACCGGGTGCTGTGCTATCGAAACTGTGTCACCGGGGCCGAGGAACAGCTGCTGCTGTTGCTGGAGACGCCCGGCGGTGTACTGACCAAATAAAAGAAAACACAACAAAATGCCCCCTGTGCGAAAAGGGGGCATTTTGTTGTGTTCAGGAACCAGTTTCCTGTACGAATATTGGAAGGATTATGTAAAAAAGGAGAAGCTGTCAGAATAAAACAGGAGGATTTTTTGGAGATTTCGATGTGACAACTTGCAAAACTCATTGTCGTTGTCATTATTATAGCGCATTGGAACGGCGATGTCAATGCTGAAATCATCGGAAAAACGAAAAAATTGAGAAAAATCTGACAAAATCCCTTCTGAAAATTTGCAGGAAAAACGGGGAAGGTACTGCAAAAAGAACGGGGAGGGCGTCGGACGGCGCTTTTCCTGTGCGGCCCCCTTGAAAAATCGCGGCTGAACGGGTAAAATAAATGTAATAGATGTTGCAAAGGAGGTCTTGCCATGGCAGAGCCAATCCGCTGGCTGGCGCTGGGATACAGCGTGCCGGTCAATCCGTCCAAAAACCGTGTCTATGTCTGGCGAAAGCTCAAGGAATATGGCGCGGAATATTTTAAACAGGGGGTTGCCCTGCTGCCCTATAACCGCCAGAGCTACACCAAGTTCAAATATCTTTCGGCGAAAATCCTGGAGATGGGAGGCGAGGCCTCCATTGTCGAGATGAAGTTTTTGGACTCCCACGACGAGCGTGAGGTGGTGGCACGGTTCCGCGAGCAGGCGATGGAGGAGCTCAGCCAGCTGCGGGACGACTGTTCGGAGGTGCTGGCTCAGCTGGCATCGGGCGAGCTGTTTAATGAGGCGCGCACCGAGCAGGTGAAAAAGATGATCCGCCGCTATTCCAAGGCACGAGGCCGCAATCACTTCGGACTGAGTGCCGCACAGGATGTGGAGACCGGGCTGAATGCCATCATCTCGGTGGCGCGGCAAGCCTCCTCCGAGCTGTCCACACAGCTGGTGAAGGCGATGGACAAGGCAGTGAAATAGCCCGGAGGCATCGTTCTGCCGCGCGGCGCATAAGATAGGAAAGCAAATATCGCACACCCGGAAAGGAACAGGATATGTACGAGAACAAAGAGCAGCAGCAGACCGCCCTGCTGGCGGCGGTGGACACCGGAGAATTTGATGTGCAGCGCTCCATCGACGAGTTGGAGGAGCTGGCAAAGTCTGCCGGCGCACAGGTGATGGGACGGGTCATCCAGAAGAAGGAAAAGCCGGACCCGGCTACCCTGATGGGCGCTGGGCGCTTGCAGGAGGTGGCGGATTTTGTCCGCGCCCAGAATATCGATCTGGTGATTTTTGACCACGAGCTGGCGCCTGCCCAGCTGAAGAATATTGAGAAGGTGGTAGACACCGCCATCATCGACCGCACCACCCTGATTTTGGATATTTTTGCCCAGCGTGCGAAGACCAGTGAGGGCCGCTTGCAGGTCGAGCTGGCACAGCTCAAATACCGGCTGCCCCGGTTGGGCGGCTTGGGAACCAGCCTGTCCCGTCTGGGCGGCGGCATCGGAACCCGAGGTCCGGGTGAGAGCAAGCTGGAAAGCGACCGCCGACACATCCGCCGCCGCATCCACTCGTTGGAGGAGGAGCTGGAGGCGCTGGAAAAACGGCGCGGTCTGCTGCGTCAGCGCCGCAAAAAGGACGATGTCATCAGCGTGGCAATCGTCGGCTACACCAACGTGGGCAAGTCCACCCTGCTCAACACCCTGACCGACGCAGGTGTGCTGGCGCAGGATATGCTGTTTGCGACCCTCGACCCGACCTCCCGTGCGCTGAGCCTGCCCGATGGCCGCAAGGTTATGTTAATCGACACCGTTGGTCTGGTCAGCCGTCTGCCCCATCAGCTGGTGCAGGCGTTTCACTCCACCTTGGAGGAGGCCGCGGATGCAAACCTCATCCTGAATGTCTGCGATGTTTCCTCGCCGGAATTTGACCAGCAGCTGGAAATCACGACCGGACTGCTGCGGGAGCTGGGAGCGGAAAAGGTGCCGGTGCTGACTGTACTGAACAAGTGCGACAAGCTGCCGGAGCTGCCGATGACCTTGAACAAGAGTACAGCTGCCATCTCCGCCAAGACCGGCATGGGGCTGGATCAGCTGCTGGAAAAAATCGTGCTGAATCTGCCGGAGACCCACCGACATCTGCACCTGCTGATCCCCTATGACAAGAGCGCGCTGATTGGAGAAATCCGTCAGAACGGCAGGGTGTATGCCGAGGAGTACCGCGAGGACGGAACCTATCTGGATGCCAATGTGGATTTGAAGGTCTGTCATCGGGTGCAGGACTATATCATTCTCAACGAGAACTAGGCTCGAAAGGGGGCAGGCAGATGGAATCAGCCAGCCGTCAGCAAAGGCGCGAGCTGCGGGTGCAGCAGAAACGGCTCGAAAAGCTGGAAAACAGGGAGCAGCGGCTGTTGGAGCCGCAGGAGCCATCCCTTGCCGCACGAAAGGTTTCTGAGCTGGCAGCACCGGTTCGGGAAAGGCTCGGCGGAAAGTCCCGCGCGGTGGAAAAATCGGCAGAGCTGTTGGAGCGTGCCTTTGAGAGGAGCTTTGACCTCGTGCTGGAAAAGGGCAGCGGTCTGATTGGGCGGATGTGCGGCGAGCGAAGGAAGCTCGAACGGTACGAAGCCTTTGCCAAAAAGCCGCTGTCGGGCTGGGAGCTGACCCGACTGGGCTGTGAGGCGGCGATGGGAGCTTCGGCCAATCTAGTCTTTTCCACGGTGCAGGGCGGAGCGATGGGAGCATTAGGCATCGGCCTGCCCGATGTGCCTATCTTTTTGGGAGCGGTCTTAAAGACCCTGTTTGAAATCTCACTGCGCTTTGGGTTCCCGTATCATCTGCCGCAGGAGCAGGTCTATCAGCTGCTGCTCATTGGTGCGGCGGTGGGACCGGAGCAGGAACGCCGCTGCGCTGCTGCCGACGCCGACCGAACGGCGCAGGAAATCCGGATGGGAGGGACGCTGTCCATCAGCCGGGAAGAAGCAAAACGGCGGGCAGCCCATGCTCTGTGCAGTGCCGCACTGGCAGGAAAGCTGGTGCAGGGAACCCCAATCATCGGGGTGTACGGAGGCTTTCAGAATGGTGTCCTGCTGCGGAAAATCGGCTCGATGGCGGCGGTCAAGTATCAGCAGCGTCTGCTCAGAGAACGACAGCCCTTTGGCCCTTTTTAAAGAGATGTGAGAGCATCCCTGATACCAAGGTATCGGGGGTGCTGTTTTTTTGCAAAATTACTATATGATACATGATATATTTAGATACAATATATATTGCAATACAGAATATAAAGCGATATAATAAATACAACAAAATAAGGCAAGGAGGAACAACGGTGAACACACAGTTTAAAAAAGGAGCGTTGGAGCTGTGCGTGCTGTCCCAGCTGACCAAAGGGGACCAGTATGGCTACGAGCTGACTGAGGCAATTTCCCGGGAAATCGAGCTTTCGACCGGGACGCTCTACCTCATCCTGAAACGACTGAAGGATGAGGAGCAGGTTGAAACCTACTCGATGGAGGTGCCCGGACGCCCAGCCAGAAAGTATTATCATCTGACTCAGAAGGGTTTGGAATATCAGCAGCAGCTCAGACAGGAATGGAAGGAATTTACACAGGCGGTAGACCGCTTGCTTGGCTAAAAGGAGGACGCAGTTATGACCAGAGAAGAATATATGAAACAGCTGGAAGAATCACTTCAGGGTTACAGCCGGGAATTTGCCGAGGAGATTCTGGACAACTATCGGGAGCATTTTGAGACCGGTCTGCGTGAAGGACGCACCGAGGAGGAAATCTGCGAGGAGCTGGGAGAAATCGAAACCCTCTTGCAGGACATTCAGGAGATGATGGGCGACCGGGATATCCGCGCCCACGAGCTGGAACAGTATACCGCGGTGGCGGAGTATCAGGAGCAGTACAGCGGAATCAGAAGGGTGGAGCTTTCGCTGGTGGCAATCGATGTCAAGCTCTCGGCTTCGGCGGACAACCAGCTTCATGTCTATCTGGAGGGTGGACAGGACAAGGGAACCTATCTGGAAGAGCGGATGGCAGGCGACAGCTATTACGCCTATGAGCGCAAGGTGAAACGGGACCAGTCCAGAGGACTGCTTGCCCAGCTGATGAATATTGGACACAGCAAGGAGAATCTCTGTCTGGTGGTGGAGGTGCCGGAGCAGTTGGAGTCGCTGACCATCAAGACCATCAGCGGCGATATGCAGCTGGGTGGTTTTGGAAGCAGGGAGCTGCTGCTGAGCAGCACCAGCGGGGACATCGAGATGGAGACAGTTCGGGTGGACAGTCTGACCGTCCAGACCACCAGCGGGGATGTTGAGATGGAGGCGGTTCGGGCGGACAGTCTGACCGTCCAGACCACCAGCGGGGATCTGACGCTGAAAGCGGTGAGCGCAGGTCAGCTCAAGGTGAGATCGACCAGCGGCGACCTTTCCTTGTGCGAGGTGGAGGCGGAGTTTTGGGAGAGCCAGACGGTCAGCGGAGACACCGAAGGCAAGCTGTATGCTACTCGCATCCGGTGCGGCAGTAAGAGCGGCGACATCGGCCTGACACTGGATCGCCGGGGCCGCAAGCTGGTGGTGGCGAAGAGCCGAAGCGTTTCGGGCAACTGCCGGATTTGCGGTGCGGACGAGTGCGGCGAGAGCAGCGACCCGTCCTCGGCAATCGTAGCGGAATTTTCTACTGTATCGGGTGACATTACGGTAAAATAGAAGATGTTCGGCAAAAGCAGCGGAGGTGGTTCCGCTGCTTTTGTGCGTCTGGGAGGGAAATACGGCGCGAAGGAGGAGGAAAACACTTTCGGCAAACTATCTAAGTGACAGGGGTGTGTGATGGATAAAACTGGTGTATTTCACGCAGATTTTATTTTACGGATATAAAATGGATTGGGGAAGCTTGGCAGAAACTGACAAGAAATAGAGAATGAAAGCAGTAGAATCTATATAAATCTGATAAAGCGGAGCGGACGAAGGCGGTGAAATGAAATCTTTTCTTTTCGGAGGAAATGACTTACAATAGAGGACAGAAAAACGAGGTTTGGAGGAATGGGAATGGCAGTGCCAAAGGTGGCAGCAATTCACGATTTGTCCGGCTTGGGCAAGTGTTCGCTGACCGCGGCAATCCCAATTCTGTCGGTCTGCGGTGTGCAGGCGGTCCCGCTGGCAACCGCGGTGCTGAGCAATCAGACATCGTTCGAGCATTATGTCGGGGTGGATTTATCGGAACATCTGCCGATGATCGCCGACCAGTGGCAGAGGATGGATTTGAGGTTGGACGGAATCTTTACCGGCTATCTCAGCGGTGTGCAGCAGGTGGAATGGGTGTCCGGGTTTCTGGAGCGGTTTCGCCGGGAGAACACGCTGGTCTTAGTGGACCCGGTGCTGGGAGAGAACGGGGAGTATTACCGAGGATTTGACGAGGAGATGCGGTGCGCTATGCGCGGCCTGTGCAAGCAGGCGGACATCATCACGCCGAACCTGACCGAAGCGCTGATGCTGCTGGGCAAGGACGCACGACAGCAGAATCTTTCACCGGAGACAGCCAAGGAATATGCCAGAGAGCTGGCAGAGCTGGGCCCCAAAACGGTCATCATCACCGGCATCGGACAGGGAGAAACGGTCTGGAACGTCGGGTATGATGCGGGAGAGGACAGCGAATTTCTGGTTGGAAACCGGAGAATCGGAGGAGGATATTCCGGAACGGGGGATATTTTATCCTCGGTGGTCTGCGGGTGCATGGTCCGCGGCGAGAGCGCCCACACCGCATTGGAACGGGCGGCACGGCTGCTGGAGGCCTCGATTGCAGAGGCTGTGGCGGACGGCACCGACCCAAACGAGGGGATTGCCTTTGAGCATCACCTGAAATTGCTGATGGATTGATTTTAAGGAGGAACATAAAATGAAAACACAGATGCATGAAAAACAGAGATACCTGGTATTGAGCGCGATGTTTGCGGCAATCATCGCACTGACCATCACCTATCTGTTCCATATCCCGACCGGCGTGACCGGCTACATCCATTTGGGTGATGCCTTCATCTATTTGGCCGGCAGCTTCCTGCCTGCTCCTTATGCCTGTGCAGCGGCAGCTCTCGGCGGCGGTCTGGCAGATATCATGTCCGGCTCCGCAATCTGGGCGATCCCAACCATGATCATCAAGCCTCTGACCGCTCTGTGGTTTACGAATAAGGGCGACAAGATGCTCAACCGCCGCAATATCATCGCGATGTTTGGCGCAGGTGTTGTTTCGATTGTCGGCTATTATGTGGCAGAAGCGATCATGTACGGCAACTGGGTTGCAGCTCTGGCAAGTATGGGACCAAACCTGATCCAGTCCGCAGGCAGCGCTGTCCTGTTTAGCGTGATGGCACTGGCAGTAGACCGTGCATCCCTGAAGCAGAAGCTGCTGGGCGAACAGCACTAAGGCAAAAGAATAACAGAAAGCGACATCAGAGCTCCCAACTCTATTCTCATAAAAAGAAAAGGAACGGTTCAGACAAAACCGTTCCTTTTCTTTTGCAAAAAACGGAAAAATGGCTTATTTATGCGAATTTTGACAGGTGCAAAGGAAAGAGAAAATTTTCAAAAAAATTGGTAAAATCCAGACAATTTTAATCGAGGAAGAATGTTGATTTTTTGGTAAAATTACTGGATTTATAAAATGACGGATAAATTAGGAGGATGTGCATAAAATATCCGAGGGTGTGGCAGAATATTTTAAGCAAAATGTTCAGCGATAAAGAAAGAATCCCGGAAATGAGGGAAAAAACGACCTGAATCGAAGCGGGTAGATTTTCTTGACACCATCTGAGAGCTTGCTTATAATGGCAACTGACCTGAAACCGAAGGGCAAACAGGTCACAGGCAAATCAGAACAAAGGAGAAGATTATGCAAAACTTCAGAAAAGAGGAATCGGGAATCCGCAAGGATGAACGAAACCTTTGGGACAAATTGGGGACTTCCTTCGCGCGGGGAATCCGACGCGGAAGAAAAACCATGACGTGTGTGCTTTCTGCAGCGATGGCAGCAATCGTCTTTTGGGTATTTCCCTTGAGCAGCAGACAACAGAACCTGGATGAGATGACGGTGGCGGAGCGAATCCATCTGTCGGGCGATATTCTGACCGCATCGGCAGACCCGAGCAAATTTACCGGACGCACCGCAGGCTCGACCGGATTGGGAAGTTCGCTGCTGGCAGGTACTTTTTTGGAAATCAACGGGCAGCAGCTTTCGAAGGTAAGTGAGCTTGCCAAGGAGCTTGCCGGCAGCTATCTGGGTTCGGAGGAGGAGTCCATCGAACCGGTGGAGCCGGAACCGCAGGAATCCGAGAGCCCGACCGTGAAGCGCACGGAGGTTCGAGCAGAATCTGTGCGGAGCGTCAATAGCGCCAATGCACAAACCCGCAGGGTGGAGCAGGAGGAAATTCTGGAGCACCCGGTGGAGGAGCGGCTGAGCTCCCTGCTGCGTCCGGGACAGCAGCAGGTTTTGTGGTACGGCGTGGACGGGAGACAGAAGGTAGTCTATGAGCAGAAAATTGTGGACGGTGAGGTACAGGAGCAGAAGGTGGTCTCCCAGACCGTTTTGCAGGAGCCGGTAGCCGAAGTCCGTCTGGTGGGTGCATCAGGTGTGCAGGCTGCAATCTCGCCGCTGGACTTTGGCATCGAGCTGGATGAGCAGGGTGTGCCGGTGCAGTACAGCAAGGTGCTGACCAATCAGGTGGCAACCGGCTACAGCGCCGGACAGGGCGCATGGGGCGCTTCGGGACAGACACTGTCGGCAGGCTATGTGGCGGTGCATCCGGGTGAAATCCCATACGGAACCAAGATGTATATTACCAGCCCGGACAACAGCTTTGTGTACGGGTTTGCCATCGCGGCAGACACCGGAACCGCTCTGCTGGGAGATATCATCGATGTGGACCTGTATTATGACAGCTATCTGGAAAGCTGCCTGAACGGCAGAAGAAATGTGAATATTTATATCCTGGACTAGGTCCGGGTGTGTGCAGAGGAGCTGCTTCCGAAAGGAGGCGGCTCCTCTTTTTTTGCCCTTTTTTGAGGGAAATCCGGGAAGAAAATTTTTTGAAAATGTGTAGTTATTGCCCTTTTCGGGGCAATTTTTGCGGAAAAAATGGGGATAGGTGCAAGGGCAAAAAGGGGGGAGAGAAAATTGGAACTGGAAAAGGAGCAGGCGCAGGAGTTTGCCTACTGGTGCTTTGTGACGAGAGACCCACAGCTGGCAGCCCAGAAAATCGGGATGGACAACGGAGCGGCTCTGCTGGGACAGCGAAGGGTTCAGGCACAGCTGAGAAGGATGAACCGATTGCTGGGAAAAAGCTCGGCGGCTCAGACAGCCAAGGCAGGACTGAGCAGAATCCTGTTTGCGGCGCCGCAGATCGACCGGGACGGAAATCCTTTCACGGACGGGTTTGCGGTGGAGCGATACAAGGGCAAAGAGGCGGAGTATCAGTTTTGGGACAAGCTCAAGGCCTGTGAGCTGTTAATCAGGCTTGCCCAGATGGAGCAGGAGGAACGGGACGCATCCGGATTTCAGGGATTGCTGACAGCCTTACAGCAGAGCGCACAGGAGGGAGAAGAATCAGAAGAATCAAGAACTTGAGCAAAAAGCAGCGGACGCTGATGAGCTGGTGGCTGCCGCAGAGCCGATATTACGGGTATGACGGTATCATCTGCGACGGGGCGGTGAGGAGCGGAAAAACCATCTGCATGGGGCTTTCCTTCTTTTTATGGAGCATGGGCAGCATGGAGGGAAAGCAGTTTGCCCTGTGCGGCAAGACAATAGCGGGTGTCAAACGCAATCTGCTGGAGCCGCTGCGACCACTGCTGGAGGAGCTGGGCTTTGGCTGGAAGGAGAAGGTTTCGGAAAACTGGGTGGAGCTGAGTGTTTCGGGGCGGCGCAACCGATATTACCTGTTTTCGGGACACGACGCAGGCAGCGCAGGCAGGATTCAGGGAATGACGCTGGGCGGTGCGCTGTTTGACGAGGCAGCCTTGCAGGAGCGGGAGTTTGTGGAGCAGGCTGCCGCGCGGTGTTCGGTGGAAGGAAGCAGGCTGTGGTTTAACTGCAATCCGGAGCATCCGGGCCATTGGTTTTACACCGAGTGGATTCAGAAGAGAGAGGAAAAAAATCTGTGCTATCTGCACTTTCGGATGGAGGACAACCCCTCGCTGTCCAGACAGATGCGGCAGCGGTATGAGCGGCTGTACAGCGGCAGCTTTTACAAGCGCTTTGTGCTGGGAGAGTGGTGCAGTCCGCAGGGGCTGGTGTACCCGATGTTTTCCAGAGAGAAGCACCTGGTCGAGCAAGCGCCCCAGTGCAGGAGATTTTGGGTTTCGTGCGATTACGGGACGATGAATCCCTGCTCGATGGGGTTGTGGGGAGAAAGCGGAGGAAGGTGGTACCGAATCCGAGAGTATTACCACGATGCACGCAGGCAGGGTGTCTGCAAAACCGACGAGGAATATTATGCCGAGCTGGAACGGCTGTGCGGCGACACGGTCATCGAGGCGGTCATCATCGACCCGAGCGCGGCGAGCATGATGGAATGTATCCGTCGGCACGGGCGGTTTCGGGTGGTTCCGGCAAAGAATCAGGTGGTGGAGGGAATCCAGCTGGTGTCCCGACTGCTACAGGAGGAACGGCTGAAGTTCTGTGCGGGATGTACGGACAGTCTGCGGGAGTTTTCCTTATACCGATGGAACGAGGGGCTGGGAAATGACCAGCCAGTCAAGGAGAACGACCACGCGATGGATGACATCCGATATTTTGCGATGGAGGTTTGCAGAGAAAGCCAAGGCGGATTTTTTGCCGTGGCACACAGCAGAAGCCAGAGGAAAGGATGAGGAATTTGCAAAGACCGATGTGGAGAAGGAAACGGGGTCGGGAGAAGCCGCCGGCAGCCGCGCAGAGCGTGCAGGGCGGACAAATCCACACCGACCCGTTTGGGAGGCTGGAGCGGCTGGGACTGCTGGACGAGAGTGAAAACCGGCTGTTTGACCAGATTCGGCAGGCTGTGCCGATCGTGGATGCGGCCATCAGCAAGCTGATTCGGCTGGTGGGGCCGTTTTCGGTGGAGTGTGACGACCGTCAGGTTCAGAAGGAGCTGGACCTGTTTTGCAGGAATGTTCAGGTGGGCCCGGCATCGGTGGGAATCGAGCAGTTTCTTTGCTGCTATCTGGACAACCTGCTGACCTACGGAAATGCAGCCGGAGAGATGATTCCGACCTGGGACGGGGACGGCGTCGGGGCGCTGTGCAACATCCCGCTCAAGAGGATTTTAGTCAAGCGCGGCGAGGAGCCGACCGGGATGCAGTTTTACAGCTATCCGGACGGAGTGACCGAGCAGCCGGTGGAGCACCCGGAGCGAATCGTGTTCAGCGCACTGAATCCGGCGGCAGGTGAGGTGCGGGGACGGTCGCTGTTGTCGGGGTTGCCGTTTGTGACCTCCATCCTGCTGAACATCTATCAGTCCATCGGACAGAACTTTGAGCGGATGGGAAATCTGCGCTTTGCGGTGACCTATCATCCGCAGGGAAATGTGGACGGAGCGTATGCCCGGGAAATTGCCCAGGAAATGGCGCAGCAGTGGTCCCAGACGATGGACACAGAGCAGACAAGGGACTTTGTAGCGGTGGGCGATGTGGGGATTCGGGTAATCGGTGCGGACAATCAGATCATCGACAGCCAGATTCCGGTGCGTCAGATGCTCGAACAGATTGTGGCGAAGCTGGGACTGCCACCGTTTGTGCTGGGACTGAGCTGGTCCACCACCGAGCGCATGAGCCAGCAGCAGGCGGAAATTTTGGCAAGCGAGCTGGAAAGCTATCGACAGCTGTTGACCTCGGTCATCCTGAAGGTGTGCCGATATCATCTGGCGCTCAAGGGGCTGGGCGGAGAAATTCAGGTGAAGTGGAAACCGGTCAGCATTACCGATGAGGTGGAACAGGCCAGAGCCCAACTGCTACAGGCGCAGGCCAGACAGATCGAGCAGGCGATGGAGAAGAAAGGGGAAGGAAAACGATGAGATGCAGCAAGTCGGGAAACCTGCTGTGCAGGGAGATGAAGCTGGGTCAGGAGGAGCTGGAGCAGATCAACCGCCTGACCAGAAGGGAATTTCAGGAGGAGGAGCTGTACTGCTTCCGCGTGGTGCTGTGCGACAACGAGGTAGACCGAGAGTGGGAGCAGTTCGACGAGCAGACGCTGGAGGAGCTGGCTGGGCTGTTTGTCGGCAAGACCGGCATCTGTGACCACGAGGCGGTGAGCCGAAATCAGCAGGCGAGAATCTATGAGGCGAGGGTAGAGCGCGAGGAAGGCAGAACAAACCTGCTGGGTCAGCCATACTGTGCGCTGGTGGCAAAGGCGTACATGGTGAGAACCGAACGCAACCGCGACCTGATTCTGGAAATCGAGGCGGGAATCAAAAAAGAGGTGAGCGTCGGGTGCAGTGTGCAGGGCGGACGATGCTCCATCTGCGGCAGAGAGCGCGGTCAGCACGGCTGTGAGCATATTCCCGGAGAGGTGTATGACGGCAAACTGTGCTGCACCGTTCTGCACGGGGCGGCAGATGCCTATGAGTGGTCGTTTGTGGCAGTGCCGGCGCAGCGCTCGGCAGGCGTCATCAAGAGCTTGGGCGAGAGAACGGGCGACAGCGTGGAAAAGCTGTGGCAGGCAGCCGGAAGAAATCAGGGACTGTGGCTGAGCTGCGAGGAGGTTTGCCAGTTACAGGGCAGGATGAAAAACCTGATGGAGGACTGCGAGCAGACCAGAAGATGCGCCCGCCGACAGGTAATGCAGGAGGTCTTTGCAAAGGGAGAGCCGGACGAGGCGGTGAACCGCTCCCTTTCCAAGATGCTGGATGGGATGACGGTGGAGCAGATGAAGGCGCTGAGACAGATGCTCTGCCGCAGTCCGCAGAGGCTGAAGGCATCGCAGTTCGGCTGGGAGGAAGAAAAAGCAGGCGGTCAGGATTCGGACAAGAGATTCATCATTTAGGAGGAGAGCAAATGAAGGAAATTTGTATGCAGGGCTTTAACAGCCAGTATGTCACGATGAAATGCGAGGGCACAGCGGAGCCGGGAGACCTGGTTGTGATGTGCGCGGACAACACGGTGAAGAAGGCAGCTTCGGGAAAATTTGCAGGGGTGGTGCGCTCGATGAGAGGAGAGCACGCACTGGTTCAGACCGGCGGCTTTGCGGTGCTGCACTATTCCGGCAGCGACCCGCAGGTGGGCTTTATCAAGCTGGCGGCGGACAGCAAGGCGGATGCGGTTTTATCCGAGAGCGGCCGTGAGGTGCTGGCAACAGAGGTCAACACAACCGCAAAAAATGTAGGAATTTTATTTTAGGCCATGGTTGCCAAAATACAGGAAGAGGAGAAGTGAAGTGAACGATGAAGTACAACTATCAGAACATCAATATTTCCAAGGATTTTTACAAGACAGCGGAGGGCTTTTCCAAATGTCTGGAGCGTCTGGACCCGAGCGAGCAGTACCACGGAACCGAGCTTGGCGGCTATGATGCCTTTCAGAGACAGCTCAAGCGATTTGACATCAAGGTGTCCGGTCAGGACAGCGACCGTTTGCAGAAGTTTTTTGCGACATCGGACAGTGCGGCGCTGTTTCCGGAGTATGTTTCCCGTGCGGTGAAGCAGGGCGTGGATGCCAACCACATTCTGGAGGAAATCTGCGCGGCGCAGACCGAGATTGAGGGGATGGACTACCGCGCAATCGTGTCCGACCCGAACTGGGAGGAGGATGCTCCGTCGGTCATCGAGGAGGGCGGCTTTATTCCGGAGACGACCATCCGACTTAAGGAGAGCTTAATCCAGCTGAAAAAACGCGGCAGAATGATGGTGGCCTCCTATGAGGCAATCAAGTTCCAGAGACTGGATCTGTTCACGGTGGCACTCAAGCAGATTGGCGCATGCATCGGCAAGGCACAGTTGCAGGACGCGGTTCGTGTGCTGATGGAGGGTGACGGCAACCACAATCCGGCACAGAGGGTGAAGCTGGCTAATGCCGGTCAGCTGACCTACACCGACCTGCTGAACCTTTGGGGCAGCTTTGGAGAGTATCAGATGAACGTAATGCTGGCAAGCCCGGACATGATGCTGAAGATTTTGCAGATTCCGGAATTACAGAATCCGGAGACCGGACTGAACTTTCAGGCAACCGGCTGTCTGACCACTCCGCTGGGTGCGAAGCTGTTTGTATCCCCAGCAGTGCCGGAGGGCTGCATCATCGGTCTGGACAAGCGTTATGCGCTGGAAAAGGTACAGGCAGGCGGAATTCAGGTGGAATATGACAAGCTCATCGACTGCCAGCTGGAGCGTGCGGCGGTGACTGCCATTGCAGGATTTTCCAAAATCTTCCCAGAGGCAGTCAAGGTGCTGGGAAAATAGGGGAAGCGTATGGACGAACGGTTATTGATGAAGGATTTTTGTCTGGTCAGCGGGCTGAAGGCGGAACAAGCGCAGGAGTGGGAGCCGCTGGTGCTGGCCTGCTGGGAGGACCTGAAGGGTAGGCTGAGGCCGAGCGTCGATCCAGCAAAGCATGAACAGCGGCTGGCACTGGCCTGTGCCGCTCTAGCCAACCACCGATTTCAGACGGTTCAGGGAACGGTGTGCTCGGCGGTTCGGGTGGGCGATATTTCCTTTACCCAGAGCGACGGTGCGCAGGCCAGAAAGGAACTGATGGAGATGGTGGGTGACCTGATGGATTCGCAGGGAATCTGCCTGAAAGGAGTGTAGTGGTTTGCAGACAGCGCAGGTGGTCGGGCGGCTGATTCGACAGTGTGGAAGGGTCGTACAGTTTCCGACCGGGAGCTTTTTAGCTTATCTGAACCCGATGCGTGAGCGGACAGGGGTGCTGCAATCGGGCGAGGCCGGACGAAGCGAGCCGGAGCGTTGGCTGGTCCTTGTTTCAGCAGACAAGGAGGAGCACGCCAGACGCGGAGTGGTGTTTGAGTGCGGCGGCACAAGCTACCTGCTCGAACGGATGGAGCCGGTGTTTTGGGGGAAGGATGCCGCATATCTGTGGGGAATCGCTTCCCGAGTGCAGGAAGGAGGCCGAGCAGATGGGTGAGTTTCTCCAGATGCTGGAGCAGGTTCGTCAGGTGCTTCGGCAGGGCGAGCCGGAGTTGGAGGTGCGAACCGCCTTTTCGACCCGGATGCGCCCCAATCCACAGCTGGGACGGCTGGCGGTGCTGGGAATCCAGAAGGTGGGGCTGTCCCCGCTGGGGTTGGGAAATCTGTATGACGGACAGCAGAAGGCAGGACGGCTCGCACAGGTGTGGCTCAAGCTGTCGCTGTGCTGTCCGAGTGCAGAGGAATGTTGGGAGCTGTGGGAGCGGTGCGCGCAGAGACTGCTGTTTCACCCGCAGCTGAAACTGACCCAAATCGAATGCTCAGAGGCAGTCTGGCAAAAGGATTGGAACGGTGTGGTACTGCCGGTGAAGCTGTGCTGCGAGTGGGTCATCAGCGGTGAGGCGCCGGGAACGGAAGGCCCGTATCCCGAGGGTTTCCGCATTATCAGGAAAGGAGAGAGCCGATGAAAAAGAGCTATCGTCCGGGAGTGTACTCCCGGTATGACATTATCAGCAGGCCGCACAGCCGACAGGATTGTTATGCCTTTTACTGCGGTGCGGCGGTCTTACAGCAGGGAAAACATCTGCCGGCAGGCGGAGTGGTCCAGCTGAGCTCGCTTGCCCAGCTGAGAGAATATTTTTCCGAGCAGGGAGCGGGAAAGGATTTTTGCGAGGTGTGCAGGGTGCTGTTGGAGGGCGGTGCGGCAGGGGTATATGCTGTGCCAATCACAATCGACGGCAGGAAACCGACCACCGAGGAATATACCGATGCTATCGGCAGGCTGTGCGAAATCAAGCGCAGCGGCGTGATGATGTGCGGCAGCTGTGAGGAGGAGGTCTTGCAGCTGCTGTGCCGAAAGGTGCAGGAGGCTTCGGAGAATCAGAAGGAGCGAATCGGCGTCGGGGCAATCCTACCGGAAAAAGCCCTTGCGGCGGCAAAGCAGATGAACAGCGAGCGAATGGTGCTGTGTGCGCAGAGCGCGAAGGATTCGAGACTGGCGGCGGCCGCGGCAATCGCGGCGATGCTGGCAACGGCAGAGCCGGATGAGAGTTTTTGCGGAGCAGAGCTTGGGCTGGAGACGGTGGAAAGCCTGAGCGAGGAGCAGGTGGAGCAGTTTTTGGGCGGCGGTGTGACCGCTTTGGAAGAAAATGCAGGCAGAGTGGAGTGTATCCGCTGTGTGACCACCCGAACCATGACGGCAGGAGAAGCGGACAGAACCTTTGCTTCGGTGAATACGGTGCTGATGATTGACGACATCATCCGCTCGGTGCGGGAAAGGCTGGAAGGGATGCTGAGAGGAACGGGAAGAAGGCTTGGCCCCGACAGCATTTCCTCGCAGGTGGCGGTGGTGCTGGATGAAAAGAAGCAGCAGGGAGTGCTGGTGGATTTTGAGCCGCCGGTGGTCTATCCGGAGGAGAGCGACCCGACGGTGTGCGTGGTGGAGCTGGAATTCCATCTGGCGGCGGTGCTCAGCCAAATCTATCTGACCGCACACATCACAGTCTAAGGAGGGATGAGGATGGCATTGGTTTCAATCCCGACCAGCGCGGACATTTATTTGGAGGTAAACGGTCGGAAGGTGGCGGCGGCGCAGAGCTACCGAGTGAAATCCTCGAGGGAGAGCCGATACATCGAGGCCTTTGGCAGCACAGAGCCGGTGGGCACGGTGGGCGGCAGAGTCAAGCACTGGATTGAGCTGTCCAGAGTGTGCCTGAACCAGAAGGAAGGAATCGACTTTTATGAGCTGAGCGGCTTCAATCTGGTCATCGTACTGCCGGACAGCAAGATCATCTACACCGGATGCGAGTGGGCGGACATCACACAGGCGGCTTCGGTGGGAGAGGTCGTTCTGGAAAAGGTGAGCTTGGTGGCAAGCAGAAGAATCAAGTTATAGGAGATGGGCAGATGAGGTACAGAATGAGAGGGCTGTCGGCGGCGGAGGAATTACAGCTGGACGGCAGAGCGCAGGAAGCGTTTGTCTATCTCAAGGACATCTGCGGAACAATCAGCGAAGAGGAGGAGCGTTGTCTGTGGGCGGTCGCAGGCAACGCGGCTCTGCTGTCTCTGGCTCTGAATCGAGGCGGCAAAAGGGCCTTTGAGGATGCCAGACAGGTGCTCAGAAAGATGGGACTGAGCAGGATTGCAGAGCTTGCCGCGCAGTATCAGAATCGGTATGAAGGCGGGAGCGGAGAGAATTGAAAATCGTAAGGCAAAAGCTGGAAGAAAACCGCAGGGTGTATGAGGGCGGTCGGCTTGAGAAGAACGCAGTGGAGATGCAAAGCGAAGCGGAGCGGACGGTGACGGAGCGCAGTCGAGATGGCTTCCAAGAGAGGGAGCAGGCACAGGTGCGCGAGCAGCCTCGGAGCGCAGAGGAGTTGCGAGAACCGAAAGAAACCATCCTCGTGAGGGAGGAGCAGGAGCTGTTTGAGCCGAGCGAGGCCGCAAGCACAGGAGCAGATTCGATTCGGGAGATTTCGGACGAGCTGGAACGGCTGGCCCAGCGGTACGGCAGAGGAATGGAGGAGTGGCTGTATGACCAATCTGCGATTTAAGGAATATACCTTTCGGAACAATCCGCGCAGGCTGGTGGTTCTCCACAGAAAACGGACGGCATCCGCAGTCTGCTGCGGCTTTGGAGAGAGCTTGCAGCAGTTGGGTTCGGGACTCAGCGAGGTGCAGGGAGAGGGAGAGCTGTTCGGAGAGGATGCGATGGAGCAGTTTGCCCAGCTGCGCGCCTTGATGGAGGGTGGCAGCGGGGTGCTCAGCGGAGCCGGATTGGAGCCGATGCGCGCGGTGCTGGAGAGCTTGCAGATGACGGGCAGCGGCGGAGAGGCGGTCATCGGGTACCGCTTTCGGTTTATTGAGGAGAGAAAAGAAGGATGAAGCAGGCACAGATTCGGACATGGACCCCGGACGGCAGAGAAAGACGGCGGGAGCTGGTGACGGAATTTTCCTGCATCAGCTCGGTGGACACCCCGGCGGACAGCCTGCGTGCGGTGGTGCTGACCGACCTTGGGAGCGATTGGGAGGAAGAAATCGCAGAGCTGGAATTGCTGTACGACGGCAGAAGAATTTTTTGCGGAATGTGCGACCGACAGATTGTGAGCATGGGAGCGCAGGGCCGTCGGCTGACGCTGTGGGGACGCTCGGAAGGGGCGGTTCTGCTGGACAACGAGGCCATTCCGCAGGAATACAGCAGAATCTCGGTGGAGCAGATGTTCCAACGGCACATCCGACCATACGGATTTACCGCAAACTTGGAGCGTTCGGCGGTGCTGGAACACTATCAGGTTAGCAAGGGAGTCAGCGAATGGGAGGCATTCAGCCGATTTTGTCAGCGAGCGGTGAAGCTGCGCCCCTATCTGGACGGAAGGACGGTGCGCTTCCTGCTGCCGGGGAGAGGCAGAAGGGTCATCTCCTCCCGGGAGCCAGTACTGCGGATGAGCAAAACGGTGCGGCGCAGCGAGGTGATTTCTCAGGTGCTGGTGCGGGACGGACAGGGACGGTACAGCAGCGGAATCGACAACAGCGAGGCCAAACGGCTGCACATCCGGCGCAGAAGATGCCTGATTCCATCGGCGCAGTGGGCGCAAACCAGTGTGGATGCCGGGCTGCGGTTGGAGGAATCGATGCGCGGGAGAGTTCGCTGGGAGGTGGAGCTGGCGGGAATCGCAGACTGGGAGCTGGGCTGCGAGGTGCTGCTGGAGGTGCCGGGAACCGGGCAGTATTTCCGGGGAAATCTGGTGGAGCGAGAGCTGAGATTCCGGGAATCCGGAGCGGTGAGCCGACTGGTGCTGGAATAGAAACAGGAGAGGTGGAAAAACGATGTGGCTGGCAAGAAGAACATCCTCGGCAAAGGAGGAAGAACTGCGCGCTGTGAGCACACGGCAGGGCATGGAGGCGGCAGCTGTCTGCGCGCCGTACGGAATCTATGCAAGACCGATGAAGGATGAGGAGCTACTGCTGTTGTCGGTGGGAGAAAACAAGGTCTGTCTGGGAGCGGTGCAGGAGCGACAGCCTGAATTACAGGAGGGAGAAATCCTGCTGCGCTCCGCAGGAGGAGCGAGTATTCGTCTGTGTGCGGACGGAAAAATCCTGCTCAACGGCAAGGTGTTTGAGTAAGGAGGAGAGAGCATGGATCTGGTGTTATATCACGGCGACCACAGGCGGGACGATCGAGGCTATCCACAGCAGGCAGAGGGGACAGCGGAGAAAATCCAGCAGGCCATCATTCGGCTGACCGTGCCGAAGGGACGTTTTGCGCTGGACCCGGAGCTGGGCAGTCGATTGTATGAGCTGGGAACGGGCAACCGAGAGCCGGGCCGCTTGCAGGAGCTGGCGCTGGAATATGCACAGGAGGCACTTTTGGAGCTGAAAGAGGTGCGGGTGCTGTCGGCGAAGGCACAGCGCAGAGAGGAAAGCCTGTTTTTGGAGCTGGAGCTGTGCTGTCAAGGAGAAGTTGAGGAGCGGTTTCGGCTGGAATGGGAGCTGAATGGTTAAGGAGGGAAGCATGGTGGAGGAAGGCATGGGAGAATTTTTACAGAAGATGCAGAGTCGGTACGAGGAGCTGACCGGGATGAAGGCGGACGATGCTTCGGATATTGGGGTTCGGCTGAAAATCCTGGCAGAGCAGCTGGCGATGCTCAAGGGTCAGCTGGAGGAGGTCAAGCGGCAGACATTTGCCCAGACCGCCTGCGGAGAGGCATTGGAGCGTCATGCGGCGGCGCGCGGTCTGAGCCGAAAGCCTGCGAGCTTTGCCCGAGGAGAGGTGGTCTTTTCCAGAACGGTGCCTGCGGCGGAGGACATTGTGATTCCGAAGGGAACACCCCTGACCGGAGGAAGCGGCCAGCTTCGGTTTGTTACGGTGCAGGAAGCGGTTTTGGCAGGAGGACAGACCGAGGTTCGGGTTCCGGTATGCAGCGAGGTGGCAGGGAAAAAGGGAAATTTAGCGGCAGGGATGCTCCGTGTGATCATCAGCCCGGTGCAGGGAATTGCGGCGGTGAACAACCCGAGTCCCATGACCGCAGGAGAGGACGCGGAAAGTGACCAATCCCTGCGACAGCGCCTGATGGACAGCTACCGCATGGTGACCAACGGAACCAACGGTGCATTTTATCATCAGTGTGCGATGAGCTATGCCGGGGTGCGCTCGGCAAGGGTTCTGCCCAGACACAAGGGCCGAGGAACGGTCGGAGTGGTCGTTTATGGCCCCGGGGTGGATGAGCAGCTACTGCGGACGATGCAGGAGCAGATTTCAAAGAAGAAGGAAATCAACGTCGATTTGAGCGTGGAGCAGGCAGTGGAGCGTCCGGTGACCCTGACGGCGGAAATTGCGGCAGCCGATGGATACAGCATCGCAGATGTTTGTCAGCAGTGTCAGGAGCGCTGGAAGCAGTATCTGGAAACCTTTGAAATCGGGCAGCCGCTGTACCCGGCGCTTCTGGTGCGGGAGCTGTTATCCTGTCCGGGCGTTGCAAACTGCCGTGTGCTGGCTCCGGCGCAGGACAGCTATCCGCAGGAGAAGGAAATCTTTACAGCAGGTACAATTCAAATCGGAGAGATGGCACAACGGCAGAGGGAGGCACTGTGATGGGAAATTGCCGCAGACAGATGATGGAGCGGATGCGCTCGCTGGGAATCTACCGTTTGGCGCAGGGAGAGCGCAGTCTGGTGGAGTGCGAGCTGGAAGGCTATCTGTGTGTGCTGGAGGCATTGGAGGAGCAAATCGCAGCGGTGGAGCAGAATCTTCTGCCCGACCGATGCAGTCCGAAGCGATTGGCAGAATTTGAGCGGATGCTCTCGATCCCGGTTAATCTTGCGATTCCAATCCAGAGCAGGAGAAGGATTGCCCAAAGCAAGCTGGCAATCAGCCCAAACGACTATCATCGGGAGGGACTGGAACGGGCGCTGGGTGCGCTGGGCATCCGAGCGGCAGTCAAAGAAATGCCCGGGGAGGAGAAAATCACGGTGACAGCGCAGGAGATGGCGGACAGCAGCATGACGCTGGATGAGGCCAAGCGGGCCTTTTCTGCGCTGATGCCTGCCCATCTGGAGGCGGACTTTGTCACCGGCGGACTGAATTTTGAGGAATTTGATGCTTTGGACAGAAGCTTTGAACAGCTGGACAGACTGGACAAGAGCTGGTCCGAGCTGGAAATGATGGGTGCAGAGCAGTGGCAGGAGGTGCAGAATGTCTAGCAGCTATAAGACAAACTATCTGGGTTTAAATCGGTTTGTGGGAACAGACCACCCCAAGATGGAGGATGTGAATTTTGACAATCAGACAATCGATGCGAAGTTTCAGGAGCATATCGAATCGAAGCTGCATATCACAGAGGAGGAGCGGCAGCAGCTGGGAAAGGCGGGCGTAATCGTCGGCAGCTATACCGGGGACGGCAGCTCGACCCGAACCATCACGCTGGAGGAGGCGGTGGGATTCGGGGTCGTCTTTGCGTCCGGTGAGTCGATGGTGGTTCCATCATCGTCGGGGCCGGTCAATCTGTATGCGGGGATGATGAGCAGTCTGGGATGCAGCAAGGGAATTGCGCTGGAGGCAAAGGGTTTTCGAGTGACCAACCACAGCAACAATCCGCCGGACGGAAAAAAATGCCAGCTCAACCAGAGCGGCAAGACCTATTTTTACTGTGTTTTTCCGAAAAAAGGCTAGAAAAAAATCCCCCACAAAGGTGGGGGATTTAAAAGGTGAATACGGGAAAATCTAATAATTGCGGCGGTTGTCCTCCGCACGGGCGGCGGAAATCATCTTCATCTCAATCCAACGCTCCTTGGTGATGAGAACCTGACGGGGCTTGCTGCCCTCGAAAGGCCCGATGACCCCTTTTTCTTCCATGGAATCCATCAGTCGGGCGGCGCGGGCATAGCCGAGCTTGAGTTTGCGCTGAAGCATGGAGGTGGAGGCCTGTCCGGTTTCGACAACAATCTCGATGGCGCTGGGCAGCATCTCGTCCTCATCCTCGAAGCCGCCGCCGTCATCCTTGTCGCGGCTGCCCTTCTTTTTGTCCGAAACGGCATGGCGGTCAATCTCGGCGAGAATCTGTTCGTCGTAGGTCAGCGGCTGGGTGGTCTGCTTGATGAACTCGATGATGCGCTCGACCTCTCCATCGGTGACAAAGCAGCCTTGGACGCGGGTTGGCTTGGAGGAGCCAATCGGGGAGAAGAGCATATCGCCGCGGCCGAGCAGCTTTTCGGCTCCGCTGGAATCCAGAATGGTTCTCGAGTCAATCTGGGAGGAGACTGCGAAGGCGATTCGGGACGGGATGTTGGCCTTGATGACACCGGTGATGACATCGACCGACGGGCGCTGGGTGGCGATGACAAGATGCATTCCGGCGGCACGCGCCATCTGTGCCAGACGGCAGATGGAATCCTCGACCTCGCCGGGAGCAGCCATCATCAGGTCTGCCAGCTCGTCGATGATGATGACAATCTGCGGCATGGGCTTTAAGCCGTTTTTCTCGGCGGCGCGGTTGAAGCCTGCCATGTCGCGGACGCTGTAATCCTTAAAGAGCTGGTAGCGGTTGAGCATCTCGTTGACTGCCCACGACAGAGCGCCGGCCGCCTTTTTCGGGTCGGTGACAACCGGAATGAGCAGGTGCGGGATGCCGTTATAGATGCCGAGCTCGACCATTTTCGGGTCGATGAGCACCAGTTTGACCTCCTGCGGGGTGGAGTGGTAGAGGATGCTGACAATCAGAGAGTTGATGCAGACCGATTTACCCGAGCCGGTGGAGCCTGCGATGAGGGTGTGCGGCATTTTTGCCAGGTCTGCTACGGTGACCTTGCCGGCAATGTCTCGACCCAGCGCCACAGCCAGCGGACTTTTGGCCTGCTGGAATTCGGGAGAGTCGATGATTTCACGAATCGAGACGGTGCTGACCACCTTGTTGGGAACCTCGATGCCGACAGCAGGCTTGTTGGGAATCGGGGCTTCGATGCGGACACCGGAGGCGGCAAGGTTCAGTGCGATGTCGTCGGCGAGGTTGGTAATCTTGCTGATTTTGACGCCGGCAGAGGGCTGAAGCTCATAGCGGGTGACCGCAGGTCCGCGGGCAATATCGATGATGCGGGTCTGGACTCCAAAGCTCTGGAGGGTGTTGACCAGCTTTTCAGCGTTGGAGCGCAGCTCCTCCTGAAGATTCTGCTCGCTGGGCTTTTCGACCTCGTTGAGGATGCTGATTGGCGGCTTGATGTATTCGGGCTCTTCGGGCTCCGGCTCAGGCCGGTCGATGCTGTGGGAGGCGCCCTGCAAATCCATGCCCTGAGCGCGGATGTCGTCGGCAGAAACTTCGATGATTTCGTGCGGGGAGGTTCGACGCTCCGGAGTCGGCTTTGGTGCGGGAGCAACAGGCTCGTCCTCGAGGGTGATGTCCTCGGGACAGAACGAGGCTTCCTCCGGAATGACCGGCGGCTCGGGCGGTTCCTCCTCCAAAATAGGCTGGAAAAATTCGGCGGTCTGGCAGGGCGGCTCCGGCTGGCTGTCAGAGCAGTCGGGATGTATGGCGGCTTCCGGGTCAAAGTGAATCATCTCCGGGGTAAGGAAGCCGTCCCCCAAATCCTCCTCGGGTGCGTTTTCCCAAGAAAGTCCGGTTTGCTGAACATCGCCGAGCTCCTCCTCGAAAATCTTCATGGCCCGGCGGGAGTTTTCGGAATCGACGACAGCACGCACCGTCGGGTCCACCATATTGGATTTCAGGGTGTTGAGTACCGCTTGGTCCTCACGGGCAAGGGAGGGCTTTCCGCTGGCGACCCGGTCAATCAGGTCATCCAGATAAGGAGAGGACAGCGGCTCCTCGTCAGAATCGGACGGAGGAAGCCAGAAGTCGCCCTCCGAGAGCGGCTCCTCCCGTTCGCTGCGGGGAATGGAGAGCTGTTTTGCACGCTCCTCCTCCAGACGCTTTTGCTCGGCACGCTCCTGAGCGAGCTTTTCGCGCCAGTCAGCACGGTCCTTTTGGGTTTGCTCCTGTGCCTGACGCAGTCGGTCTAGCTCCTCTTCCTTTTTGCGCTTGGCATGAAGGAAGCTGTCGGTGTGCAGACCCTCGGAGTCGGTCAGCAGCGAATCCTGCTCCTCGGGCGGTTCGGGGTCAGCTACGGGGATATTGATGTTGAAGGGACGGCGCTCCTGCTGTTGTTCCTGCCGCAGTTGGCGCTGCTGGTTGCGGATTTCGGAGTGGGCAACATAGACCTCCTCCATCTTTTTGACCGGCTTTTGTGCGGACTGGTACAGACCAATCAGGGTGCTGCCGGTGAGCACCATCACCATGACAAAGATGAGCAGCACCATCGTGACCCGGGCTCCGGTGATGCCGAACCAGTACAGCAGAGGCAGGCCGAACAGCCCGGAAACAGCGCCTCCGCCGTGTCCGTCGATGCCGTTTTGAAAGAGGAAAAGGAACTTTTCGATGAGGTTACCGTTGGGAATTCCGAGGCCGAACACCTGCGTGGCTCCGCTGAGCAGGCAGATGAGCAGCATCGACTGCCAGACCTTGTGCCCGACTAAGCCGATGGGCTTGTCCAGCGTGGTCATGATGGCGATGTAGAACAGCAGAGGAGCAATCAGGTAGGCGCTCCAGCCGAACATTCCCAGAAAGAAATTGTGAATCCAGTTCCAGACATTCTGACCTTCAATCAAAGTGGTTGCCATGATGAAGATGGCAACGGCAAAGACCACGATGGCCCAGAATTGCTGGCGCGAGTGCTGCTCGCGGTTCTTGCGCTCCTTTTCCGATGCCGCAGCGCTGCGGGAGCGGGTGGTGCTTTTGCTGCGGGAAGATGTTTTTTTGGTTGCCATAAGATTCCTCCTGTCGGGGTCGTTGATGTCACGGGAACACAGGTTTCCGGTATGGACAGCAGTCGGAGCAGAGCCCGACTGCGGAAGATTCAGAATATTTTGGGGTGGGTCGGCACAGGACGGATGCTGCCGGGCATCAGGTCCGGGGAAAGATAGTCCTGCGGATTGGTGGAAATCAGGCGGCTGACCCGAAATCCGCCGTCGCAAAGCGTGCCCTCCAGCGTGCAGAGGGGCGAAAGTGCAATCGTTTGGACACAAGGGACAGCTTCCGAGAGCCGGGAATCGGCAATCATCTGCTGCATGACGCTGGTTGGGACAACAGAGTGGAGAATCATTGTGCAGCCTCCTTTGAGCGGTCCGGATGCTCTGCCTCAATCATGGCATACAGGCAGGAGATGGCTTCACTGAGCCCTCCCAGATGGTCGATGAGTCCCTCCTCGACCGCCTTTTCCCCGTCCAGGACGGTGCCGACATCCATGACCAGCTCGCCGGTGTTCATCATCAGACGGCGAAAATCCTCCGAGGAGATGCGGGAATTGTCCGTGACAAAGCGGACGATGCGCTCCTGCATCCGGTCGAAATAGGAGAGGGTCTGCGGGACGCCCAGCACCAGACCGTTCATTCGGACCGGGTGGACGGTCATCGTTGCGGATGGAGCAATGAAGGACTGTTTGGCGCTACAGGCCAGCGGAACGCCGATGGAGTGGCCGCCGCCCAGCACCAGCGAAACGGTGGGCTTTTTCATGCCGGAAATCAGCTCGGCGATGGCAAGCCCGGCTTCCACATCTCCGCCGACGGTGTTGAGCAGAATCATCAGTCCCTCGATGGAGGGGTCTTGCTCAATAGCAACCAGCTGCGGAATGACGTGTTCGTACTTGGTGGTCTTATTCTGGGGAGGCAGGATATAGTGCCCCTCAATCTGCCCAACGATGGTCAGGCAGTGGATGATGTGCTTGGCTTTTGTCATGGTGACCGAGCCGGACTGGATAATCTGGTCGGTCTGCTCGTCCAGCTCGTTTGCTTCCTCCTCCTCTTGGGAGCAGGCAAGCGGCTGGCTGTCGGATAATTTTGTGTGGTTTGTTTGACCCAAAGTGTCACACCTCCGTGAGAAAAAAACTTCCCTGTTAGTGTGTACTGCGGTCGTCCGGATATACCCGGGAGATGGTGCTCCTTTTATTATAGCGTGATTTTGAGAACGAATCAACCGAAGAAGGGCGGAAGGCGCTGTCAGAAAAAGAAAAATACCGGGGAAATTATTCCTCGGTATTGTTTGGCAATTTTTTGATCATGGTCAAAAGGGCAAGGCTGCGGCCGTCCTTGAGGCGGATGGCATCGGGCAGAGCGCACACCTGGACAAAGCCCATTTTTCGGTAGAGGCCGATGGCTCGCTCGTTGCCTTCAAAGACCTCCAGCTCCAGCTGCTCTACTCCGTGCTGGTGGGCAATCGAAATCAGCTCCTCCATCAGTGCGGTTCCGATGCCCAGCCCGCAGTATTTCTGAGCCAAAGAGATGCCGATGCTGGCGCGGTGGTGGGTCTTAATCTTCTGGTTGAGGTTCAGCTGGCAGGTGCCGACAATCTCTCCGTCTGCCTCGCAGACAATCATGACGGCATTGGGAGAGCTGAGCGTTCCCTCCAAAAAGCTGCGCTCCTGCTCCGCGGTCTTGTGAAAATCCTCCGGGTAGTGCAGGAGATAGGGCGTTTGGGAGTAGATGAGCCGCATATAATCGAGCATTGGCTCGGCATCTTGGGCGCGGGGAGAGCGAAGGAGCAGCTGCTGCCCGTCCCGAAGGTGGAGCGTTTTGGCTGAAAATAACATAGGGTTCCTCCTTGTCTAAAAAATCAAAGCAGGGAAACAAAGTTTCCCTGCTTTGATGAACTTGTTTGATTATGCTTTGTCGATGGAGCCGAAGAGTTCCATCTTCTCTTTTACCTTTGCTTTGATTGCTTCAACGCCCGGTTTCAGAACTTTTCTTGGGTCGAAGCCCTTCTTCTGCTGGTCGAGGTTTTCCTCGAAGTATTTGCGGACAGCAGCGGTGAATACAATCTGGCACTCGGTGTTGACGTTGATTTTAGAAACGCCCTTGGAAATTGCATCCTTTACCATTTCGTCCGGGATGCCGGTGCCGCCGTGCAGAACCAGAGGCATGGTGCCGGTCTTTTCCTGAATCTGAGCCAGAACGTCCAGACGCAGGCCAGCCCAGTTTTCCGGGTAAACGCCGTGGATGTTGCCGATGCCGGCAGCCAGCATATCAACGCCCAGCTCGCAGATGCTTGCGCACTCGTTCGGGTCTGCGATTTCGCCGCCGCCCAGAACACCGTCCTCTTCGCCGCCGATTGCGCCGACCTCAGCCTCGACAGAGATGCCCTTGGAGTGAGCCAGAGCAACGATTTCCTTGGTCTTTTCGATGTTTTCTTCGATGCCGTATTTGGAACCGTCAAACATAACGGAGGAGAAGCCCTTTGCGATACATTCTTTTGCGGCTTCGTAGCTGCCATGATCCAGGTGCAGAGCAACCGGAACGGTGATGTTCAGCTCTTCGAGCATTCCGTTGACCATGCCAACGATGGTGGTGTAGCCGCCCATGTACTTGCCTGCGCCCTCAGATACGCCGAGGATGACAGGGGAGTTGTTCTCCTGAGCGGTCTGGAGAATCGCTTTGGTCCACTCCAGGTTGTTGATGTTGAAGTGGCCAACTGCATAGTGACCGGCTTTTGCTTTGTCCAGCATTTCTTTTGCAGAGACTAACATAGTAAAAATTCCTCCTTATTTTGGAAGACCTCGGCTCCTGTCCGGGAAAAGAGAGCAGGAGCGGTCGTTCCGTTTTCTATATTATAAACAATCTTGGTATGAAAATCAATCCATTTTCGCAAAGGGCAGGGATGGGCAGGCGCATCGAACCAAAAAGGGAGCCCACGAAAGGGCTCCCAAAGGCGCAAAAGCGATGATATTTATACCTCGGCGGCAGCTTCGACAGCGCTGGACTGTGCAGCGGCGGCTTCGGCCTTGGCAAAGGCTTTCTTGCGGACGCACAGGTAGCAGATCAGATGGATGCTCGAGGTGAGAATCCAAGAAATCGGGTAGGAGATGTACAGGCAGAACAGGGTGCGCTCGACCTGAAAGATGGTGAAAATCCAGATGACGCGGAACAGGCAGGCGCCGGTGAGCGAAACGAGCATCGGCATGATGGAGTAGCCCAGACCGCGGATGCTGCCGACCAGCACATCCATCAGACCGCACAGGAAGTAGGTGGCGCAGACCAAGCTCATTCGCTGTAGGCCGTACTCGATAACCTGCGGGTCGGAGGAGTAGATGCCCAGCAGCTTGTCGCCGAAGACATAGGCGCCGACACCCATCACAAGACCGACCACGGTAACGACCATCAGGCACTGTACGAGAACCCGGTCTACACGCTTGTACTGGCGTGCGCCCATGTTCTGGCTGGTGAAGCTCAGCGAGGTCTGATGAATGGAGTTCATCGAGTTGTAGACAAAGCCCTCAATGTTGCCGGCGGCGGTGTTGCCTGCCATGACCAGCGAGCCAAAGGAGTTGACCGACGACTGAATCAGCACGTTGGAGATGCTGAAAATCGCACCCTGCAAGCCTGCGGGCAGACCGATGCGGAGCATATCGCTGAAGGGCTTGAGGTGGAATTTCAACTGTTTTAAATCCAGATGGCAGGGACCCTCGGTTTTGATTAAGCACAACAGAATCAGGATGGCGGAAATTGCCTGGGAAATAATGGTGGCAAGTGCAACACCGGCAACTCCCAGATTCAGGACGATGACAAAGAAAAGGTTAAAGATTACATTGATTGCGCCGGAAAAGGTCAGGAAGTACAGCGGACGCTTGGTGTCACCGATGGCGCGCAGGATTGCCGCACCAAAGTTGTAGACCATGAGGGCAGGCATTCCGACAAAATAAATTCTCATATATAATACCGACAGGTCGATGACATCCTCAGGGGTTCCCATCCAGTCCAGCATCGGACGGGCCAGGAAGATTCCGAGGAAGATGAGGATGACGCCGCCGACCAATGCTGCCAGCATGGAGGTGTGAACGGTCTGGCTAACCCCTTCGGCATCCCGCGCACCGTAGTAGCGGGCAGCCACAACGTTGGTACCCACCGAGACTCCAATAAACAGGTTGATGATCAGGTTGATTAAGGCGCTGGTCGAGCCAACTGCGGCAAGTGCTTCACTGCCGGTAAAGCGTCCGACCACGATGATGTCGGCGGCATTAAACAGCAGCTGGAGGATACCGGACAGCATCAGCGGAATGGCAAAGATTAAAATCTTGCTCAAGAGCGGACCGGAGCACATATCCATCTCGTACGATTTCTTCATAACACCCATCCTTTTCTAAAAAACACACGCATTTTTATGCTGTTTTTGATAATACTTTTTTATTATACCAAGCCAAGGACGAATTGCAAGAGACTTTGTGGAGTTTTCCGCTAGAAAGATTCGGTGAAGAAAACAAATTTTTTAGTTGATGAGACCAAAAAAACCAAGGAAATCAGAAAAGGGACACCTGCTTTTTTGCAGGTGCCCCTTAAAAAATGGCGCTACTTCATCCACTGCTGGGCGCTTTCAAACAGACGCTCGGCGATGGAATCGATTTGGTCGCGGTCGTTGGTCACGATGGTCAGATAGACCTTGATTTTCGGCTCTGTTCCGGATGGACGGATGATGAGCTTGAGGTTGTCCTCCAGCCCGTATTCCAGCACATTGGAGGAAGGCAGGTCGAGGGTGCTTTCGGTGCCGGAAGCAAGGTCAACCCGCTTGGAGGACTGGTAGTCGGCGCGGGTCAAAACCCGGAAGCCGCCGAACTCCTGCGGAGGTGTTTCACGAAGCTGCTTCATGATGCCGGCCATCTTGTCCATGCCGTCGGTGCCCTCAAAGGTGTAGCCCTTGACCCGGGCAGCATAAACACCGAAGCGGCGGAAGATGTCCTCCAGAGCATCGATGAGGGTCTTGCCCTGCTTCTTATAAAATTCTGCCATCTCGCAGATGATCATAGAGCCGTTGACAGCGTCCTTGTCACGGACATGGCCGCCGGTCAGATAGCCGTAGCTCTCCTCAAAGCCCAGCAGGAAGCGGTCCTCCTCGCCCCTTTCCGCCAGCAGGGTGATCTGCTCGCCGATGTATTTGAAGCCAGTCAGGACGGTAACGACCTGAATTCCATAGCTTTCTGCCACGACATCGACCAGAGGGGTGGAAACGATGGAGCGAACCACGATTGGGTTTTTCGGCATGGTGCCCTGTGCGATGCGCTGCTGAGCGATGTAGTCCAGCATCAGCACGCCGATTTCGTTTCCGGTCGGCAGAACATAGTCGCCGTTGTGCTTGACTGCTACGCCGACACGATCAGCATCCGGGTCGGTTGCAAGGACAAGGTCGCCGTTGCATCTGCGGCACAGCTCGATGCCCAGCTGAAGGGTGCTCTTTTCCTCCGGGTTCGGGTAAGGGCAGGTCGGGAAATGGCCGTCCGGAAGCGCCTGCTCGGGAACCACCGCCAGATGCTCGATGCCCATGCGGTTGAGGATGCGGCGAACCAGCTTGTTGCCGGTGCCGTTGAGCGGAGTATAAACAACCTTTAAATCACTTTCGGTGACAGGGTCGCGGTTGACACGCAGAGCAAATACACGGTCGAGATACTGGTCCACCAACGAGTCGGGGATGTACTCAATCATGCCGGTGCGCAGACCCTCCTCCAACGAGATGCGCTTGACCCCGTCAAAGATGTCGGTCTTGCTGGCAAGCTCCATGACCTTGGCAGCAGCCTGCGGGTTGAGCTGGCAGCCGTCCTCGCCGTAGGCCTTGTAGCCGTTGTACTGGGAGGGGTTGTGGCTGGCGGTGATGACGATGCCGGCGCTGCAATGCAGCTCCCGAACCGCAAAGGACAGGGTCGGGGTCGGCATCAGCTCGCGGAACAGATAGGCCTTGATGCCGTTAGCGGCAAAAACGCGCGCGGTGATACGGGCAAACTGGTCGCTCTTGATACGGCTGTCGTATGCGATGGCGACGGTAGGGTTATCGTACTGCTGTTTGATATAGTCCGCCATGCCCTGAGTTGCCAGAGCGACGGTATAAATGTTCATGCGGTTGGTGCCGACACCGAGGACGCCGCGCAGTCCGGCGGTCCCGAATTCCAGCATCTTGATGAAGCGTTCCTTGATTTCGTGCTCGTTGCCTTCGATATCCGACATTTCGGCGATCAGGTCCGGGTCTTCCAGCTTTTTCGATTTCCAGATTTGATAGGTGTCCAGATAGTTCACTGCACGTCATCCTTTCTGTTATGCGGTCAGCGCCAAAGGCGTCCGTAATGTTTGGTAAAATGTGTACAAAACAGATAGAGTTCACCTTTATTTTAAGCCTTAACTGTTCATAAGTCAACCAAAATCGGTCGATCCCCATTCACAAGATGACCTTGTTTTCGGGCATTTCCGAGATACTTTTGGATATTTCCGAATATTTCCCGGGAAATCCGAAGGGAAATTCCCCGCAGGTGTAAACTTTTGGCAAATGCTGGGCACCGATGCTTGACCGGATTTTGCCAATCGCTTATAATGGAAGCTGGATACACACAGGCGGCAGGATGCCGCCGCCGGAAAGGTGGCACGGAAAACCAGATGAAACAGGAAAAAAGACGGATACTGGCGCTGCTGCTGGCAGCGATGCTCTGTGTCGGGATGCTGACCGGATGCAGTGCGCTGGATACCTCGCTTCCCAGCACAGAGGAGCAGCAGACAACCAAGACCCGCAAAAAGACCCGTACCGCATCGCCCCAAAAGGCGATTGAACAGATTTATCAGGAGCTTGGCAAACGCATCGGATTGGTGGAGCCAACCGCCGAACAGCTGGAAACAGTGGTCGGGCTGGACCCTGAGGATGTCAAGGAAGCCTATGTCCGCTATGTGGAAGGGGACTTTGGAGCGGACGATGTCTATATCATCCTTCCCAAGGAAGGAAAAAATGAGGACGGAGAGAGCTATCGGGAGCACGTGCTGGCACAGCTCAAGGAGCGCAAGGACAGCCGCACCCGTGAATTTGCCAACTATGATGTCTACAACTCGACCGAGATTGCAGAAAATGCGGTGATTTTTGAGCGCGGCGGATATGTCGTGATGCTCATGCTGGAGGATAACGAGTCGGCACGGCGCATCGTCGAACGCTATATTCCGGAAAAGCTCAACCTCTCTTAACCGGAGAGCCCCCAAAACAGGATATGATTCCACAAAAAATCGGGCATGAAAGCCAAACGGCCTTCATGCCCGATTCTGTTTTGCCCTGTTTTGCTGCCTAGTTCCCTTTCAGCTCACGCAGAACCTTGCAGACGGCATCCACATCGACATTGTTGTCGCGCTCATATTTTTCGTTGCCCAGCATTTTTCTGAATTGCTCAACATTCATGACCGGGTTGTTTTCCCGAACGTTGCTCAGATACATCGGCACATCGGTCTTGGTGCTGACCACCACGATGGCGGTGTCCACCTTCAGGTTGTAAACCTTCTTCTGTGCGATGATGCGGCGGAACATTTCGAGCTTTTTGTCCATCTCGATGACCGGGTTGTTGAAGCGGATTCTCTGCTCCTCATCCACAAAGGTCCATTTTTCCTCCTTGAAGTCCCCGTAGAAATCTCCCTTGCCCTGAAGCGCGGAGACGAAAATCAGGCCGAAAAATCCGACCAGAACGAAGTCGATGGTCTGGCTGCTGCCGTCCAGCTCCATCTCCACGTTTTCCAACAGCTTGAAGTTGTGGGTCGCGGCATAGCGGCGCAGGACAGACTTGACGGTTTTCTTGCCGTAGTTGCCTTTGGAGAAGCGGACGCTCTTGCCCAGATACCAGGCAACGACCACAGCGGCAACCAGCGCAACGAGGATGCAGGTGATGATAAGATTCGAGCTCATAAAACGATTTCCTTCCTGTAGAGAAAATTTCTCCGGCATCGGGCGTCAAAATCAGGACGCCAAGGCCGGTGAACAGATAAAAGTATTGTAGCATATCCACCCGTTTCCGTAAAGAGGAGAGCCGGGGATTTTGGCAGAGTGGAGAAAGGCAGGCATTGTTTTTACTTTAACGAACTAAAGCCTTGTATCAGGGCGGCTTTTATGGTATAGTGGCTTCAGATTAGAAATCCTGAGGGATTGATGCGAAATAGAACGGCCCTGCCGCTCAACCATCAATAAGAGAGGAAGGAAAAAATTGCACCTAAATCACGAGAAAGAAGTCATCGTCATCGGTCATAAGAATCCGGACACCGATTCGATCTGCTCCGCCATCGCCTACGCGGACCTCAAACAGAAGCTGACCGGAAAAAAATACACGCCGAAGCGCGCCGGAGAGGTCAGCAAGGAGACCGCCTTCGCCCTGTCCTACTTCGGGGTACCGGCTCCGAAGTATCTTGCGGATGTCCGCACCCGCGTGTGTGACATGGAAATCAAGGAGATGCCGGCAGTTGACGGCAAAATCTCCATCAAGCAGGCCTACAGCCTGATGAAGGAAAACGGCGCAAGCACCATCTGCATCACCGACGAGGAGGGCTGCGCGCAGGGACTGATCACCATCTCCAACATCGCGGCCTCGGATATGGACGTCTATGACAATCGAATCGTCTCCAAGGCAAAGACCCCGTATGAAAACATCGTGCGGGTGCTCGAGGCAAAGGTCATCTGCGGCGACATCAGCGGCACCTTTGAACAGGGCAGGGTGACCATCGCCGCCAACACTCCCGAGATGATGGTGGACTATGTGGCGGAGCACGACATGGTCGTCATCGGCAACCGCTTCGAATCGCAGTTCTTCTCCATCGAGATGGGAGCCTCCTGCATCATCCTGTGTACCAGCTCCGAGCCGAACGAGACAATCATCGAACGGGCGAAGAACAAGGGCTGTATCATCCTGTCGAGCCCTTACGATTCCTACACTGTGGCAAGGCTGATTAACCAGAGTATGCCAATCGACTTTTTCATGACCACCCACCACATCCTTTCCTTCTCGCTGGAGGACTACACCGACGATGTCAAGGAGGTCATGGCCAAGGAGCGCCACCGCTATTTCCCGGTGCTGGATGAGCATGGCCGCTATATCGGTCAAATCTCCAAGCGCTCCTTCCTGGCAACCGAAAAGAAGCAGGTCATTCTGGTGGACCACAACGAGAAGAACCAGGCAGTGGACGGCGTGGAAAGCGCCGATATTCTTGAGATTATCGACCACCATCGTCTGGGTGGTCTGGAGAGCATCAACCCGGTCTTTTTCCGCAACCAGCCGCTCGGCTGTACTGCCACCATCGTTTACCAGATGTTCTGCGAAAGCGGCGTGACCATCGAGCGTTCCATCGCGGGCCTGCTGTGCTCGGCAATTCTGTCCGATACCCTGATGTTCCGCTCCCCGACCTGCACTCAGGCCGATGAGGCGGCGGCACAGGCTCTGGCAGAGATTGCCGGCATCGACATCCCGCAGTATGCCCAGCAGATGTTTGAGGCGGGCAGCGACCTGTCCTCCCGCTCCATCGAGGAAATCTTCTATCAGGATTACAAGACCTTCTCCACTGCCGGAGCCAACTTCGGCGTTGGACAGATTACCTCGGTCAGCGATGCCGGACTGCGTCAGCAGGTTCCTGCGCTTCAGGAGCTGATGCGGGAGAAGGCCCAGAAGGACCCGTCCACCATGCTGTTCTTCCTGCTGACCAACATCATCGAGGAAAGCAGTATCGTGCTGTGCTGCGGCGGACGGGCAGAGGAGATTCTCAAGCAGTCGAACCATCTGGAAGAAATTCCGGCGGATGGTCTGCTGCTGCCGGGCATGGTCTCGCGCAAGAAGCAGTTTGTTCCGTCCATCATCGCAACCCTTCAGCAATAACGAATCAACTCAGGGGAGCCCGGCAAAAGCCGGGCTCCCCTTTTTTGGTATTTGGGGACAATGCCTTTGTGTGCTTTGCCCGAAGGCGCCGGCAGGAGAGGGAGGAGAGCTTCGTTAGAACCACAAACCGCACAGGATTGCAGTCGGGACAGCAGACACTCGTTAGGCTGTCAAGAGGGAAAGTCGCCAAAAAACTGACCAAAAATCAAGGGGAATCCTTGTCGGAAAGGGAGGAGTATTTGGGGACGGGTGTCGGGCGGCGCAGTCCGTATCTGGTGGGAAAGTCCGAATCGGGCGCAGGGGCTTCTACCAGATATTGTGTTCGGGACAGGACAGGGCGCAGGGCAATTCGTAGCTTTGCCTCATTGACTTGCGGCGGCAGCCCGGCTACAATAAAGGCATGGGGCACAAAGGATGCGCCCTCTTTTTATGTTTGCAAGCCAAAGGAGAATGTTCATGATCGACACTATCATCAAGCGCGACGGACGCCATGCAGCCTACGACGTCGAGAAGATTGCCCGGGCAATCTTTCGGGCAGCGACCTCGGTGGGCGGCAAGGATTATCAGACGGCTCAACGGTTGGCACAGCAGGTGGAGCAGCGGTTGGAGGAAACCACCGCCAAGGACCAGCCGCCGACGGTGGAGCAGATTCAGGATATGGTGGAGAAGGTGCTGATCGAGAACGGACACTCCCGCACCGCCAAGGAGTACATCCTCTACCGCGCACAGCGAACCCGGGTGCGGGAGATGAACACCGCCCTGATGAAGGTGTACGAGGACCTGACCTTTAAGAGTGCGGCGGAGAATGACGTCAAGCGGGAGAACGCAAATGTCGATGGCAACACCGCGATGGGCACCATGCTGCGCTACGGCTCGGAGGGTGCGAAGGCGTTCTACGAGATGTTCGTGCTGGACCCGGAGCACGCGCGCGCCCACGACTGCGGCGACATCCACATTCATGATTTGGACTTTTTTTCGCTGACCACCACCTGCTGTCAGATCGACCTGACCCGGCTGTTCGACGGCGGCTTTAACTCCGGATACGGCTATCTGCGCGAGCCGGAGGACATCGCAGCCTATGCGTCGCTTGCCTATACGGCGATTCAGGCCAATCAGAACGACCAGCACGGCGGTCAGAGTGTACCGAAGTTTGACTTCGACATGGCGCCGGGCGTCAGAAAGACCTACCGCAGCAGCTATCGGTGCAATCTGGAAAAGGCGTGTGAGCTGCTGTGTGACGGTCCGTGCGAGCTGGCGGAGCTGTTTGACCGGCTGGAGCAGGAGGGGCTGTCTCCCCGCTTGGAGGACAACGAGCAGTACGACCGGGCAGAGCGGGAGCAGCTGACTGCGGCGCTGGGCTGCACCGAGGAGCAGGCACAGCAGGCACAGCGCTTTGCACATCGGCACGCCGAGCAGGAAACGCAGGAGGAAACCTACCGGGCGATGCAGTCGCTCATCCACAGCCTGAACACCATGCACTCCCGCGCCGGAGCACAGACCCCGTTCAGCTCCCTCAACTACGGCACCGACACCTCGCCGGAGGGCAGGCTGGTCATCCGCAGCATCCTGTTGGCAGAGCGGGAAGGGCTGGGACACGGGGAAACCCCGATCTTCCCAATCCATATCTTCAAGGTCAAAGAGGGAGTCAACTATCAGCCGCAGGACCCCAACTACGATTTGTTCCGGCTGGCGTGCGAGGTTTCGGCAAAGCGGCTCTTCCCGAATTTCTCGTTTTTGGATGCGCCGTTTAATTTGCAGTATTACCGGGAGGGTCACCCGGAAACCGAGGTTGCCTATATGGGCTGCCGCACCCGTGTGGCAGCGAACCGCTATGACCCCGAGCGGGAAATCACGACCGGAAGAGGCAACCTCTCCTACACCTCCATCAATCTGCCGCGGCTGGGCCTGCTGGCCGGCAAGAATCTCGACCTGTTTTTTGAGCTGCTCGATGCCAAAATCGATTTGGTCGTCCGACAGCTGCTGGACCGGATGCGGATTCAGGGGCAGAAAAAGGTGCTCAACTACCCCTTCCTGATGGGGCAGGGCGTCTGGATGGATTCGGACAAGCTCGGCCCGGACGATGAGGTGGCTCCGGTGCTGCGTCACGGCACGCTGACCATCGGCTTCATCGGGCTTGCCGAGACGCTGGTGGCGTTGATTGGCGAGCACCACGGGCAGAGCGAGTACGCCCAGAATCTGGGACTAGAGATTATCGGTCATATGCACGCGCGGATGCAGACGGCAGGAGAGCGGACAGGACTGAATTTTTCGCTGATTGCTACCCCGGCGGAGGGCCTGTCGGGACGCTTTGTCAAAATCGACCGGGAGCGCTTCGGCTCGATTCCCGGCATCACCGACCGGGACTACTATACCAATTCCTTCCACATCCCGGTCTATTACCCGATCAGCGCCTGTGACAAGATTCGTCTGGAGGCGCCTTACCATGCGCTGACCGACGGCGGTCACATCACCTATGTCGAGCTGGACGGCGACCCCTGCCAGAATATCGAGGCATTTATGCAGCTGGTGCGCTGTATGAAGGAGTCGGGCATCGGGTACGGCTCGATCAATCACCCAGTAGACCGGGACCCAGCCTGCGGCTATACCGGCATCATCGGGGACGAGTGCCCGAAATGCGGCAGGAAGGAAACCCCCGAACAGCCGATGGAGCGCATCCGTCGCATCACCGGATATCTGGTCGGCTCGCTCGAGCACTTCAACAACGCCAAGCGCGCTGAGGAGCACGACCGCGTCAAGCACGGGATATAAAAGCAGGACAGCACAGGGAGGCCTGTGCTGTCCTTTTTTGTAGGGGGAAGGCAAAAATTTTTCGTTGCCCTAGACCCAGACGATGTGCTATAATAAAGTACTGATTCCAAGCAGAAACGATTCTTTTATAATAGAAAGGTGAGATCCCATGGCAGACAACCAGCAGAAGGATATTTCCCGTATCCGCAACTTCTGCATCATCGCCCACATCGACCACGGCAAGTCCACCCTTGCTGACCGTATTCTGGAAAAGACCCAGGCCATCTCTCTGCGTGAGATGGAGGACCAGCTGCTGGACAACATGGAGCTGGAGCGTGAGCGAGGCATTACCATCAAGGCGCGTGCGGTCAAGACCCAGTACACCGCCAAGGACGGACACACATACGACTTCAATCTAATCGATACTCCGGGACACGTGGACTTTAACTATGAGGTTTCCCGTTCGCTGGCTGCCTGCGAGGGTGCGCTGCTGGTGGTGGATGCCTCTCAGGGAATCGAGGCACAGACCTTGGCAAACACCTATCTTGCGGTCGAGCATGACCTGGAGGTTGTGCCGGTCATCAACAAGGTTGACCTGCCCAGCGCCAACCCGGATATGGTCTGCCACGAAATCGAGGACATCATCGGCATCCCGGCTCTGGATGCACCGCGCATCTCGGCCAAGACCGGACTGAATGTAGACGAGGTGCTCGAGCGCATCGTGACCGACATCCCGGCTCCGTCCGGCGACCCGGACGCTCCGCTCCAGGCGCTGATTTTTGACTCCTACTACGACAGCTACAAGGGCGTTATCGTATATATCCGCGTGATGCAGGGCACTGTCCGTCCCGGCGACGACATCCGCATGATGGCAACCGGCGCAGAATTCCACATTGTGGAGGTCGGCTGCATGGGTCCGACCACTCTGGTCCCGTCCTCCAGCCTGTCTGCCGGAGAGGTTGGCTACATCACCGCAAGCATCAAGAGCGTGAAGGATACCGTAGTCGGCGACACCGTGACCCATGCGGATGCACCGGCCAAGGAACCGCTGGCAGGCTACCGTCAGGTCAACCCGATGGTGTTCTGCGGTATCTATCCGGCGGACGGCGCGAAGTACCCCGACCTGCGGGATGCGCTGGAAAAATTGCAGCTCAACGATGCCTCCCTCTCCTTTGAACCGGAGACCTCCAAGGCGCTGGGCTTTGGCTTCCGATGCGGATTTTTGGGACTGCTGCACATGGAAATCATTCAGGAGCGTTTGGAGCGGGAATTTAATCTCGACCTCATCACCACCGCTCCGAGCGTAATCTACAAGCTGAACATGACCGATGGAACCACCATGATGATCGACAACCCGACCAACTACCCCGACCCGTCGGACATCGAATCGGCGGAGGAGCCGTATGTCAGAGCCAGCATCTTTGCACCGGCCTCCTACATCGGCACCATCATGGAGCTGTGTCAGGAGCGCAGAGGAACCTACAAGGATACCAAGTATCTGGACACCGACCGTGTGGAGCTGCACTACGAGCTGCCGCTCAACGAAATTGTCTATGACTTTTTTGATGCGCTCAAATCCCGCACCAAGGGCTATGCCTCCTTTGACTACGAGATGTCGGGCTATCAGGTCTCCAAGCTGGTCAAGCTGGATATTATGATCAGCGGCGATGTGGTCGATGCGCTGTCCTTCATCGTTCATGCCGACCGTGCCTACTCCCGCGGACGCAAGATGGCGGAGAAGCTCAAGGAGAACATCCCGCGGCAGATGTTTGAGGTGCCGATTCAGGCGGCAATCGGCGGAAAGATCATCGCGCGCGAGACGGTCAAGGCCTTCCGCAAGGACGTTCTTGCCAAGTGCTACGGCGGCGATATTTCCCGTAAGCGCAAGCTGCTGGAAAAACAGAAGGAAGGCAAAAAGAGGATGCGTCAGCTGGGCTCGGTGGAGGTTCCGCAGGAGGCTTTCATGGCGGTGCTCAAGCTGGACGAGTAAGCACCCGACAGCACCCCGCACTTCCCCCAAAAACAACAAACCGGACAGATGGCTCCAAGGAACCGTCTGCCCGGTTTTTTTGCTGTTCTGAAATTGAGATTATGCCTGCTCCTCGGAGGGGACCGCAGCGGCAGCCTCCTGATAGAGTCTGCCAAGCCTGCCGCGGTAGCCATCCTTCCAAGGCTTATTGCGCCCGTAGAAATGGACGATGGCGGTGTGCTGGCGAACCCAATCCAAATCGAGCTTTTTGCCGCGCGGCTGGTGCAGGTTGTGCAGGCGCAGGTACTTGTCGCCCAGATTGTAGATGAGCGGGTCCAGAAAGCGGATGCGCCCTGCGTAGAGGACATTGAGAACATCCTGGTCCGGCAGCAGAAGGGTGCGGCGGTGCTGGCGGATGAAGCGGAAAATCTGCTGAGGGTCCTGCTCGGTGCGCAGGAGGCTCAGGTTCATCATCATGACACCGGAATTGATGTAGCGGTCCTGCTCGCCGAGGTGGAGGCGGCGCTGGTTAAAGCGGCGGAAGCTGCGGCTTTCGATATGGGAGGCGGCAGCAAACAGGCAGGAGCCGAAGTCAATCTGGTACAGCTCACGCAGGGAGTGCAGCACCACCAAGTCCGGGTCGAGGTAGAGGATGCGGTCGAGCTGCTCGGGGAGGTACTGGGCGGCAAACAGGCGGTAGTACATCTCGCGGGGATAGCGGTCGGAGATGGGCGCATCTGCTAGCGACTCCTGCGGGACCCGAACATTGACAAATTCGGTGCGCGGGATGACGGTGTTGAGCCGGAGAAAGTCCTCGTCGGTCAGACTGTCGTGTGCGACATAGACGGTAAAGACACCGTTGGGGTCGGACTGGGACAGCGAGTAGAGCATGGTGGTCAGTACCGAAAGGTAGTTGCGGTCGAGGGTGACCAGGACATTGTACGAAAACATCTGGGGCATGGTAGGGTTCCTCCTCTGATAATCTGGTCGGAATGTTAAGCGTGGGGAAGCTCCGGCTCGCAGAACAGCTCCAGAAAGCTGCGGGCAGGGTCGGTGAGATATTCCCCTTTTTTGCAGATGGCAGCGATGCGGGTGGTCAGCTTTGGCTGGGCCAGCTCGTGGAAGGTCAGGTTCTGGTGCGGCATGATGCGCCATGCGGACTGCGGAACCACCGCGATGCCAAGCCCTGCCTCTGCCCACATCATGGCGGTGCGGGCATCGTCGGCGATGCAGAAAATCTGGGGAGAGGCTCCCTCCTCGGCAAAGGCTTCGGTGAGCAGCAGCTCGAAGCGGCGGTAGAGGATGAGCGGGCAATCCCGCAGGACAGACAGAGAAATCGCCCCCTGTGGCGCCGAAGCCGGAAAGAGGGAGGGTGCGCCGGCGGCAATCATCGGCTCCTCGAGCAGGTAGTGACATTCCACCTGCTCGTTGTGGAAGGGGGTGCGGACGACTGCGACCTCGATGACACCGGCATCGAGCATTTCGAGCAGCTCGAAGGTGTTGCCCTCGTGGATGGCAAAGCTCAGCTGAGGGAAGCGTCGGTGGAACTCGGGGATGCGCCAGTCCAGCAGAGAGGCTCCCGAGGAGGAGACAGTGCCCAGATGGAGCGTTCCGCTGTAGCCGGATGCCATCGCCAACAGCTCCTTTTTGGCAGACCAGGTCAGCGACAGGATGCTTTGGGCGCGCTTGTAGAGTAGACGGCCGGCATCGGTCAGGGTGATGCAGCGCGGCCCGCGCTGTACCAGCTGAAGGTTCAGCTCCTCCTCGAGCAGCTTGAGCTGGTGGCTCAGCGGCGGCTGGGAGAGATGGAGCTTCTTGGCGGCGGCGCTGATGCTGCCCTCCTCAACGATGGTGGTGAAGTACAGCAGCTGTCGGACATCCATCGGGAAAAACCTCCTTGGCAGGTGTATCTAAAAAAGCTATAGGAATCATAGAAATAAAATATATTTTATTTATCTCAAAATGTGTTATAATCATATCACCAACAGATGAACGATGCAATGGAGGAAATGAGAAAAGAATGTTAAAGTTTACAAAATACCTCAAGCGCTTCTGGAAGGAGGTCCTCATCGGGCCTGTCTTCAAGCTGACCGAGGCAATCTTCGAACTGATTGTCCCACTGGTCATGGCAAAAATCATCGACGTGGGAGTGGCAAACGGCGACCGGGACTATGTCCTGAAGATGGGCGGCGTGATGGTCCTCTTAGGTCTGGTGGGATTGGGCTGTGCGCTCATTTGCCAGTACTGTGCGGCGCGTGCCAGCCAAGGTTTTGGAACGGTGGTGCGCTCGGAGATGTTCCGGCACATCAACAGCCTGTCCCACGGGGAAATCGACCAGATTGGAACCCCTTCGCTCATCACCCGCATCACCAACGATGTTAACCAATTACAGCTGGCGGTGGCAATGCTCATCCGACTGGTGGTGCGTTCGCCCTTCTTGGTGGTGGGTGCAACGGTGATGGCGCTGATTCTGGACTGGAGACTTGCCTGCATCTTTTTGATTGCAGGCCCGCTGGTGGCTCTGGTGCTCTATCTGATTATGAGCCGGTCGATTCCGTACTATCGGCTGATTCAGCGCAAGCTGGACCGCATCTCGCTGATTACCCGCGAAAACCTGACCGGCGTGCGGGTCATCCGGGCGTTTTCCTGTCAGGAGCAGGAGAAGGAACGGTTTGAGGAAGCCAGCACCGACCAGATGAACACCTCCATTACGGTCGGCAAAATCTCGGCTCTGCTCAATCCGCTGACCAGCGTGATTGTCAACCTTGCCATCGTGGCAGTGGTCTGGTTCGGCGGCCTCCGGGTCAATGTCGGCGGAATGACCCAAGGCGAGGTCATCGCATTTGTCAACTATCTCAACCAGATTCTGGTTGCCATGATTATGGTGGCAAACCTCATCATCATCTTTACCAAGGCGGCGGCTTCGGCGGTGAGGGTGAGCGAGGTGCTTGAGACCGAAAGCTCGATTGTCAACCGCACCATGACCCCAGTGAAGGAACAGGCAGGCGCTTCGGCGATTGCCTTTGATGAGGTGAGCTTTGTCTATCCGGATGCCGGCGACTATTCGCTGGAGAACATCTCTCTGGAGATTCGCAAGGGAGAGACGGTCGGCATCATCGGCGGTACCGGCTGCGGAAAATCCACGTTGGTCAGCCTGATTCCGCGGTTTTATGATGTCTCCAAGGGAATGCTGCGGGTGGACGGCGTGGATGTGCGGGACTATCCGATCAGCCAGCTGCGCCACAAAATCGGACTGGTGCCGCAGAAGGCAGTCCTGTTTTCGGGAACTCTGCGGAAAAATATGCAGTGGCAGAAGGAAGATGCCACCGACGAGGAAATCTGGACCGCGCTGGAAATCGCACAGGCGGCAGAATTTGTCCGCAAGCTGCCGGATGGTC
This sequence comes from uncultured Oscillospiraceae bacterium, assembly GCA_900547015.1. GTDB lineage: Bacteria > Bacillota > Clostridia > Oscillospirales > Ruminococcaceae > Negativibacillus. Next base: position 5,793 of record URFD01000001.1, on the reverse strand, counting down.
TGGATACCATCATTTTGCAGGGCGGAAAAAATCTGTCCGGCGGACAGAAGCAGCGACTGACCATCGCAAGAGCCTTGGTGGGCGCGCCTGAAATCCTGATTCTGGACGACAGCGCAAGCGCACTGGACTTTGCGACCGATGCAGCACTGCGCCGGGCAATCGCACGGTTTTCGGAGCAGAAGGAAGGCGGCATGACGGTGCTGATTGTTTCGCAGAGGGCGAACACGGTGCGGTATGCCGACCAGATCGTGGTGCTGGACGACGGCAGAATTGCCGGAAAGGGCACCCATGAACAGCTGCTGGAGCAGTGTGAAGAATATCAGGAAATCTACTGGTCGCAGAATGAGCGGGACGAGGACGGAAAAGGAGGAGAGAGATAAGATGGATATGGAAAAAAGAAGCGATATCCTCAAGCGAATCCTCAGCTTTTCCAAGCCGCACCTCTGGTATCTGGCGGCAGGACTGGTGAGCGCAGTGCTGAGCGTTTCCCTGACCCTGTATACTCCGATTCTGATTGGACAGGGCATCGACCATGTGCTGGCGCCGGGGAAGGTCTATTTCGAGCAGCTGGTTCCAATCCTGTGGAAGCTGGTGGGAGTGGCGGCGGCAGCGGCGCTGTTCCAGTGGCTGATGACCCTGTGCACCAACATGGTGACCTACAAGACGGTGCGGGATTTGCGGGTAGCGGTGTTCAACAAAATTGAGCAGGTTCCGATTTCCTGCATCGACAGCCGTTCCCACGGCGATATCATCAGCCGAATCATCAACGACATCGACTCGGTGTCCGACGGCTTATTGCAGGGCTTTTCCCAGCTGTTCTCCGGCATCATCACCATCGCCATCACGCTGGGCTATATGCTGACCCTCAACTTTAAGGTGGGACTGGTGGTGGTCGTGCTGACCCCTCTGTCCTTGTTTGTGGCTTCCTTTATCGCGCGCCATTCCTTTGATATGTTCCGCAGACAGAGCGCCATCAAGGGCCAGCTCAGCGGCTACATCGAGGAGATGGTGGGCAACCAGAAGGTGGTCAAGGCCTTCGGCTACGAGCAGCGTGCCGAGGAGGAATTTGACGCCATCAACCACGAGCTGTACTATGTGGGAGCCAAGGCACAGTTCTACTCCTCGCTGACCAACCCCTGCACCCGATTTGTCAACGGCGTGGTGTATGCGGCGGTTGCCATCTTTGGCGCACTTTCCTGCATCGGCGGCGGATTTTCGGTCGGAACTCTGTCGAGCTTTTTGACCTATGCAAACCAGTACACCAAGCCGTTTAACGAAATCTCCGGCGTTGTGACCGAGTTGCAGACCGCCCTTGCCAGTGCCAAGAGGGTGTTTGCGGTCATCGACGAGCCAGCCGAGGAGCCGGACGCAGAGGATGCAACCCATCCGACCAGCTGCGAAGGCTCGGTGGAAATCGACCATGTGAACTTTTCCTATGATGAGGAGCATCCGCTGATTCGGGACTTTAACCTGAAGGTACAGCCCGGCCAGAGAATTGCCATCGTCGGCCCGACCGGCTGCGGAAAGACCACGATGATCAACCTCCTGATGCGCTTCTACGACACGAATCAGGGAGAAATCCGGGTGGACGGACAGCCGGTCAAAAAGATTGGACGCAGTGCGCTGCGTTCGCTGTACGGCATGGTGTTGCAGGATACCTGGGTCTTTAAGGGCTCGGTGCGGGACAACATCGCCTACGGCAAGCCGGATGCCTCCGATGAGGAGGTCATCGCTGCGGCTAAGGCTGCCCATGCTCACAGCTTTATCCAGCGTCTGCCGCAGGGCTATGACACCATCCTGGCAGAGGACGGCGGCAACATCTCGCAGGGTCAGAAGCAGCTGCTGTGCATCGCACGCGCCATGCTGACCAAGCCTTCGATGCTGATTCTGGACGAGGCGACCTCGAGCATCGATACCCGAACCGAAATCCGAATCCAGAAGGCCTTTGCTCAGATGATGAAGGGCCACACCAGCTTTGTGGTGGCGCACCGACTTTCCACCATCCGAGAGGCGGACTGTATTCTGGTCATGCGGGACGGACAGATCATCGAGCAGGGTACTCACGAGCAGCTGTTGGAGCAGAAGGGATTCTACCATCAGCTGTACTACAGCCAGTTTGTCCAGACGGTTGCGGAATAACAGAACAGAACAAAAAAGAGGAACGAATCGGGGGATTCGTTCCTCTTTTGCGTATCGGGGCTTGCGTCAGTTTTCAGCGATGACGACCTGAATCTCGCCGATGTTGGCCTGACCGATGACATAGAGGGTGTACATCACGCCGCGGCGCACCTGCATGGAGAGGGAGAGCAGCGGGTCCAGCTCGCCGTAGCCGGGCAGATAGCGCTCGCTGATGCGGTAGGAGCTGTCGTCCAGCTCGACATCGACGATGCGTGGCTCGATGCGGGAGGGGGTGTTTGCCAGCAGGAAGCTGTAGCTGCCCGGACGCAGGCGGCGGGAAAGGGTGGCTTCCTTATAGCGGACATCGGAGAAGAGGGTGCGCCCGTCGGGGAGCAGCAGGTCCATCGCAGTGTCACCCAGCAGAAGGTTCGCCATGCGGATGCAGGCGAAGCCGCCGAGCTGGCCGGAGCAGGAGGCGTCGTTGATGGTGACCAGCTCCAGTGCGCCGCTGGAAGCGTTGTTGACGACGGCAAAGGTCAGGGTGTCACCTGCGTGGAAGGCCACCGTCTTTCGGAGCAGAACGGTGCGGCCGGTGCGCGCATTGATTAGGCTGATGCTGCGGAAGCCTTCGGAGTAGCAGAAGTAGGGAGAGAAGTTTCCGAAGGAGAGATTGGAGGCGACACGCTGGGAGCCGACGCTGATGTTGATGGGCCCTGCCTGCACAGCGGCATGGAAAAAGCGCACCCGGCAGATTTTACTGGACGGCTGGTAGTTGGGCTGGCTGACGGGCGGCACCGGGCTGGGGAAGATGGGGAGCGGCAGAGGGCGGTTGTTGTCGGGGTAGACGGCACCGCCACTGCCATCCACATCGGGGAAGCTGGGCAGGGGCTGAGGAGCGTCGCCGTCTACAACGGCACCTGCGCTGCCGTCCGCATCGGGGAAGCTGGGCAGGGGCTGGGGAAAGTCAGTCAAGCGTTCGGAAAAATTGTCCTGATTCATAACACGCAACCTTTCTGGAAAAGAAGTGAGGGAAATCCCTTCATTTCAGGATATGACCGAGGGAGGATTTTTGTCCCTGAGCCAAGAGCGCGCAGAAGGCAGGGCAGGACATTGTGAAACTGCACAGTTTTAGAAAAAGAATTTGGGCGGGTTATTGACAGGCGGCGGTTTTTGTGTCAATCTAAAGCTGGGTTCGTTTTGAATTTAACGCAAAGTTTGAACAAGAGGAAGGGCGGTGATTCCGTGACGCCAATGTCCAAGGAAGAAAGCAAGCAGCGGATTCAGCTGATTGTGGTGTCTGCGGCGCTGATGATTGTGGTGGCACAGCTGAACATCAACCTCATCATCAATGGATTTAAGATTTCTCTGGCAGTCATCTGTCTGCCGATTTTTGCCTTTTTGTTTCAAAATTTCCCGGCACTGCCGGTGACCCTCATCACAGCACCGGGAATCCTGCTGGTGCGGTGTCTGGTGGAGTGGCTCAACGACAGAACCCCGATGCCGGACCTGATGGCCTATGCGCCGGAGATGGTGTTCTATCTGTGCTACGGCGGGCTGTTTGCGCTGTATGCAAGTCAGGTCAGCTTCGCGCGGTTTCGGCCCCGTCAGGTGCTGCCGCTGATTGGAATCGACTTTGTTTCCAATATGGCGGAGATGGTGGTGCGGGTGGACTTGAATGCCTTTCAGGGCGATGTACTGCTGCGGCTGCTCATCGTTGCGCTGGGCAGGACGGCGCTGGCGGGGATTTTTTTGACAGCGCTGGATGCCTACGGGGTGTCTATCCTCAAAAAGGACGACCACGTCCGCTATCGCAAGCTGTTGCTGCTGACCTCCCAGCTCAAAAGCGAAATCATCTGGATGAACAAAAACACCTCCCGCATCGAGGAGACGATGGCAGTTTCCTACAGCCTGTATAACGAGCTGGAACAAATCGAGGACCCGCGGGCGCGCGCATTGGAGCAGAAGGCGCTGACGGTAGCCAAGGATATTCACGAAATCAAGAAGGAATACTACCTGATTATGAACGGAATCTCGGCGGCGCTCAACAACGACCAGGAAGAGAGCGGGATGTGGCTCAAGGATATTTTCGGGGTGATGCAGGAAAGCGTCCGCCACCTGTTTGGGGACTACGGGCAGAACCTGAAAATCGAGACCTCGCTGGGGAAAAACTTTTACACGGACAAGCACTACGGGCTGATGTCGGTGCTGCGAAACCTTATCAACAATGCCGCCGAAGCTGCCGGAGACCGTCCGGCGCAGGTGCTGCTTTCCGAGCAGGAACAGGGGTCGGACTATCTGTTCATCGTCCATGACGACTGCGGCGGCATCGACCCGGAATATCTGCCGACCATCTTTACACCCGGCTTTTCGACCAAAATCAATTTTGAGACCGGTCAGGTCAGCCGCGGATTGGGGCTGAGCTTGGTCAAGGACATCGTGGAAACGCAGCTGGGCGGCAGCATTACCGTCAAATCCCAGAACGGCTGCACCGACTTTATCATCAAAATTCCAAAAGAAAATGTGGAGGTATCGGTCAAATGAAAATTTACCTCATCGATGACGACGCAAGCGTCTGCAATATTTTGAAGATTATCATCCAGCAGAAGAAGTTGGGCGAGGTGTGCGGAACGGCCTCCAACGGGGTGGACGCACTCGAGGATTTAGCGTATGTGACGCCGGACATTGTCATCGTTGATCTGCTGATGCCGGTGATGGACGGCATCCACTTTGTGAAAAAGGCGCGGGAGCAGTATCCGGACATCAGCTTTATCATGCTCTCGCAGGTCAGCAGCAAGGAGATGATTACACAGGCATACGAGTGCGGGGTCACCTTCTTTATCCAGAAGCCGGTCAACGGCGTCGAGGTGGTGCGGGTTCTGACCAATGTGATCGACTCCATCCAGATGCGGCGCACCTTCAATCAGATGCAGTCGCTGTTCCTCAAGGACGGTCAGCCTGCCTCGGGCAGCGCTCCGGTGGCGATGCCGAATCTTCAGCTGGCTTCGGAGCAGCCGGAGGAAAAGCCGCACATCCGCCGACTGCGCTCCATTCTGCAAAAGCTGGGCATCATCGGAGAGAGCGGCAGCAGCGACATCATCACGCTGGTGGACTATATGATTGAGCAGGGGCCGGAATCGGGCAAATTCACCGTTTCCGAGCTGTGCAGCAAATTTAGCCCCGGCAACGCAAAATCGATGGAGCAGCGCATCCGCCGCGCCGTCAATGCGGGGCTGACCAATCTGGCGAATATGGGCATCGAGGATTATTCCAACGATACCTTCCACGACTTTGCAGGCTCGATTTACAGCTTTGAGCAGATTCGCAAGGAGATGGATTATATCCGGGGACGCTCCGACAGCCACGGCAAGGTATCGCTCAAGAGCTTTTTGAACTCGCTGGTCTTTTACTGCACCAATTCATAACAAGAGGGAAAGCCGGTCCGAAGGGACCGGCTGTTTTTTTGCGCGCGGGAGGAAAACCTTTGTACCTGAGGGACAAAGAGGGGTGGGAGAGAAACGGGCTGAAATGGAGTCGAACGGGTCGAAATCGGGATAAAACCAAGAAAACGGCTCGGAACGGGCTGGTAGAGTGTAGAGAAATGTGGAATAAACTTATGCAAAATAACGAAGCGGGTATTTTTGACATACAACAAAATCGGGATTTTCTTTGTACATA